>JANPPC010000014.1:0-75408 GCA_031428275.1 Bdellovibrio sp.
TGAAGGCAGATTACCCATGTATTCCTCACCCGTGCGCCACTAGTACTCGCCCGAAAGCTTTCCTCGTTCGACTTGCATGTATTAGGCACGCCGCCAGCGTTTGTTCTGAGCCAGAATCAAACTCTCCAGTTAAAAACTGTATAATTTAATAATTGCTTATTTAATGTAGATTTTGAGAAAACCTACGAAAACATTTTAAAGTCTGTCTAATCCGAAGATTAGCGACTGTATAAGTCCAAAATCTTTATAACTATTTAGTTTTCAAAGAACCACAAAGCAGAGTCAACTGTTCTAATTGAGCCCAATCTCTTCGTCAACATCTTTTTTTAACTAATTAAAAAAAGTTTCGACTAAAGTTTGGTGGAGGCAACAGGGATCGAACCTGCGACCTTCTGAATGCAAATCAGATGCTCTCCCAGCTGAGCTATGCCCCCAAAGACAGTTGTGAGAGGTGTTCTCTCGTTTTCACCCATCTTGGTCAATACTTTTTTTTATTTATTTAGATTTGGCCTAATAAAAGATCAAAGGACTAGGAAATTATGCAATCGCTGCCGAGTGGTTGAGCAAAATGCTTGATAACCAGGTCTTTTCTGCCTGCATTTTGAACCCTATATTTTCGGCACCGTACAAAATACTTTGATAAACTTTTTTCAAAACCTCAACTTCGGCCTGCGATTCAGCTGTTTCCTCGGAATCGAATAGGTCCTCAATGGCTTTTGATACGCTTTGAAGGTCAATTGTCGTCACCACACGGGGAATTCGTGACAAATCGAAACCAATTAAGTCTGTAGGTTTAAACCCTACGAGCGCTTTTGTGATGAGGATCTTTGACCCGCCATTAAAGTTCACTTGTAAGAAGCGTGATCCATCTACGTCTTGTCGATCTAAAACTTTTTCGACTCTTTTGAAATCGATTACCATTTTTTTGGAATCTTCTTTTTGAGTGAGCTCTAGAGTGTCTTCAGTAAAAATAAAATTAAATAGCGCTTGATTCTCAAGATAGTTGATTACGTCATTGATATGTTGAGTTTCAGGTTGCGAGCTCATTTTCTTCAAGGTGGCCTCCACGTATTTTTCTATCGACGATTTGATGTTTCACCTTTAAAATATTTTTGACTCAAAATAAGATTCGAGGAAAATAGATGAAAATAACTAGATGGACTGCGCAAATAGGTCCGAAAAAGGAAGTAATTCTACAATTGATCCAAGCTGAAGGACTTGATTACACAGAAGTCGAAGTTGGCTCTGGTTCGAAAATGTCGAACTTACGTACGAATATGAAAGAAACAATTCAACTCATGGAAGGCGAACTTATTTTTAACTTATCCGGCACGCAATTCGTTCTGCGCGCAGGTGATAAACTAGAAATGCCTTCAAATACCTTATACTCTTACAGTAATATGCGTAATGAAAACTGTATGTTTTTAAGTGCGAAAACCATTTAGTAATGTCTTCGTAAATGCTTTTGAGAATGAGTTATAAAGAAAAGGGTACAGATCAGATCGCTCCCCTTTTCTTTATACTAGATGGTCCAACGTGCTTCAGCATTTCATTATTGGAAAGTTGAAGTTCTCTTGTCGCCTACAATAGGTTGCAAAATTCTTGGAGTTACGAAAATCACTAACTCGTTTTTATCTTTTTGCTGAACTTGGCCTTTAAATAAAAAACCTAATATAGGAATATCTTTTAGGCCAGGCACTCCGGACTGCCCGTCGATCGTTGAGGTCTCGAAAATTCCGCCTATCACTGCCGTTTGGCCGCTTTTAACAATAACTTTTGTTTTTGCATTGCGACGGTCTGGAACTGTGGCATCAACCTGGCCCTTGAAAGAACGCTCAATATCCATATCTAAAGTCACTGTTCCCTCATTAGAAACCTGCGGTGTAACTTTGAGCACAACACCCACCTGAACCACTTCATTTGTCTTAGTCACCACGTTAGCTCCGCCCGCTGCCGGGGTCGAGGTTTCAACTTTCGCCACTAAAATGCCCGAGGTTTGCGAAATATTGGCTGTCTGACTAGATAGTACCGTAATTCGTGGCGAAGATAAGATTCTTACTTTGTCTTCACGCTCTCCGAGCTGTAACTGCGCAGTTAAATTTCCGAGTATATCGAGCTGACCCCATGTAACCGCTGAACTCAGGATCGCCTGTGTCGAACCTAAATCAGGTGTAATACTCAGAGAGGCACGATTAGATGATGTCGCGGTCGTCGAATCGTTTCTCCAGGTTACTCCAACCTGGCGAGTGAAGCCTTCACGGGCCTCGATCACTTTTCCTTCGATGAGAACTTGCTGCGGCTGAGTATCAAGTGCCACGATCAGTTTTTCGACCTTTACCATATTGTCAGCGGTATCAGTCACAATGAGCGAACTGGTTCTAGCATCGGAAATTACTTTAGCTCGGCTGGCTCCTCGACTTGCTTCAGGATTTGAGGCGTTTGCTCCGGCAGCCGACGGCGTTGTTGAAAATAGAAATTCTTTGATCTTCACTTCTAGGTCTTTGATATCGGCGTAACCAATGAAAAAACGCTTTACGACTAACGGATCTGAATTTGATCTGGCCTCTTTTAGACGAATTCCTTCGGCTTCTTCTTTTTGTATGTCTTCGATTTTGGCGATTCTAAGCACATTTCCTTGGCGGCGGTAGCCGAGCTTTTTTGATTTCAATAGTAGAACGAGAGCTTGGTCCCATGGTACCTGGCGTAACTTCAGTGATACTTTTCCGTCTAAACCGTCGTCCATGATCATGTTTACTCCGCTTTCTTCGGCTATAAACTTGATGGCATCTTTAACCTCTAAGTTATTTGTCTCAATCGAAATCTTTCTTCCGTAGAATTGATTGTTACTCATTAAAAAGTCTTCTAGTGACTGCGAGCTCATAATTCCCTCAGAAGACATATCGGGATTAGCCGTACGCTCTCTGGCCGAAAGGGCTTGGCCTGGTTCACCATCTGCTTGAACGGCTTGGTTTCCTTGCGAGGCTACATATTGCGGATTCGCACCACCGACGATTAATAGAGAATTTCCTTCAGGTTGTACGAGTGGCTCGGGAGAACCTGCGCGAAGCTGAATTACAAAACGTGAAATTTTTGAATTTGGCTTTTGATAAATATCAATTGAACCAATGGAAGAAGCCATATCTTTAGTATTCAATGAACGCTTTAATTTCTTTGGAATAACTGAGTTTTGAACTTCAACCACCAACTGATTTGTAGCCGAATTAATCCGCGTTACGAATTGCAGTGGCTGGTCGGCTTTAATCAAAACCGTACCGCCGCTAGCATTTGATTTATAGTCAACCGAGCTGATTTGACTGATAACCTCGGCCACAGGAACTACCATGGGAGCCGGCTCTGGCAAGATAGCTGGTGGTGGTGACTGCTCAGCAACGATTTCTGGTTGCAAAATGACAGGCTCTTCTACCACTTCGGGCACTTCGGCAACAGTTGGAGGCGGAATATCAGTACCTACGTTATTTAGTTCGTTTTCAAGAGCTAGATCAGAATCTACGACTGGCGCTTGATTCGCGGACGTTTCACTTTGATCGAATTCAGCAAATTCATCGGTCTCGGTAGCCGCAGAATTTGTCGCTGCTGCATCGTCTAAACTTAATTCATCAGAGCTGGTTGATCCGTTTGCGGCAACTGTCGGATCAGCAGAAAAGTCGTCATCGAGGTCGATTCTATTCTGACTTGCGCACGCCGCCAAAACCACCATGGCCATCACAAGATAAATTCTTAACTTTTTCACCAATCCTCCTTGATTAGCTAACTACTTCTTCAAACGTATTTTAAGCGGCGTCTTATTTTCAATTACAATGACTTCGCCATTGTTGATTGAGCTTACGACCGCTTTTCCGCTGCCGATAACATCCTTAAGATGGACCATATGGATCGTGTTTTGGCGGTCAAGAAACATCGCTTTGGGCTTCTTAACGTCCCAAATAATTCCGACCAGCTGATAAGCCGCAAGGGGCCATCTGCGAATGGGCTCGACGCTATCATCAACGCCCCCAGATTCAGCTCGGTTAGTCATCGCTTTTTCTTTTATTCTTAAGATGAGGTATTGAGGTAAGCGGAAGGGATCTCGCTGAGAAAGACCATAGCTATGATCAATACCCATCGGCGAATTTACAGACCCCATTGGAGCCGGCACATTGAGTTGATTTTTAAATTGATTGCTTTGAGAGCGCGGAGACTGACCATTTTGCTGGCCCATCATTTGTGAATTAACTTGCCCGTTGGTCGGGGCTGAATTTTGCTTATTTTGAAATTCCGAATACGGGGCTGAACTCGGGGCCACTTGCTGCTGCGCCGATGGCGCCGAGCCTTGGGCTAATGCTTCGGTCACTAAGAAGGTACTAACCAATCCAAGCGCGGCAAACACCATGCACACTAACTTTACCCAAGTTTTAACTATGTGTTTTAAAGCAGTTAAGAATCTATAAGCAGGTTGTGCAGTTTTTATTAGCCTCATTTAAATGCCTTAGGTGGCGTCTTAGGTGGCGTCGTGACTGGCGCGACAGCAGCTTGCTTGAAACCGATAATTTCGCCAGCAAAGCGAACCGTGCTATCATCTGTATTCATCGACATTTTTTCGATTTGTAGGTTACGTGTTTTTATAACCTTCTCTTCTTTTGAGAGAATTTCTACGAAATGAAGTAATTGCGAGAATGAGCCCATTGCGTTGATTGAAAAAACAATTTCTTCAACGAGCTCTGATCCGTTTCCGGCCGTACGATTTGAGTTTGAGGATGAGCTACGGGATAGAACAGAGATTTTAATCTCTGCGGCCTGAGCAGCCTGATTCACAATCGCCGAAAGTTCAGTGTCTTTAAAATCATTAGGAATTTTTGATTTAAGAACCTCTAAATTACGCGCTAACTGCAGCAAATTTCCGCGCATTTCTTCTTCTTTTTTCATGGTTTTTTCGATATCGATTTTTTTTACGTTTTCGATACTTAGCTCACTCTTGGCGGCTTGAATCTGCTCTTGAATTGCCGCGCCGTTATCAAATGAAAACATGTAATAGCCGACCGTCATAATGAGGGCTAATATGAACAGTCTTCCTACTGATAAGGTGCTGAACAACTTAATAAACTTCATTACAGAATACCCGCACGATTAATTTCAGCTTTGATTGAAAAAATAGTTGTGCTTACGCCAATACCGAATGCATCGTTTTTAATGTCTTGCTTAACCGGGCTAACGTTAATTAAAAAGTCAGCGCGGCTAAGTCTTTCCATAAATTTAGAAATATCAGCTGGTACATCGGTCTCGGCCGTGAAGGAAACATTCAACCCATTGAATTCAAGCTGATTTAGCCAAATTGTTTCGGGGGTTACTTTTTGTAGATGCTGAAATAACCTGTACTCATTCAACTTGTCTTTTGAGACCTGATCAATAAAGGTCATCTGCGCGTTAATTTTACCTTGCTCTTGCTCATACTTCTTAATTTCTTCTGAAAGACCGCGCTTACTTTCGTTGAAAGCTCTTACTTCAACTACAACTTGCTGTTCAGCCTGAAGCTGATTATTAAGTTCAGGGATAATCTGACCTTCATAAAGGTATAAAGCCACTGGTCCAATCAGCAAAATTGCGGCGCGCTTTGCGAAGTTGTTTAAAAGAACTTTTCGTTCTTCGTCGGATGAAAAGTAACTTGTACTTGCACCACCCTGATTCGCCATTGACTTAAGAAGATTAATCTTAATCATTTCTCTACCTGCCGAATTCCCAATCCGCACGCAACTGCGACAAAGGGCGCAATTTGTTGCAAATAATGAGGAGTTAGCTTTTTATTACCAGCCTTAATCGACTTATAAGGATTAAGAACTTCAAAGGGCAATTTCAATGCATCTTGCAAATGTTCAATTAAACCGGCCGTCAAACTTGCGCCACCTGTAAAGTAGGCTTTACTTAAAGTTAGTCCGTTAGCCGTTGCCGTATAGAAATCGATACTGTTACGAACTTCTTCAGTCACGTGCTCTAACGCGATATTCATGAACGTTCGAGTTTCTTCAGGAACATCTAGCTGCTGACTTTGCGAAATTTTTAAGGTTTCGGCTTCTTCAAACGTAACACCCATATTCTTGCTAATCTCGTTCGTAAAATGAAACCCACCCACCGGGATGTCACGCGAGAAAATAACTTCGCCTTGAAACAAAACTAGAAAATTTGTAATACTTGAACCGAAATTAAAAAGTGCAATGGGCTCGGATGTTTTTCCGTAATTAAGCTCGAACGCATTCGCTAGCGCTAAGCTGCTTACTTCAAGAATTTTGCACTTTAAACCGGCTTGGCCTACAGACTGAAGGTAACTGAGAATAAATTCGTTTTGTGCGGCTACAACCAGCAAATCCATATTTTCCGCACTTTGCGAAAACGGAAGAACATGATGATCGAGGGTTACTTGGCTAATATCGAACGGTAGATATTGCGCAGCTTCGTAGCGCACCTGTTCTGCTAGATTTTTTGGGTCAACTCTTGGAATGCTAATTTTTTTGATGATGACGGCTGTTCCCGATAGACCCAGACATGCATTGCGATTACGGAAAGAATTTTCTTTGAACGCCGTTTTAATTGATTCTGCAATGACAACTGAATCTGTAATTTCACCATTACTAACTGCCATCGGAGGGCAAGGAATTACCGCAAAGTTATCCAGTACGGCGCCATTACTATTCACCGTTAGCTCTGCTAGTTTAATAGAACTTGACCCGATATCGAGTCCAATAACTTTCTTTGATGAAAACATGCTGAGATCAACTCCCCATGATAGATTATTGAGTCTCAGTCTTAGGTCTGTCAAAGGATGAGGGGCTAGGCTAGTCTAGAATGCTATCTGATTATTGAGTTAAAGTTGGAAAAAATAAATCAACGTACCATACACCTACGGACTTAAGTCCAAATAAATACAGAAGTGCACCAAAGGCTAAGAATGGTCCAAAGGGAATCATCGTTTTTAAGCCTTCTTGATTTTTTCGAGAAAGTGCTAAACCAATGATGCTTCCTAAAACCGAAGAAGATAAAATGATAAATGGAATTGCTTTCCATCCTAGAAGTGCGCCTAACCACGCTAACAATTTAATGTCTCCGCCGCCTAGTCCTTCACGCCCGGTAAAAATATAATAGACGTATGCCACTAACCACAATACACCACCACCGAATAACACACCTAAAATCGCGTCTAAAAATTGGCGCTCAGGATTTAAATACGCACCGATTAAACCAATGACTAAGCCACCCAGCGTAATTTCATCTGGCAAAATCATTAAATCTAGATCTATGAAGCTTGCTGTAATCAATCCCCAAACCAAAATAAGATATTCAAGCGCTGTCCAGCTCACGTCGTAAAAATAGACCGTTAACGCAAACGCGACTGCCATGATGAATTCCACGATGGGATAACGAATCGAAAACTTCTCAGAGCACTGACTGCATTTACCGCGCAAGATAAAATACGAAAGCATTGGAATATTATGGTACCACGGAACGGAGCTTAAGCACTTTTGACATCGGCTTCGACTCAACAGCGATAAGCTTTGTGGCAAACGATATATGACCACGTTCGAGAAACTTCCTAAACAAGCGCCGAACAGAAAAGCAAAAAATACGTAGAAAAATTTCAGGTCAGACAATTTCTTTCCTTCTAAAAAAACAAGAGGCTACAAATAGCCAAAAGAAAGCCCAAGCAAAGCTGTGGGCAGTAGCCCACAGAAACTCTGACGCCATTGGCGGATTCAGAACGCTGTAATGAGACTTCCAGTTAAATAAATAAAATTTAGGTACGATTTGCATCACCCCGTCGACAATTTTTAGCAAAAAAGCATCCTCCATTTTTTCGACAAAGAATCTAATATCTGGCAATGAGTAACAAAATATCCAAAAGCAAACGGAGGTGCCCAAAGCTAAAATAGGGCGAACCATAATACCCATTGCGATGGCAAAACTAGAAATAACAAATGCTTTTAGTAAACAGCTACCGGCGGCCATCATAAAACCACTGAGTAATTTAAAAGATCCCGAACTTGCTAAAAAAGCGACGGTGAACCCAAAAGTAAAAATGATATTCAAAATAACTAATGCTCCCCATGAGCCCATGATGATGTGCCAACGCGGTAAAGGCCTAACCAAAATGACTAATAAAGTTTTGCGATCAATCTCGCGCTGAATTGAGTGTGTACCAATTAAGCTAGAAATTAACACTAACATCAGCTCGAGACCCCCTAAACCAAAATCAAACAGCAAACGCTCTTGCACAGAAAATGTTAATGAACTTAATAAATGACTAAATCCAATAAAAAGAACTGAAACAAACACGATCAAATAAAAAAACTTAAGACGAATCCATTCTCTTGCACCTAGAACAGAAAGAATGCGGATTGATTTCAACTGACTCATGCGTTGAAACCCTGCGCCCAATCAATTTTAAATTGACGGTAAGCCTCTTCGAGGTTTCTGAAATCTTTCTTAAACTCGTTGAGTGGCCCACTGTATTCAATTTTACCGGCGTGAACAATAACAAGCTGGTCGCATAATTCGTCTAAATCTTCAAGTAGATGACTGCTCATTAAAACTGTTAATTTACTTTGCTTTAGATTTTTCAATATTTCTTTAATCAGAATACGTCCGTCTGGATCAAGACCGGACATGGGTTCGTCTAAAATTAAAAATTCGGGTTTGGTCAACAAAGCCTGAGCGATCCCAATTCTTTGCAACATACCTTTTGAGTAGTCTTTTAATTTTTTATTTTTCGCGTGAAATAACTTAACTAATTCTAAAATTTCGTCTGCACGCTGATCGAAACCTTCGTTTGAATCTTTAGCCAAATTCCAGTGCAACTTTAAAAATTCTTTACCCGATAAAAATTCTTGAAAAAATGGTCTTTCTGGAACGAAACCGATACGACGGCGGTGCGATAAATCATAATGCTTACCAAAAAATTTAATTTCGCCAGAATCAGGAAATATAAATTCAAGCAGACATTTAATCGTAGTTGTTTTACCTGCCCCATTTGGCCCGATAAACCCTACAAATTGACCGGCATCGACGCTAAAACTGATATCTTTTAACACCGGCTGAGCTTTTTTATAAAAATCAGTTTTAAAAGTTTTTTTTAAATCAATAACTTCTAGTATTTTCATAGTTTTAACTGCTTTTCAAAAACCGATACAATTTCGCGTACCGGATCATGTTGTTTTTGTGTAGCTAGCATCAGATTACTGTGCACTAAAATTTCTTCTAATTCTATCTTACATGACTTGCGGCGTTGGCTTGATTTTGCACCTGTATCATTTCATACATGATTTCATGGGCAAAATTCAAACCTACGTTATGTGAGAGACCTCGATACGTCCTGTCTTAGATTTCTCTAGTGCCATAACGAAAGCTTCGGCCGCATCACTTTCTGTTAAGCAAGGAATGCTATAATCAGTACAAGCTCGCCGAATATCAAAACTGGCCTCAAGAGATTGTCGTCCCGAAGTCGTATTAATCACAAAGTTGACCTGGCCCGAGCGAATACGATCTACGCAGTTAGGTCGTCCTTCGTGAACTTTATTTAACCCCAAACACTCGACACCATTTCGCCCTAAGTAATCGGCTGTGCCGCGCGTTGCTGAAAACTTATAGCCCATACTTTGCAAATTCTTAAACAAAGGCAACAGAGGAATTTTATCTTTATCACGCAATGATAAAAAAACTTCACCTTGAGCAGGTAGGTTTAAAGAAGTTGAAACAAAAGCTTTTACTAAAGCTTCAGAATAAGTTGTCGCCCTTCCCATTGTTTCACCGGTTGATTTCATTTCTGGACCCAAGATTGAATCGCTTTCGGCGAATTTCTTGAATGGGAAAACAACGCCTTTCACGCAGATTTGTTTAAGATCGGCCCAGCGATAAGAGGCTACTTGCTCGGGAGTTAGCTTAACCCCCATTTGCGCAGCAATCCCCAAGTCAACCAAGGGAATTGAAGTCGCTTTAGCTAAAAATGGAACCGAACGCGAGCTACGAGGATTTGCTTCAAGCACAAATATTTCATCGTTCTTAATCGCTAACTGCAAATTCAAATGGCCTAAAATATTCATTTTTTGCGCAAGCTCTTGACTCATTTTTTCAATTTTTTGAAGCGTATCAAATTTTAATCTTTGCGGGGGCACAACTCCCATACTGTCGCCCGAATGCACTCCGGCTGCTTCAATATGCTCAACAATACCACCAATCACAATCCAACCATCACCGCGAATTAAATCGACGTCACATTCGAGAGCGCCTGATAAAAATTGATCCATTAGGCAAGGGTTTTGCGCGCTTATGAAATCATAGTGACGCTGAAAATACGAATGAAGCTCTTCTTGATTATCAATTACCTCCATGCGGCGACCGCCGATAACGTAGCTTGGTCGGCAAATCATAGGGTAGCCGACCAAGGCTTCATTACGAAGAGCATCTTCGATTGAACCTGCCATTGCCGATTGTGGAATTTTTAAATTTAATTCACGACAAATTTTTGAAAACTGGTTGCGATCTTCAGCTTGATCTAAGGAATCAAGTGAAGAGCCAAGTAGTTTGTAGCCGTTTCTTACCAGACCTGCCGCTAAACTAATTGGCGTCTGCCCCCCGAGCTGCGCAATGAAACCAATCGGCTTAATTTGCTCAAATATTTCGATTAAACTTTCTTCGGTTAAAGGTTCGAAAAATAAAAAGTCTGAGGTGTCGTAATCGGTCGATACTGTTTCAGGGTTTGAATTGATCATTGCGACTTGGTAGCCAAGCTTTTGCAAGGCTTTAACTCCACGGACACAACTGTAGTCAAATTCGATACCTTGACCGATGCGATTCGGACCGCTGCCAATCACAGCTACGATTTTTTTCTGGGGCGGAGCTAAATCAGATGCGCTCCAGTAAGTTGAATAGAAATACGGAGTAGAAGATAAAAATTCAGCTGCGCAAGTATCAACCTGTAAATACGACGGCTTGATCTTCCAGTCATTGCGAAGTTTAGCGATCACTTCTGATTTCTTATTTTTAAGCTTTGCGATACGCGCATCGGTGAAACCACGACGCTTCGCCTGTAATAAATTTTGTGCGTTCAATTCTGACTTTTTGAGCTGACCTTCAAACTGAACTAAAGCGTAAATTTGCTCTAGAAACCAATGATGAATTTTGGTTAAATCGTGAATTTGATCAATCGAAAGGCCATGTCTTAACGCCTGAAATATATGCCAAATACGCTGTGAGTTCGGATACGAAATCTTTTCTAAGCTAAAATGAATATCGGGGATGGCCTCGGGGCTCATCTCGAGGGCGGCTAATGCCTTCATCAAGGATTCTTGAAAAGTACGGCCCATCGACATCACTTCGCCGACGCTCTTCATTTGTGTTGTAAGTAAATCTTTAGAGCCTTGAAATTTTTCAAACGCAAAACGCGGAATCTTTACAACCACGTAATCTAGAGCAGGTTCGTAACATGTAGGCGTTACTTTTGTGATATCGTTTTTTAGTTCATCTAAGTTGTAACCAACCGCAAGTAAAGCCGCGATTTTAGCAATCGGAAAGCCGGTCGCCTTACTAGCTAGGGCCGAAGACCGTGAAACTCGGGGGTTCATTTCAATGACCACACGTTCACCCGTTTGCGGGTGCACCGCAAACTGTATATTTGCACCACCCGTTTGGATACCGACTTTGTTTATAATCTTGCATGCTTCGTCGCGCATTTCTTGATACTGTTGGTCAGTCAAAGTTTGCTGAGGAGCAACCGTAATACTATCCCCCGTGTGAACTCCGCAAGGGTCGAAATTTTCGATTGAGCAGACGACAACGAAAGTACCTTTTGAGTCGCGCATGACTTCAAGCTCGAATTCTTTCCAACCCAGAATACTTTCTTCAACTAAAACTTCGGAAGTCGGACTTTCATGTAAAGCCTGCACCAACATCGTTTTGTATTCTTCGGGAGTGTAGGCGATACCACCGCCACCGCCACCGAGCGTGTAATTCGGGCGTAAGATCAGAGGGTAACCCAGAATATCGGCTGCTTTAATACCCTGCTCGAAACTTTTTACCATTTCGCTTTTTGGGTATTTAGCACTTAATTCGTCTAAGATCGTACGAAATTTTTCGCGATCTTCGGCAGCCTCGATAATTGTCGGCGTAGCCCCTAACATTTTTACGTTGTTGTCTTTTAAAACTCCTCGTTTATCGAGTTCAAGAGCTAGATTGAGAGCTGTTTGACCGCCCAATGTCGGAATAACTGCGTCAGGTTTTTCTAGCTCAATAATTTTCTTTAAGTAGTCAAACTTCAAAGGCTCAATATAAGTTCGAGTCGCGATTTCAGGATCTGTCATGATTGTGGCGGGATTTGAATTCACCAAAATGACTTCGTAGCCCTCATTCATAAGCGCTTTGCAAGCTTGCGTACCCGAATAGTCAAATTCGCAGGCTTGACCGATTTGAATCGGACCGCTTCCGATAATCAAGATTCTTTTTAAATTGAGAAGCTTGGGCATCTTATAGTCCTAACTTGTTTTCGTTTGTATAAATCATCTCGGGCTTAACGTGTTTATATTGTTCGAACTTGTAACGCATTTTATTTAAACGCAGCAAAAGTTCTTCAATGTTCAAATCAAGATTCTTTTGATGCTCTTTAATTTGGGCTAAAATAAATTTCTGCGCGGATTCAGGATGAAAGCAAAAACTTTTTAAAAAGTAATACTGACCATCCATCGTCACTATACGCGCCTGAAAGTACTCTTTTTGATCAAATCCAAACACAAGCTCAGATTGATGCACTTCGATTTTTTTATTAGTCACCAGATCTTTAACAATAATGAATTCTTTCTTCGACTTAATATATTCAAAGAATGAATGATGCTGGGTCTTCAGAACTTCGATCGCTTGTAGGTCTTCGTCAGTTAATCGAAGATCACGGTGCAATTCGCAAACAATCAAAGGAGTTTTCATATAACTGCGCAGCGGGCGAGTTAAAAAATACCATTCGTAAAATTGCAACATACGTAAATTGAAGTGCGACTTATTTTCGTCAAGCGAACCCGTATTATCAAAGAATTCTTTTTTGGCTTGCGTAAGCTCTTCTTTAAATTCAGGAGTTGTGTAATGACCGATTAGTTTCTGAAGACTAGCTTGAAGTGATTCATAATTCATACGACTTGTTACCTTTGCTAGTTGTTTGATGCATTTCATTAATGAAGAAATCAAAAAGCTGCGTAGCCTCGTGAGGGCCCGGGCGACTTTCTGGGTGGTACTGAATGCCAAGACAGTTTAATTTTTTAGAGTAGAATCCTGCCACTGTTTGATCGTTAAGATTACGATGCGTAATTGTTACGTGTTCGGGCAATGTATCGGCTTGAACTGCGTAGCCATGATTTTGGCTAGACATGTAGATTTGATTTAACAGCCCATCTTGAATCGGATGATTGGCTCCGCGGTGACCAAATTTCATTTTATACGTTTTTGCTCCTAAAGCTAAAGATAACACCTGGTGGCCCATACAAATTCCAAAAACAGGAATTTTACCAAGTAGAATTTTGATTGTATCGGGAGCAACTTTGACTGAGGCCGGATCTCCAGGGCCATTGGTTAACATAATTGAATCTGGCTTCCAATCTTCAATCACTTTCACGTCTGTACGCGCGGGAAAAATTCGAATTGCCGAAGTACGTAGAATTAATTCGCGCAAAATATTCTCTTTTGCACCAAAATCTAAAACAGCTACACGTGGACCATTCGCCATAAGACCCTTACGATCTTCTATTTTTTCGCGAGAACACAAATGAACCCAATCACTGTCTATTTTTTTTTGCTCAGTGATAAGCTTCATCGCTTTTTCAACGGCTTCTGTTTCAGTCTCGGCGGCAACGATAGCGCCCCATGGGGTGCCTTGCGAACGAAGCGTTATTACTAAACGACGCGTGTCAACTTCGGTCAGTATAGGAACTTTATTCTCGATGAGTAGCTGCGACCAAGTATTTTCACGTTTTGTGTTTTGCATTTGCACGCACACAAAACCCTGAATCCACATTTTTTCAGACTCCCACACTTTGCTATCGACACCATAGTTACCCTGCATCGGAGCGGTCATCACTATAATTTGCGAAAAATAAGATGGGTCCGTCGCAATTTCTTCGTAACCCGAATGCGAGGTATTGAAAACCACTTCACCAGCTTTTTCGGGAAAATTTCCTTGAGCCGATAGTGTAAGACCTTCAAACACATCACCACTTTCAAGAACTAGAAAACCTTTTTTCATAGGGCCCCATCAAATAAATTTCGAATAAGAGCTTCACGCAGAAAGACTCCATTTTCGACTTGTTTTAAGATCACACAACGTGGGTCAGTTAAGATTTCAGATTCGATTTCAACACCGTAATTAATTGGGCCCGGGTGCATCACAAGCGCATCTGGATTTAATTTTTCTAGGCGAGCCGAATTAATGCCGAAATGGGCACGGTAATCGTTCAATGAAAATTTTGCGTTTAAACCATGACGTTCTTTCTGCACACGTAATGCAATTGTCACGTCAGCCCACTGCAAAGCTTCCTCTAACTTACTAAAGATTTTTACGTTTGCTGGAATCTGTTCTGGTAAAAAATCATCGGGGGCACAGAATGCTAACTGTGAACCGCTAATGATGGCTAGTTCAATGTGCGACGAAACCACTCGCGAGTGTTTAATATCGCCTACAAACAAAATATTCTGCTTCGCTAGTTCGCCGCGCTTTTCGAAAATAGTTACTGCGTCAAGTAGAGCCTGCGTCGGATGCCCTTGCATTCCCCAACCGGCATTTATAATAGGAATAGAAATTTGCTGAGACATTTTCATTAGATCCAGTTGATCATCGCAGCGAATTACAAAAAAAAGAGGCCTTAGGGCCTCAAGATTGAGAATGGTATCTTCAACTGTTTCGCCTTTTTCTAGGCTTGTGCCAGCAATACCATCTAAAATAAGTGGATGAAAACCTGCCCGACTGCAAGCAGCTTCAAAGCTAAAACGAGTTCGCGTGCTTGGCTCAAAAAACAAAAGTCCCGCCGTACCTTTGTAACCAGAATGATAAACGCCACTTGATAGCGCATGTTGATTAAAATTGTTCTTTAACTCTAGAGTTTTGGAAAAAAGGGTGCCGACAGTTTCTTGAGAGAGATTTTTAAGATTTATCAGAGAGCTTTTGCTCGAAGGCATCGCGGATTAGGTTAAGGGCGAGACCCTAGTTTGTCAAAATTCGAATTCTATTTTTTATGTATGAAATCTTGCGTTAGGTCTTATTTGGGCAAATTGAAGATACGTTTCCAACGAATGCCTGATTCTTTTGAAGCTGAGTACCAGATAATCTTCGCCTGACTATCCACGTCGACCAAAGAGGCAAAGCCTTCTTTGGAATCGTCGTTAATTTCGCGGTTATCGCTTGCTACGTAAATCTCGGTCTGTGGCACAGTCACTACCGACCCATCTGCGGTCGTCACATTTTCGCCCGCTACCGCGATGACTCGTTTAATATAAGTAATTCCTGGTTTGCCTTTAAACTTAACGACGACCAGATCTCCCCGAGCGGGTGCAGAAGCAAACCAAGCTTCATCCGTCCACGGGAACTGTAAACCGTACGAAATACGCGATGCTAAAATAAAATCGCCAGGTAAAAATGTCGGCTTCATCGAATTAGTCGGAATTTTATAAACCGACACGATAAATGTTCTGAAAAAAAGTGCGCCTAGTAGGGCGTAGATAACGACTGCATAGTTTGAGCGTTTTTTCATTATTGTATCGTCTTAAAAAATCGATCAGTACGCAAGCGTAAAGGGTCGCAAATAAATGGTGCTGAGGCCAAAGTCTCCTCACAACTCATCCAAATTAAAGAGGCTTTACCAACGAGATATTCTTCCGGAATAAAGCCCCAAAAACGCGAATCATGAGACTCGTCGCGATTGTCACCCATCGCGAAGTAAGCATGCTCGGGTACAATGAAATCTTTTTCGATATTATCGATATGGTCTTCAGCCGAAAAAAGTCGAATGATGTGATTTTTTTGATCTTTACCACTAGGGCTAATGAATTCAGTAAAGTAATTATAAACATCTTGGTCGACAAAATCTCTATCTTCAATTGGTGCGATAGCCCATGGCACACCGTTTATGTTAATCTGACCGTTCTGCACTTTGATCTTGTCACCCGGTAATCCAATTAATCGTTTAATAAAAAATACATCGCGATTTTCTGGGTAACGAAAAACAATGATGTCGCCGCGCTCGGGCTGTCGAAATTTATAAATCCAGCCATCACCCATTGGAGGTTTCAAGCCGTACGAATACTTTTTAACAAAAATATGATCGTGAATCAGCAGATTAGGCATCATACTTTCTGACGGGATCACAAAAGGTTCAAACAAGAACCAACGAACTGCGAAAACAAAAAATATAGGAATAAAAAATAACGATAAAGCCTGGGGCCAAGTTCCTTGATGTCCTATTTTTTGACGAGGAAAATTCACCACTTGGCCCGCCTTCTTAACCGTCTAACAGCTTAATCGTGGATAAAGTGTAAAAATCGGGTGCCTCGGACTGTCAGCGGATTACAAATCACCGATACCACTGGCAGCATCTCTTCGCAACTAAGCCAAACGAATCCGGCCTTACCCAGAATATTCTTTTGAGGTACGAATCCCCAAAATCGCGAATCGTGAGAGTTATAACGGTTATCACCCATGACGAATAATGAATCTTCGGGAACAATCCATTCGCCGTCGCCTGGAAAGCCTTGAAGTTCGCCTTTTTTCATTAAAATGCTGTGATTAACCACGTGATGGTTGTTGCCCGTACCGCCATCTAGAGTCTCGGTGAAGTGAACATAATTAGCTTTGGTATCCTGATTTCCACCTTCGCTTTTGAAATCTTCTTCGCGTAGATAATCAAAGTCAGTTGAAGATTTGGGAACTGTCTTCTCTTGGGCTTTGTCATTGATATATAAAATTCCACTTTCGAATTTTATCTTATCACCCGGAGTTCCAATAATACGCTTAATAAAAAACGTATTCATATCTTTAGGATATTTAAAAACGATCACTTCGCCACGTTCAGGTTCGCGAAACTTAACCATCCAGTTTTCACTAAACGGAAATCGTACCCCATAAGTTAATTTATTTACGAAAATATGATCATTTTTAAGTAAAGTTGGAAACATTGATCCCGACGGAATAACGTAAGCTTCTAATAGTAACCAGCGAATTGTTAAGGCTGCTAAAATGGCCAAAGCCATCGAGCCCCAACCCTCAGTCCAAAATAGTTTGTTCTTAATGTCCCAACCATTGTATTTGGCTTTTTTAGGCTCTTTAGTTTTGCTGTTACCGAACATAGGTTATTCCTCTACTTTAAGAATGGCTAAGAATGCTTCTTGTGGAACATCAACTGAACCGATTTGCTTCATGCGCTTTTTACCTTCTTTTTGCTTCTCAAGAAGTTTTCGCTTACGAGATATGTCACCACCATAACATTTAGCCGTCACGTCTTTTCGGATTGCGCCTTGAGTTTCGCGGGCGATGATTTTTGCACCAATCGCAGCTTGAATATTAACTTGGTACTGTTGTCGGGGGATAAGCTCTTTCATTTTTTCAACCAACGACCGTCCACGCGGCTGCGCCTTCGAACGATGAATAATTAGTGATAGGGCATCGACCGGCTCGTCATTAATAAGGATGTCCATTTTTACTAGATCGGCTTCTTCGAAATCCATAAATTCGTACTCTAAAGAAGCGTAACCCTTCGTAATTGATTTTAAACGATCGTAGAAATCCATCACCATCTCATTCATCGGTAACTTGTATTCGATAATGACTTTTTTCTCGTTGATGTAATCCATGCGAAGTTGGATACCGCGTTTATCTTCGCAAAGTTTCAATAGACCACCGATGTATTCAGTCGGCGTATGCAGAGTGACCTTGACGTAGGGCTCTTCCATTAATTTAATTTGAGTTTCGTTAGGCATACCCGACGGATTTTCTAACATGAGCACGGTACCGTCATTTTTCGTGATTCGGTAAACAACCGTAGGCGCCGTGGTAATTAAATTTAAGTTGAACTCGCGCTCGAGACGTTCCTGCACGATCTCCATGTGTAGTAGACCTAAGAAACCACAGCGATAACCGAAGCCCAATGCTAACGACTTTTCTTTTTCGAAAGTAAGCGAAGAGTCATTTAAACAAAGTTTATCTAAAGCGTCTTTTAAGTTTTCGTATTCAGACGCAACCACCGGAAAAATACCAGCAAAAACCATTGGTTTCACCTTTTGAAAACCTGGCAAAGGTTCGAGGGCTGGCTTTTTTGCAGACGTCACAGTATCGCCGACTTTTACGTCGCGAATGTCTTTGATTCCGCAAATAATAAAGCCCACTTCACCCGAGTCTAACGCCTCAACGGGTAATGGGAAAGGAGTGTACTTACCCATACGAAGAACTTCATAATCGCGGTCTGTCGCCATGAACTTAATTCGATCACCTTTTTTAATGATACCTTCCATCATACGAACGAGCACAACAACGCCCTGGTAAGCATCGAACCATGAATCAAAAATTAATCCCCGCGGAGTCATGTCACGGTTTGCCTTCGGAGGCGGAACCCGCGCGATAACGGCTTCTAAAATTTCGCCAATACCGATTTTTTCTTTTGCAGACGCGTGGATGATGTCGGTGCAATCAAGACCGACCGTATCTTCGATTTGTTTGGTTACGCCTTCAGGATCGGCATTTGGTAAATCTATTTTATTCAATACCGGAATAATTTCTAAATTGTTTTCTAGAGCCAAGTAAACGTTCGCTAAAGTTTGAGCCTCAACCCCTTGGGCCGCATCAACAACAAGAATCGCGCCTTCACACGCTGCTAACGAACGAGAAACTTCGTACGAAAAATCGACGTGCCCCGGAGTATCAATCAAATTGATTTGATAAGTTTCACCATCGACTTTTGATTTATACGTCAGACAGACGGTCTGCGCTTTAATCGTGATTCCACGTTCGCGCTCAAGCTCCATATTATCTAAGAATTGTGCTTTTTTCTCGCGGTCTTCAAGTGCACCGGCGTGCGACAGTAAACCATCAGCCAAAGTTGATTTGCCGTGATCAATATGCGCGATGATCGAGAAATTGCGTATAAACTTTGGATCCAATGAAAACCTCTATTGCTATTTACTATTTAATAGCTTCTTTAAGCTGTTCAACTTTATTTGCTTTTTCCCAGCTAAAGAAACCTTCGTTCAATTTTTCTTCGCGACCAAAGTGACCATAAGCCGCCGTCGGAGAATAAATTGGTCTTAATAAATCGAACTCTTTTACAATTCGAGATGGGCGCAGATCCCAAACTTTACGAACTGCAGCCTCTAGCTGCTCAGAGGTATACTTACTAGTACCGTAGTCGTTGACCGAAATACTGACTGGTTCAGCAACCCCGATTGCGTAAGCAACTTGAACCAAACACTTTTCGGCTAAACCCGCAGCTACAATGTTTTTAGCTACGTGACGAGAGGCATACGCAGCAGAACGATCAACTTTCGATGGATCTTTTCCAGAGAACGCGCCGCCACCGTGAGCGCCATGGCCACCGTAAGTATCAACGATGATTTTACGGCCAGTAAGTCCAGCATCACCCATGGGACCTCCTGTAACGAAACGACCGGTTGGATTAATGTGAAATTTTGTATTTTTATCGATCCACTGAGCAGGAATTGATTTTTTGATCAGCTCTTCCATGATGAATTCGTGAATTTGTTTTAACGAAACGTCATCAGAGTGTTGAGTCGATACAACGATCGTGTCAATCCGCTTTGCTTTTCCGTTTTCGTACTGAACAGAAACTTGCGACTTAGCATCTGGACGCAACCAGTTTACTTTGTTGGTTTTTCGTAATGTGGCTAAATCACGCACTAGTTTGTGCGACATAGAAAGTGTCAACGGCATGAACTCAGGAGTTTCATTAGTCGCGTAACCGAACATCAAGCCTTGATCCCCGGCTCCTTGATCGTCTGCGCCCGTTTCTTTTACGCCCACCGCGATATCTGGAGATTGTTGCCCAACGGCAATCATAACCGCGCAAGTTTTGTAATCAAAACCTTTGTCAGAATGGTCGTAACCAATTTTTTTAACGGTATCACGAACTACGTCAGTGAAATTAAATTTTGCAGTTGTAGAAATTTCTCCGCCGACTACAACTAAACCCGTTGTTAAAAGTGTTTCGCAAGCGACGCGACCTTTTGGATCTTGCGATAAGATCGCATCTAAGATGCCATCACTGATTTGATCTGCCATTTTATCTGGATGACCTTCGGATACGGATTCACTTGTAAAAATGAAATTTTTCAATTCGTCTGACCTCGCGTAAGAGTTAATGTTTCGGACACAAAAAATTACCGCATGGTGCTCTAAGGGTCAATGAACAACGCCCCCCTCTTTTAAGCCTTGCACGCTTCATTAGCAAAGCTTAAGCTGCGGCCTTCAAGGAGTACTTTTGAAAACAATTTTTACTATCATTTACCTTTTAATATTATGTGCCTGTTCAACGACAATTAAGACTTACGAGGGCCAGAAACCTGCCCTATTGCTTGAGAGCTATTTTAACGGGAAAATGCAAGCCCACGGCTTAGTCATGAACCGGTCTGATGAAGTAACTCGTCGTTTTGTGGTTAACCTTGATACGACCTGGAAAGGCAACATCGGAACGCTTCGCGAAGACTTCGAATGGAGCGATGGAGAGAAAACCCAACGGGTTTGGACGATCAAAAAGATTGCGGACGGAAAATATGAAGGAACTGCTTCGGACATTGATGGGATAGCGATCGGCGAATCAGCCGGAAACGCTTTTCATTGGACTTATAAAATGGATTTGAAGACTACAAGTTCTAGTTTTTACGTAAAGTTTGACGACTGGATGTATTTAGTCGACGAGAAAACTTTGATTAATGAGGCAAAAATTTATTGGTACGGACTTTATGGCGGCAAAGTTCTTATTTCTTTTCAGAAATAAGAACCGCTCGTTTAAAATTAGCCGACTTTTTTGTTCGGCTTGTTAGCCGACCTTTTTATACTTCGGCTGGTACTCCATCTGGCTGTTAATCTCTTTCAATTTAGACTCTTTAGTTAATTCATATTTTTTATGATTTTGGTAAATCTCTTTTACTTTTAAAAACTGTTTTTCTAATTTATCTGCCATCATATCAACCGCTACGTAAGGATCACTTGCCGAGGCCGTTGCTTTAAAAAATTTCTGCTTAGTATTCATCGAAATTTCAACCACGTATTCGTGATGACTTTTTGAATAGAATACCGAACTACGACCATCTTTTAATAAAAACTGACCAATCTGATCTAATTTTTCGTGTGTATAGGTAACTAATGATTCTGAATAATCTAGATGTTTAAACTTGTAGCTAGATTTCATGAGGCTTGCTCCTTCGACTGACGCGGACGCCAGGTTTTCATGCTCTTGATTGAGCTAAGATGTAGTTAAACTATCGGGTTGGGCCAGACCATAGTTTAGGTCGTAATGAAAATTTAGTTTCTCATAATAGTTCCTCTTTAATACGACACATCAGCGAGCCGATTTGAGACAAATTTAACAAAATAATTTGTTCGCAATAGTGTTTAACAAAAACGCACTAAACTCCGATAAGTAGGACTTAAGGAGACGTAATGAAATTAATTATTTTTGTTTTGCTTCTGGTTCCGTTCTTAGCATCTGCTGCGCCGGGCTACGGAGTTGTTACTTTAGTTAAGGGTCAGGTTGAAGCCGTTAACTCAGCCGGCGAAAAGCGAAATTTAAAAGTAGGTGATAAAATTTTTGAATCAGAAACGATCGTGACGCAAAAAAAGTCTGCCGCGCGCCTTGCAATGATGGATACAAACGTCATCGAAATTTACCCGAGTTCGAACATGAAGATCCAACAATACATCTACAATCCAAAAGAAGATCAAAAAAATGTTAATCTTGAAGTCAGCCAAGGTCGTATTAAATCAACAGTGAAGCAGAAATATGACAATGATAAGAACAAATACAATGTGAAAACACCGGTGATCGTAGCCGGCGTGCGTGGAACCACTTTTAGCGCCGAGCATGAACCAAAAAGTCAGCAAAGCCGTGTTATTACGTTTGAAGGCAACGTACTTGTCGGAAAACGCGGACCCGATGATATGGTTAAAGAGTTTTTTGCTGTTAAAGCGAACCAAGCCGTTAGCTTAGATGCAAAACCTGAGTCCAAACCAGAAGTTAAAGAACTTCCGCGCATCGAACAAGAAAAAATTAAACAAGACGATAAAAAAGAAGGCTTTGAAAAACCTGTTAATCTTGAGCCGGTAAAGGCGATCGAAGCTCGTGATACTAAAGTGAACGTAGCGCCTGCGGCTGCCGCCGAACAAAATGTATCTGCACCCCCTTCTTTAAAGCGCATACAAGACCCCGCTAGTGCCGTCGGAGCGGATAGACCTGCGCCATCTACTATTATTCGAGATTCGATCAACAACCGCATTGATGAAGCAAAGGCTAGAGAAGCTATTATACGTAATCCAGTCAACACAAAGGAGCCTGTATTAGTTGCGCCAATTGCTCCAGCGCCAAATAACCCGGACGCCGGTGCGGGTACAATACCTGTCACTTCGTGCTCTGATGGCTTTCAAGTGATCAATAATACGTGTGTTCCAATACCAGGAACCTGCGTAAGTGGCTCCCTAAATTGCAGTGGTGGTAGCGGCGGCTAATCTCATTTAAAAGAAAGGTTTTCTTGTTACGACATCTTAGAATTTGCACAAAAACCTTTTTTTTAATTACGCTTTTATTATCTGTAAAAGCTAAGGCCGATGAATATGATTTAGCAAAAAGTTTTATTGAACAAAAAGATTGTCAAAATGCCGTGCCAATTCTTAAGTCGTCTTTAAAAGCTCACGGCATCGAAAAACAAAAAGAAATACTATTAAGTCTTAGTTTTTGCGCCGAAGAAACGCTGGATCTTAATTTAAAGAAAGAGGCCGAACAATTATTGCTTAGAATTGATCCTCATAATGTTGGTTTACAAATTAAGTATTTAGAAACACTATTTTATCTTTCGTCATACAACGAAGCGATCAAATTCTCGATCCGCAAAAAAGAGCTTCAGGCTACACCTGAATTTTGGCTTTCTATAGGACGCACCTATTTTGAACTCGGGTTTCACGAACGCTCATTAAACGCAATCAATCAATATTTGCGACTGAATCAAACCAACAAATCGGAAGCCCACTATTGGCTTGCTAAAAACTATATGGAACTTGAGGAGTACGCTCTAGCAGAGAAAAATTTTGCGGCGGCTCTTGATTCAAAACAGGTTGTAAAATCTTGGGTTCGTCAAAATACGGTCGATTTATTGGCTGCGGCCAAATTAAAGAATAAGTTTTATAAAGCACGCTTAAAGCTTTCTTACGGATACGACAATAATATACTTCGTGATAATAAAAAAACGAGCGATTCGATAAGCTCGGTAGATATTTACCAGGATTACTTCTTTATTAGAAAAAAAAAGAAACAATTAAATCTAGGGCTCGATCTAAGTTATCAGGGCTATAATAGTCATCGTGACTATCAATATGCTTCAGCAAATCTACGTATAGATTACTATCAAATTTTAACGGATTATCTAAGTCATGGCTTTAGTATTGCAGCTGGTAAAATTCAAGCCGACTTCAAAGCCGACCAAAACTACACGTTTTCATCATACTATATGACCTACGCCGCCTCAAAAACTTTTGAGATTCAACCATCGCTTATTTATTTTTCAAACTTAAATAACAACCCTATCCAGCAAACTAGTTTTTCTTTGTCGTTATACTATTTTAGAGAAGCTGACTATATTTGGGCCAGCCCGTTTTATCGTAAAAGTTCTTCGCCAGACCCGGTATTTGCCTTGGCCGGCGCTACTCCTTATGTTGCGCAATACTCAACGACTTCGAATTATACTCAGTCGGGTTTGATCTTAGGTTACCAAAAAACTTTGAGCGATCGTTTTAACGCAACTGTCCAGTATACTTACGTTATTTCGCAGTATGAGAAATATAATTTAGAATCTTACCCTTCGGTAGCGGTGAAAGACCCTAGTGCTCGACGTGACGATCAACAAAATGTAAAGCTCGCTTTGCAATACCGCCAAACACCGACTGTGAAATGGATTCTTTCGACCAGCAGCTCTTTTAATAAATCTGAAGGGTTTCAGGGTTTCGCAACTTCAACTTCAACAGCTTTCCCAGATACAAATGCCAACTACGACCAGAACTTGACATCTTTGGGAGTCACTCTTGATTGGCCTTAACGAAAGCCTATACTAGTACTGAATGAGTGATTTAATTTTTCTGTTTTTGAAAGTCATTCGATTCAAAAATGGAAGGTCTATTAAAACCAAAACATCTTCAATTTCATATCCAGCTTTTTTACAAAGCGTAATGGCTGCGCGCAAAGTTCCGCCCGTTGCTAAAACATCGTCACAAATGATCACGCGTTTTTTAGTTGCTGTGGGTGCAATTTCTAAGGTCGCTTGTCCGTACTCTAAGGCATAAGATTCTTGCAAAACTGGAGGAGGAAGTTTACCTGCTTTTCTGAGTGGTAAAAAGCCCTTGTTAAACTTTGCAGCCAGCATCGCGGCAAAAATAAACCCGCGGGATTCAATACCCACAAATAAGTCGACCTGGGCTAAATCGATCTGTTTCGCAAAGTCTTGCGCCACAGCGCTAAATGCTTCAGAGTTTTGCAAAAGCGGACTGACGTCTCTGAAAAGCACACCTTGGATTGGAAAATCCGGGACATCACGAATAAGATTTTTATAATTCATATTACTTAGAAATACTTCTTACGCTGGCTCGATGGAAGGATTTTCAAGACATCACGGTATTTTGCTACGGTACGACGTGCGATCTCGATACCCTCTTTGCGTAAAAGATCGACAAGCTTTTGATCTGAAAGAGGTTTTTTAGGATCTTCTTTAGAAACAATCTCTTTAAGTTTTAACTTAACTGATTCTGAGGCCAGATCTTCGCCACCATCAGACGAACTAATACCCGAGTTGAAAAAGTATTTAAGTTCGTAAATACCTTGCGGAGTATGCACGTATTTAGATGTCGTAACCCGACTAACAGTTGATTCGTGCATTCCAATGTCGTTAGCAATATCGCGCAACACCATTGGTTTTAGGTGACCTGCACCTTTTTCGAAAAACTCTTTTTGGTGCTTAACAATGCTGTCGGTTACTTTAAAAATTGTTCGCTGTCGTTGATGAATTGATTTAATTAGCCAAACCGCAGATTTTAATTTTTCTTGAATGTATTCAGATGCTTTTTGATCGCCGGTCGGGTTTGCTCCACCCTTTAACATATTTTTGTAAAAGTTTGATATTTTTAATTTAGGCAAACCATCTTCGTTTAACGAGACAACGTAGTCGTCGCCAACTTTGTAAACGTAAACGTCTGGTGTTACGTAGTGCGTATCGTTCCCAGCATATCCACGACCTGGCTTAGGCTCCATAGCGTAGATAATTTTACAGATTTCGATCACTTCTTCCATCGAACGGTTTAGACCCTTTGCGATGGCTTCGTAGTTCTTTTTTTCTAAATCTTTTAGGTGATTATTAATCAACATGACAAGATCATTCGTGTCTTCCTCTAAAAGTTTTGCCTGAATTAACAAACATTCTTTCAAATCTCGACAGCCCACGCCTGGTGGGTCAAATTCATGAATCAGACTTAAGGCATCTTCTAAATCATCGATATCTAATTTTTCTTCTTCAGAAATTTGCGTTAGCGGAACTTTTAAATAACCATCGTCATCAATATGCGCGATTATGGCGTCAGCCGCTTTGGCTTCTTGCTCTGAAAAACCCGCCATCTTTACTTGCCAGTAAATATGTTCATGTAATGTTTGGGTTGAAGAAATAATATTTTCATAGTTCATGATCTCTTCATTACCTGAAGAAGCTTCACGAGGAGCTTTATGTTGGGTTTCTAAATAAGATTCCCATTCAAATTCGTCTTGTTTTTGCGGATCTTGAACACTTTCAGAAGAACTGGCATCAACGGCTACTTCTGCATTATCCGAAGTTTGCGCGTCGGCTTCTTTAGTTCTTTGAAAGTCTTCTTCTTTTAAAACTTCGGCTTCTTCCAAGATAGGGTTTTCTTCTAGCTCACTTCGAACTTGGGTTTCAAGTTCAAGACGCGACATTTGCAAAAGTTTGATCGCCTGCTGCAGTTGCGGCGTAATGACCAAGTTTTGACTAAGATTCATCGTCTGTCTAAGTGCCATTCTTATCTGTCCCCATTTAAAATATGCGCTTTGCTATACTTTTAAGTTTACACAAACTTTCTTCAAACCTCAAAAGATTTGAAAAATCAGGTTTTACAAGCGGAAATTTTCCCCCAAATAAAACTTACGAGCTAGTTCAGAATTCGCAACCTCATGAGAAGTGCCTTGAACCTGAATTTGCCCATCCTTCAAGATATAAGCATAGTCGCAAATTCCCAAAGTCTCACGTACGTTATGATCGGTAATTAAAACTCCTATACCTTTGGCCTTAAGGTCACGAATGATATTTTGAATATCGGCTACAGCGATAGGATCAATACCCGCGAAAGGCTCATCAAGTAGCAAGAAATGCGGGTCGCCAGCCAGTGCACGCGCGATCTCAACTCGGCGTCGTTCGCCGCCCGAGAGTGCGAACCCATTTGAATCTCGCAAATGAATTATGCGAAAATCTTGCAACAGTGATTCTAATTTTTCACGGCGCTCTTGCGAACTATAACCGTGGGCCTCAAGCGCCACCAAGATATTTTCTTCAACTGTTAAGCGGCGAAATATACTGGGCTCTTGCGCTAGGTAGCTAAGGCCGGCCCGAGCGCGTTTATACATAGGAAAATCCGTAATATTAAGTTCATTAAGATAAATGTCTCCCTGGTCAGGCTTTACTAAGCCGACCACCATGTAAAATGAGGTCGTCTTACCCGCTCCGTTTGGCCCAAGCAGACCCACTACCTGACCTGATTCAACTTCGAACGAAGCTTCTTGAACAACTTTGCGTCCTTTAAATTGCTTCGAGATCTTCACAATCTTTAATTTACTTTTAACGTCGTTAGTTTTCATTACGGCGGGCTTCCTTTAATGTTCACTTTATTAATCTTAACTTTTTTACCACCTTCAAGAAAGACGATTTCGTGCCCGCGAATCTCATCGCTGCCCTGTTGGACTTTAGGCTGACCGCGCAATGTCATTAGATCGTCTAAAAGGTTAATTTCAAGCTCGTCGGAATTAGCACGTTTATCTTCTTCGACTAACTTAACGCCCTTATTAAGAAGAATACTTTCAAGTAATTTTGCTTTCTGAGAATATTTAAAAAATGCACGCGGTGCTTCGACATAGCTTTTACCTAAGTTCATTCTAACCTGACCACTAAATAATGCTTCATGACTACGATTAGAAAACTCGGCCGAATTCGATTTTAAATTGAAATTCTTCTTATCAATTACTTTATGGGCTTCGACGCTATTTAAAATGCTCATTTTATTAATTGCAACGTCGACCAAAAAACCTAACCCAGTTAGTTTAAAGCCGGTGCCTTTTTGATCGGGCGGGCCCTGCATTTCGACCGTATCGTTACTAGTCATTTTTTTTGCGCTGGAAACGTAGCGAAGCGAATCGGTTTTGAAAGAGTATCCATTAGAACTTGTGGTGACCACATTCCCGCGCACGATCATATCGCGCGAAGTGCCGTCAATTTCGCCAACGTCGCCCGTGACCATAAAGCTTGAATCGTCTTTAGCAAAGAACTGTACTTGTACTTTTTTTAAAACCCATTGTGATTCAGCCGTCCCAGAAGCTTCAACTGCAAAAAGCTCCCAACCTTTTTCGTTTTCGCTATTTTCAACTAAATGAATTCCGGACATTTTTTGTTCGACTGAAGTCTTATTGGTGCTTTGAGCTAGGGCTTGTAATTTTTGATATTCAAGATGCTCTTCAGTGGGCTTTTCTAAAACAGTTGGAGATATAATTAATATCTCCAAGAAAATAAACACGACAACAAAAAAAATTAAGAAAGAATACTTACTGAGTTTTGGCATCCGTAGTCGCATCATTTTTTTCATACTCTTTTGCGACTGCAAAGTTGATTGGTCCGCCACCTGCTTCATAGACTGAATACATTATTTTTTTAAGGGTCAGGTAGTCAATCGCTTTATCTGCTTGAATAGTAACCTTTCTCCAAGCATTGGGATCGAGTTCTTCATTTCCGAGTGTTTTGTCTACGATATTTCTTAATCTATTCTGTATTTTTGCGTCTTGATCGGCTTTTGCCTTCTCTAGAATCACTCGAGCTTGATCACGTAAATTTGGAATAACCCAGTTAGTCGCGGCCTTGACTTCATCAAACGTAGCTACAACGGTTCTGTCGATTAATACTTCTTTAGATGAAACCGTGACTACCAGTGAAGGCTTTAGGTCGCTAACACGATTGGCTTTAGGTAGCGTTACTTCTTTTGGAATGTAAAGAATCTCGCCTGTCGTATTATAATTTTGTAATAAAAAGATAACTAACACCGTAAACATATCAACCATGGCCGTTAACGATAAGATGGCCGTTACGCCTCGCTTGCTTGCTCTGCGCTTTAAAATATTATGATAACGATGTCTTTGGCCCGGTCTAAAGATTGCCATTAGTTCGGCCCCCCAGTTAATAACTCAGGAGAAAATCCAGCTTTCAAACCGATGTCCATTGCGGCAACAACGTGTTCATACTGAATCTCGTCTGAGATCGCCATTTTTACGCCACCTTTTTGTGGGTACATCTGCTTCACTTTTGCAAGATCAGCACTTAACGACGCTACATCATAAGCGCCGTTGATCATCGGTAAAGTTCTTACCTCTTTACCAATATACAAGATGTAACCATTTGCACGAATATCTAATTTCAAAACTAAATCTTCATTCGGAGGTGGTTTAAGTTCTTTTTGCTCAAGATCACGTGGTGACGCAAAAGAAGCGCCTAATTGAATCATCGATACCTGCGTCCAAACCGCCGATAATAGGAGGAACGTAATCAGCACGGACATCAAGTCAATAACTGGAACTAAATTCAGTTCAACGTTAGGATCTCGTCCTCTTCCACCACCACTACTAATTTGAGCCATAAATCACTCTCCGAGATAATTAAACTTTTAAAAAAACTTCGGACATACGCAAAAACGTAAGATCAATTCTTTAATTAGTCTTCAGACTAATCTTTCATTTTGTCGCGGTTAGCAGTTACTAAATTCATTAGCGACATGCTTGTTTCGATCATTTCGTTTTCTGCTTTTTGAATCATATGCTGAAACAAACCGTAGAATACGATTGCCACGATTGCGGTAATTAAACCGAAACCCGTACAATTGAGGGCATGCGAAATACCGGCGGATAGTAATTCAGCTTTCTTTGCTGGATCGGCATCGGCTACGGCACGGAATGAACCGATCATACCAATGATTGTTCCTAATAGACCCGCAAGTACGGCAATATTACCGAATACGGCTAAGAACGCTGTCCAACCCTCAAGGCGTGGCATCTCTCTTAATACAGATGCATCCATCGCAACTTGAATTTCTTCATCGGGGCGCTTGTTCATTGCTTGCACTAAGCCGGCTTTAACGGTGTTTGCAAGTGGTGTTGGTTTCGCATCACAAAAAGAAATTGCTTGGCGTAAATCGCCGGCAACTATCATACGGAAAACTTGATCCGTAAATTCTTTTTTGTCTACGCGAAGCGATTTAAGCGTTAAGAATCTTTCTACGACTAACACTAATGTTAGTACTGCAAAAATCAAGATCACATACATGACCGCTCCACCTTCGGTGAAAGCTCTTAAAACCGGGTTCATATTTTCTGCTGCTGCTACTGTAACGACTGGGTCCACGATAATCCTCCTGTAAATTAATTTTGACCGCGAAACAAAAATGGATAAGTGACTTCGGCAAAGCTACCCGCTGGTGGCTCTGGAAATCTTAAAGATAACATTCGCGAACGAACGCACTCTTCAACTGCTGAATTTCCAATTGTTGATTTACTTTTCACAACTTGGGCATTTTTTGCGACGCCTTTTTCATGAATCTCCCAGCTAATCACAACTTTACCTTCAAGCTTGGTATCTTTTTTATATTCACGATCGTAACAAGATTTGAACGCCGACAAGGCCGAACGAACCACGCGACGAACCGCTTCTTTATCAATCGAACCAGTGAATTCTGCCTCAGCTCCACCCGCATCGATGGCGACTTGATCTTTACTACCGAAACCAGTTCCGCTTCCGTAAGCGCTCATTCCCGTTCCGCGACCTTTTGTTCCGATGCCCGCGATACCTTGAGTTGCGGTACCTTTTCCGCCGGCGCCCGTGTCTTTAAACTTAGAACCTAAGTCATCGCCTGCACGGTTCTCATTGAAACCCGAAGAACCAGTGGCTTTTTCTCCCGTACCAAGTAATTCACCCGTTCCGTTGTATGCTTTATCAAGTTGCTTACGCGCCCCACCTGAACCGAATGCAGACAATAAACCTGTATTGTTTGGATCAACCTCTTTACTTTGTGCATTAGCACCAGCCTTGTCGCCGGTCTTCACCGCTCCGCCCTGCTTCGTTGAAGTAAACATCTTAGCTTTTAGCTTCGGATCTTTTGGCTTTACTTCATTCGCCCGGCCCGCTGACTGTGCGGATTCAGCTTTTTGATCCGGCTTATTCGGGTTGCCCTTATTCTTATTCTCTTTTTGCTTATCTGATTCGACTACCTTTTTCGGTTCAACTGGCGGAGGTGGCTTGACCGCAACCGGTTCTTTCGGCGTTTCTACTGGTGGCGGTGGCGTCGGAGTCTTAAATTCAACTGGTGGTTTATCAAAAATAACCTGCGCGACCCGCTGAATTTCTTCTTCTTTAACTACGGCCTTTTGAGCTGTAACCGAAACAATCAAGCTTGCTAAGGCCGCAATAATTAACGCAGCTAAAATACCCGTCAATTCAGACGATGACAAAATTAATGGTGATTCAAACGGAACAACCGGAGCAACAGGCGCGTAACGCACGACTAATTGCATTCCATTAATCAGTGTTACGAACACAGCTTCGTTTTGTTGAAGCTTATAGTTTTGATCGCCGATTTTCTTTATATCGCCATCACGTTGAACTTCAACAACCATTTCTGCTGTGGTCCGAACGACCACACCATTTGATAAATCCAAGAAAGACCAATCCTTAGGAGACGATCCATCGGGTACCTGAATTTCATGATTACTGCCTAAACGCTTCATTCCTGTCGGAACGAAGTGATATGTATTTAGAATACGCTCTTTCCAAGACACGATAACTTCAACCAACTGGCCTTTGCCTGGTTTGATAAAATCTCTCAGATCCTTATTTTCACTTGGCGGCGCGAAAGTTTTTTGATTCTTTCCGCTTTTTTTACCCAGTACAGTACCGCGAACCATATTATTTTTCGACGCCACTAGCGGCGACTGAATTTGTGGTTTCGCCGTTTCAACTACCGGCTTGATTACAGCTTGTGGTTGTGAAGTTACGGGTACAGTCGTCGTTACCGCTGCGGCTACTGAGGCCGAAACCTTAACAGCGGTCGGCTCAATAACAATTTCAGATCCCGTCTTTGGCGAATGAATAGGTTTAGGTGCTCCAACGAAAAAACTAATTCTGAACGGACCAACATTGAACTCGTCGCCCGACTGAATAGGTTCATCCAGTACGCCTTGACCGTTCTTGAAAGTTCCTTGAGTTGAACCCAAGTCACACAAATAAAATTGGTTACCGCGTTTTTCAATCAAGCAATGTATTGATGAAATTTCGTTTGAATCCAAATCGACGTCTACTTCGGCATTGTGTCCGAACAAGACTTGGTCCTTGTCGACAAATTGCTTCACAACGTGAATTTGATCATTTCTAAAAACTCTGAATATTAACGGTGATTTCAACGTCCACCCCGTAATCGCTGTATGTCTTCGGTTGTTCTTCTCATCTCGGGCAGAAAATTTTCTCTTAACTTAATTAAACGCTTGTAATTGAAGTTCTTTTTTTGAAATAAATAAAATAACTCTGGCTTCTGCGCCGAGCCTTCTACCAATTCGTCTTCGAAATTAAGCGTTTGCTTACGATCGGTTTTCGATTTTATCACATTATTTTTATCTAACGGAATATTAGGATTGTTCTGCGCCAACGTAAATTGAGCGCCGAAAAAAGCTAATAGAGTTGTTAAGCAGCAAATTCTAAGAAGATTCATCTAAACCCCATCTCTCTATTGTAAACCAGCTTTTGCCTTAATTTCCAAATCCTTTATCACTTGACGAGACTCCGACGTCGGACCTACAAACTTTAGTCTGTTCAAAAGGTCTAGGCCTTCTTTGTATTTTTTCATCTCGTCAATTAACAAAATCGAATAATTTAGCATGACTTCTTTTTGACTCGGATTTTCCTTCAGAATTTTCTCATAAATTTCTGCAGCTTCTTTTGGACGCGCCTTCGCTGTTAAAGAAATTGCATAATTATTTAAAACTTTATGATCTTTCATTCCTTTTCTAACCGAAACTTCTAAAGCTAAAAGAGCTTTATTGTAATCTCTTTCTTGCACGTAGATCGCACCCAGGTTCGCTCCTACAATCGCATCATCCGGGTTAATTGATAAAGCCTTACGGAATAGTTTAACAGCCTCACGACGCTCGCCCTTGGCTAACAATACGGTTCCTAAATTTCCGTAGACTTCAGCAGAATTAGGATTAGAAACTAAAGCTTTATTAAGTATGTACTGTGCCGCTTCAAAGCCGCCACGTTTATAATAAACTAATGCTAGAGCATTCAATGCGCGGGTGTCTTTCGGATTTTGAGTTAGAATTTCCCCGCTGGACTTTTGAATTTGATCGTCATTTTGTTGTTTAATCGCTTCATTCAGTGCTGAATACAATGAATCGGCAACTGGCGCGTCTTTTTTAATTGCAAAGTCCTCTTGGCCAACTGATTTCGTTTCAGCGATAGCCATATCTTGATAGCTATTCTCTTCGGCGACTTCATTTTTCGGTGAGTTCGTCGAACAAGCAGACAAGTAGATCAAAGCTGTTAGAAGTAATAGTTTTCTCATTTGTCACCCATCCAGTTAATGTAGCGGCTATCCGAACCAATCTCGCCTTGGTTGTAATAAAGCTTCGAATTACGCGCATTCATTTTCTGTAAAGCCGTTTTGTAGGCCGAGTTGTACACTTCAAGGTCCCAAGCTCGATCGACAGCGACTTTATAACTTTCTTCAGCTTTTTGCGAAAACGGTCCGGTGATATTATCGATGCCCGCTTTGTACTGCTTCTTCTGTTCTTCGTTTAAGCTAGCCGGAACCGGAGTGGCTTGAATGGCTGCGGCTAAGTGCTCATTCGCTTCACCGATTAACAAAAGTGAACTTACGATTTCATCCGGAGAATTCAGTTTAATCACTTCGGTTAATTCCTGATTTAACCGCGATAAAACCTCTAACTTCGTATCAACCGCTTTCTTCTGCTTAGCCGGATCGCCAGGGATCTTGATTTTTTTCAATTCAACAAAGGTAGCCTCAGCCTGACGAAACTTGATTGGCGCTATGTATGAATTAGCTGCCGTGCGACGCTCACCTGTAAGTCTGCGGTGCAACGAAAGAATATTTTGCTCTGCTTCTTCGGTATCCTGCCTACGACCTTGCTTACGTGATAATTCAGCAATCCAATACTGTGATTCAATTTTTTTATCTAACGTGGCTTGTGGAAGTTCAACGTATTCTTTATATGAACGAATCGCCGCTGAATTTGAATTCGATTTACGCTGCAACTGCGCCACCGTAAACATCGTGCCTGCGTTTTCAGTTTGGTTCTTATTAACCTTAACAAATTCGCCGTAGGCGCGCACAGCCTCGTTCGTCTTACCTAACGCTTCGTACATTACTGCTGAGTTGTAAACGTAGTTAGGCATGAGCGGATCTTGCGGATTCTCTTTTGCAATTTGTTTAAATAACAACGCTGACTCTTCGAAGAAGCCAGAATCTTGGTACAGCTTAGCTAAAAGTTTTTCGACTTTTGGCTTTAATGGCGCTGCTGATTTATCAGTCGCGGCTAGAACTTTTTTGTAACTTTGAATGGCTTCAACATTTCTTCCTGAACGCTCAAAATTCACACCCGCATTAAACAGAGCTATCGTGACTAGTTCAGACTTAGGGTTCTGCACTGCAAAATTTTGATACTGCTTAGCTGAATCTAAGTACTTTTTATCAACTTCTAAGTCTTGCGCTTTTTTGAAATTTGCTTTTTCTAGTACATTGCGAATATCGCTGCCTGCTTTTGAACCAGCAATTGATTCATTAGCTAAAAGCTCGGTACCCATTTTTTCTAGGCCTGCGTAATCCTTTTTCAAATTGTAAATATCTAACAAAAGGTTAGCCGAATATTCAGCGTACTTCGTTTTCGGATGCTTCTGCACGATTTCGCGAAATAGCTTTTCTGACGGACCAAAATTATTCGTCTGGTAGTACAATCGACCCATACGAAACTTGATCTCGGCATCTTTATCAGAATTCGGAAACTTTTGCGTATACCAAGCAGCTGACTTAATGAACTTTTCAACTCGTGGATCCATCTGAATAGGTTCAACTGAATCACCAATGCGTTTTTGTAATTCTTCATCCCGCGGAAGGGCTTTTTCGATTGATAGAAGTAAATTCTGCGAAGCCTTAGGGCCAAATTTGCTGTCCGTTGCATTTTCAGCTACCCAGGCGTATTCGGTCGAAGCCTCGCTATATTTCCCTATATCATACAATAATTCACCGAAGAAAAAGTGCATATCAGCAACTTGTGGAGAATCTGAAAATTGCTGGAAATAAAGTCTATAACCTTCACTTGCCGATTGGCGAGAGAATGCCGCACGCGAATTCTGCGCTGTCTGATGTTGCTGTAAAATATAATTTCTTAAGGTTTGCTCGCGTAATTTGTAAGAATTTTGCACAAAAGCTTCATCCGAAGAATTTGCAGCATACCATGCTGATTTACGGTCAAAATCAGTGATCCAACGATAAAGTTCTTCTTTAAATTGTGGAGAGTTTTTTGCGTAGAAATAGTTTTGAACGATTTGATATTGAAATTCAAAAGCTTTTTTAGATGTTGGATCTTGCTGGATCAACATTCTGAAAACATCTTTAGAAGCATCGCGGTTGCCTTTATCAGCAAAGTAGTAAGCTAATTTTTCAATATTAGCTTTAGCCTCTTTACTATTGATAGCCTGGAAATAAGCGACGGCACGCTTGACATCACCCGTATCGGCAAAGAAAACGACTAAGTCACGTAATGCTTCATTTTCAAGTTTTGACGTGTTCAATTTACGACCGGCCACGATTTGTCCGCTTGCTTCAGACTTTGCGCCTTTTACGATGAAATCAAGATACTTGATGGCTTCGTTTGTACGGCCTAGTCGGTAAAGACACCATCCACCTTTGTAAAGGGCAAAAGTATTTAGGCGGTGTTTGCGATCTTTAATAATTTTAGAATACTCTTTGTATGCATCGGCCCATTTTTCATTTTCAAAATAGTATTCACCTAATGCGAAATGTGCTTCGCCCACAAACGTACTATTCGGAAATTGCTTAGTTAAACGGTCGTAATACAATGCGCCTTTTTTAGCATCGCCAATTTCAAAGTAGTTATAGCCTAAGAAAAATAGCGCTTGGCTAACTTTTTGATCTTTCGGATAGTCATTTAAAAACCATTCATATAACTGAATTGCTTTTCTATTGTACTCACGTGCTTCAGCCAAATCTAACTTTGGCTTTATTTTATTCTTACCATCTTGGTACTCTTTTAACTTCATATCGTACGCATCTTGTTTGCGAGAATCGACAAGCGCAGATTTTTCTACGTATAGCTCGGCTAAGCGTAACCAAAGTTCGCCGCGGTTTTGGCTATCTTTGAATTTTTGAGTTAACTTATATAGCTCTTTAATCTGTAAATCTAAAGTTTTTTCGTAAGCTGCTTGATCAGAATTTTCGACCTTTAACAGCTCAGAAGATTTAGGTGGTTTTACGCGATTTAAGTTAACAGATTGACGCTCTTGAAATGACAATTGCGATTCCGGCAGATTCGTATTAACTTTTTGAATTTCTTTAATTTTAGCGCCACGACTGTCTTCTTTTACTTTACGCAGCAGCTGACCTACGGTTTGCTTCGTTTTAGTCGTCTTTTTAGTTGTTGTTTTTGTTACGGTTGCAGCCGATGCCCCAGAAGTAAATGCTAAAACTGAAGCTACAATAACCGATGCAATTTGAAAGTTTATTTTTTTGTTCATATTACTCACAGCTTTGCTTTCCTAAGTAATGATAGTTACCGACTTCATCCAACCAGTATTCGCCTTGAAACGGATAGTATTCGTAACCATTCTTGACGTAGAAAGATCGATCTTGAATTTCGCCTGAATTTTCGTCGCCCATATCTTTTCCGGTTAAACGCTTTTTCAAGTATTCTTTTTTACCGTTGATCATCTCGTAGCGAATAAAGCTGGCTTGTTCATTTAGATCACGCAATTCAACACGCATATTTAACAAATGCGCACGTACCTGATCACCAATAACTGACCGAGCACTCTTCACGCGATTATTAATAATGCGGCTTGCGTAGGTGCCAACCGGAGTCGTTTTAAGGTTCGGATTTTCGTCAATCGCTTTACGCTCTTCATTTAATTTCTTTAGATAAGCGTAGGTACGTCGTACGTCGCCCTCTTCTGCGATGTGCTTAATTGAATTGTATGGAATATTAAACGAGCGCTTCGCGTCTGCATCGCGTTTAACTATATAAGCTTTATTAACTTCTTGAAAATATTCTTCTGACGAGTGCTTTTGATTCAAGTACTGATCAATTTTTGTATACATGGGTCCGTACTGAGTTTCAAATAAACCGACAGTCTTTTCCATCTCGTCATACTTGCAAATGTATAAATAAACGATCGATCTTAATAATAGAGTCTCTGGTATGTAAGCATCTTCATAAAATGTTGAATGCAGAGTTTGAAAATTACTTAAGGTTGATCTAAAACGTGCCGCACGAAGCATCGCCCAAGTTTTCTCGAATAGAGCTTCGTGCCACATTGCACTGTCGCGCGGGATTAACGAGTAGGCTTCAATTGCTTTATCCCAATTTTGTTTTTGGTAATACATTCGAGCAATCGATAACTGCGCCGCTACTTTATTAACGTCAGTTACTTTTGCCGTTGAACGAATTTCTAAAAGCTTTTGAAAGCTTTGTAATGCTAAATCGGCTTGATTGGCTTCGGCTTGCGCTAAACCTTTTCCGTACAAAGCACTATAGTAAAAGCGACTTTGCGAACCCACCTGGCTATATAAACGAACTGCCTCTTGGTAAAGACCCGCCTTGTGCTTGATTTCGCCCAAACGAAAGTACAGCATGTCGCGATTTGCTGTTGGAACTTGGTTAACATCGATTCTTTGAATCGCATAATTAAGTAAAGTCTCGTCGCCTAAGCGATCTGTTACCACTAGCAATTTTTCGATAGCTTGGCGTGTCCATTTCGCTTCGCCGTTTTTGATTACGTCTACAAACTGAAAGGCAGCCGCTTGGTTTAAATTCATTTCCATTAAGCAAAGCCCCAAATAATACTTAATTTGTGAACGTTCGCTATTCAAATCGCCACGCTTCGACAGACTTAAGAAAGCATTTGCAGCTTGCGGATACTGCCCCGACTTCATCAATGCAAGCGCGCTAGCCAGCTGACTACGATTCGTAACAGACTTACTAGCCGTATAAACCTTGGGGCCGGGTGCGGTTTTACGAGTTGTCGTGATTACTTTTTTAGTTGAAGTTGTCGTCTTTTCAGCCGCGCGGGCCAAGGGAGTCCAACCTAAAACTGAAACCAATGCAAAAATGTGAATTAATAATATTTTAATTAGGTTTTTTTTCATCGAGATTTCGCCTCCGGAAAGAAGAAACTAAGACCTGCAGTCAGAATTAAATCATCGTAATCACTTTTCGTACCTTTTGCGCCGCTTTTACCCGGCGTTGAGGTCGCCGAAAAGTGCGTCCAGCTATAGTCCCATCGGAAGGCCATCCTTTTAGACATCGCAAAAATTTGCCCCATACCAGCGTGAAGTGTCGGAACATTACCTTCTTCTGAATTTGTGCTTGAAGTACCGCCACCAAAAGTGAAATACATATCAAACGGAACAATACGATCATTCAAGAATGAAATTTTTCCGTAAATTGGCGCCCAAAAAAGATCAGCACCAATATAGCTTTTAGTATTTACGAATTTTTCTGGTTCGAGATCGTTGTTATCACGAATCTCTTTCGCTACTTGACGTTCTGAGTTTGATAGAAACAATCCCGAAATTTCGAACCCGAAAGATTCAGTAAAGTGGTAGGTAGCATTTACTTTTGCGCCTAAGTTTAAAAACCAAGGTGAATTAGTCGTCATACCCGGAGCAACGTACAATTGAAAACGTTCAGTCTTCGGCAAGTATTTCTTCTGAATAATTGAAACTTCTCTGAAAGGTGCCAATTTATTAAGATCAGTCAGTCTTTCAACTTTTTCTTCTTTAGCGACTTTCTCGGTCGCAGTTGCGCTTTCAGCTACCTGAGCTTCCATGTCTGTATCAACCGGAACTTCAGGTAAATTCATCGAAGATTCAGTCGTTGTCATCGTCGTAGTCGTCGTAGTTTCAACAACTTTCGGAGCCTGAGTTTTATATAATCCTTCAATATCGACCACTTCTTGGTCGTCTAAAGATTGCGCCTGTGCCCATAGCTGGGTACCGATTACTAGAGTCGCTAAAAAAGAAATGAGTACTCGTTTCATATTGCGCGTCCCCTTAAAATAAATAGTTCAGACCAACTTCTAAATTGGTCGTGTAAGTCAAACGTTCTTCAAAACTGCCGTAGTCAGGGATCGGATCAACCGGAGTGCCCTGGCTACCGTCGCGAAGCACTCCCGCTTTAAATGGAATTGGTGCCGTGTGAGCGTAAAAACGTAAATCAAGTTTTAGTGAAAGCGATTTTGTGAAATAGAATCTTTCGCCAATACCAACCGCTAAGGCCGGATACGACTTATGAACGTACTTAACCATTCCGCCTGCGAATGAACCATAAATAGTTGTATTGATTACGCCGTTACTAGTTAAGCTTAGCTTTCCGTAAAAGGCCTTGTAGTTGTAGTCAGCCATAAACGTATAATCTAATTTAGGTGCGCGGTTAAAATCTAAACCGAATTGATCTTTTAACCCCTGTGCATCTCTCGATAATCCAGAAGTATTCTTCGCGAAAAATACACCAATTGAGTGAATATGATTGAAGTGATAATTAATATCGGCACCAAACTTCGTCGCGCTTGAAATGGGCTCGGTTAAAGCTAATCCACCAAAGACTCCGATATCGACGGCACCCGAGTCTTGTACATTACGGTTTTTTACGCTGACTGGGTTATCGAAAACGGGGTACACCGTCTCTTGCGTCAACTCATCTTTTGGAACATCAAGATCAGCTGCATGAGCTGCGGTCCCGCTTGCTACAATGGCTGCAGTTAACAAAAATTTTAAAACTTTTTTCGTCACAAACACCTCAGTTTTTGGCATAATGCCCGTACTTTAAAATAAAACTACAAATCTCACGAACGGCCCCATTGCCACCCGGTCGTTTAGTTACGTAAGAAGCAGCATCGATGACTTCGTCTACCGCTTCTGGAACCGTCGCGCCGAACCCAACTTCTTCAATCAATCGAATATCAAAGATGTCGTCGCCAACGTAAGCCATCTCGCTAGGAGAAATACCCGAATCTTTTTGTAGCTGTTCGAATGAGGGCCACTTATCAGAAGCACCTTCGTAAAAATAATGTATTCCAAGCACCTTGGCGCGCGCGCGTATATCTGCGGCGGTTGTCCCAGTGATGATTGCTAATTTGTATCCTGCTTCAATTAAAGCTTTGATTCCGACACCGTCGCGAATAGAAAAAAACCTTTTCCATTCACCGTCTGCGTCCATCCATAACCGACAATCGGTTAGAACCCCGTCAACGTCTAAAACCAACATTTTAATTGGGCGTAATTTATTTATATCTATACCCACGATTTCATTGTGGAAAATATAAATCGACACGGCAAGGAGTGTGCTTCAACTACGAGGACGAAGGTCCGTATGAATTGATAAAACATTTCATAAGCAAGACTTTAGTCGGTAGAAAGCAGAATGTAATTAGGTTTAGTTAGCGAACTTTCGCAGTTAAAAGGTCTTGGTAGATCAACATTCCGACTGGCTTCAGCGGATTATTTGAACTTTGGTCTAAAACAATTAGCATTTGAATTCGAAATTGCTCCATCAAAAACAAAGCTTTTTCAGCCAACTCACCCGCATCAATCGTGCGCGGAGAATGCGACATTAGATCAATTGCAGTTTTTGAAAATGGATCTTGGTTCTTTTCTAAAAAGCGGCGGATATCACCATCCGTAATAACCCCAACAAGTTGCCCTTGGTCATCTAGCACGCCGGTGGCGCCGCGAACACTTTGGTGAGTCATCGCTGTTAAAATTTCTTTCATCGAAGTTTCTTTTTTAACAAATGGTAAGGCCGCGCCCGCTTGCATAATGTCTTTCACCCGCATGAGTTTAGCACCCAAAGAACCCGCCGGATGAAGTTCAGCAAAATTTTCTGATTTAAATCCTCGTTTATCTAAAACGGCCATGGCTAAGGCATCGCCTAGAGCCAAGGTTGCGGTGCTAGAGGAAGTAGGCGCTAATTGTAGCGGGCAAGCTTCGCGCCCAACCGAAACATCCAGTACGACGCTTGCCGCTTTGGCTAAAGTGCTGCCTGGTTTACCGGTGAAAGCGATCAATGAAACGCCATTGCGGGTGATAAAATTAATAATCGCATTGATCTCATTAGCTTCGCCGCCGTAAGAAAGCGCGATGACTAAATCTGTTTTCGCGATGACTCCCATATCGCCGTGACTACTTTCGGCGGGATGCAGATACAACGCTGGAGTACCGGTACTAGCGAACGTACTGGCAAGTTTACGCGCAATCTGACCAGACTTACCCATACCGGTTAAAATTACTTTACCTTTGCATTCTAAAATGAGTTCAACTGCTTTTTCAAATGAAGCACCTAAACGCGGAATTAACTGCATAATGCTTTCGGCTTCAATTCGTAAGGTCTGTTCTGCAATTTTTAAAACTTGATTCATAGTAACCTATCTTTTTTCCGAAGAAGCTTTAACGAATTCGGCAAATAACGGATGCGGGCTTAATGGCTTCGATTTAAATTCAGGGTGAAACTGCACCCCGATAAACCAAGGATGTTTAATATTTTCTAAAATTTCAACTAAGTTGCGCTCTTCGTTAATGCCGGTAGCGCGTAAACCATTTTTTTCGAAGAGATCTTTGTATTTATTATTGAACTCGAAGCGATGCCGATGGCGTTCAGAAATTATACTTTTTTTGTAAACTTTAATCGCTAAGCTTTTAGGAGCCAATTTGCAGCTAAAAGCACCCAAACGCATTGTTCCGCCCTTGTCGACGACTCCGCGTTGCTCAACCATCGAATCAATTACGATATTACCGCCGCGCTTATCGCCAATAAATTCACGCGAAGTCGCATCGCGAATCCCGCAAACGTTACGCGCAAATTCAATCGCGGCTAATTGCATACCAAAACAGATACCAAAAAACGGAACTTTATTTTCACGCGCATACTGAATAGCCGCAATCTTTCCATCGACTCCGCGAGTTCCGAAACCGCCCGGAACAAGAATACCTTTTGCCTCGATTAGAAGTTTTTTTGCATTTTTAGAATTTAGCTTTTCAGAATCAATATACATGATATCGAGCTTAACTTGGTTAGCGAAACCGCCGTGCACTAACGATTCATTCAATGATTTATAAGACTCTTTCAAATCGACATACTTACCAACTATGGCAATCTTAACCGTGGCTCGCGGAGAACTTTGAATTTTAGAAATTTTTTGCCATCCAGCAATACTGTACTTTGTTTTTTTCAAATCTAGGCATTCAACAAGCAGCTCATCTAAGTGTTCACCGTGCAAAGCCAGCGGCACATCATAAATGCTGCTTGAGTCTTTCGCCGAAATCACATGGTCTTTCTTGATTGAACAAAATAGACCGATCTTAGCTTTTAAGTTATCATCGATGGTTTTTTCACTACGGCAGACTAAGAAGTCAGGTTGTAAACCAATCTCGCGCAATTCTTTAACCGAGTGCTGTGTTGGTTTACTTTTTAATTCGCCCGCCACAGCAATATAGGGAACGTAAGTCACATGCACCAGTGCTGTATTTGTTGGCCCCAAATCAAGTCGCAGCTGGCGTATAGCTTCGAAAAATGGCTGTGCCTCGATATCACCGACAGTTCCGCCAATTTCAACGATTGCAATCTCGCTGCCTTGCGCCGCTTCGTAAGCGCGTGATTTAATTTCATCTGTAATATGCGGAATCACTTGTACAGTTCCGCCAAGATAGTCGCCGCGACGCTCGCGCGAAATCACAGTATCGTATATTTGCCCAGCACTCACTGAATTCGAACGCTGCATGGTCGCATTCGTAAAGCGTTCATAGTGGCCTAAATCTAAATCTGTCTCTGCACCATCGTTAGTTACGTAAACTTCACCGTGCTGAAGAGGCGACATCGTGCCCGGATCAACGTTCAAGTAGGGATCGAATTTCATAATTGTTACTTTGAATCCGCGCGCCTCAAGCAATGAACCCAGGCTTGCAGCCGTTAACCCCTTACCGATAGAAGAAACAACCCCACCCGTCACAAAAATAAATTTTTGCTTCGATCGCTTTTGGGTCGATCGCTTAGTCGAATCTTTTTCTGAGGTTTTTAACGTAGACGCAGATTTTTTAACTTTTGAAATTGCCATATACCGGCACTGTAACAGCTACTTTAGCGTGGCTTCAAGCTTTTGCAAATCTTCAGGAGTATCAACACCATATGTCGGTTTTTCGACTTTCAAAACTTTGATTTTAGCTCCTAGATGAAGGGCTCTTAACTGTTCTAAACTTTCAGATTTTTCAATCTGACATTGCGGAGCTGAACAAAACTTCTGCAAGAAGCTTTTCGAGAACGCATATAAGCCTATATGCTTCATGGCTGGCCCATTAGGTGCAAATTGTTCGCGTGAGTATGGGATCGCAAATCGGCTAAAATAAATCGCCTCGTTGTTGAAGTTAGTGATTACTTTAACGGCATTTTTATTGTCTACGTCTTCGACCGCTAAGGGGTGCGCCAAAGTTGCCATATCTAAACCTGGTTCGTTTAAAAAAGCCTTAATCAAAGGATCGATGTAATCTTTGTTTATCATGGGTTCATCACCCTGAACATTCACGGCTACATCAAAATCTAAATCGCGTGTTGCTTCAAACAGTCGATCCGTACCCGTTGGGCAATCTGAGCGAGTCATCAAACAATCAACGTTTAATTTTTTACATAGCTCTTGAATAAGCACGTCGTCGGTTGCTACGAAAATTTTTTGAACCAAAGAGCTTGTTCTAGCTCCTTCAACGACCCACTGTAAAATAGGCTTACCTTTTAATTTGACTAAAGGTTTACCCGGAAACCGCGTTGAACCGAATCGTGCAGGAATAACCGCGATAATTTTCAACGGAATCACTTCTTAATCCATGTGCGGTATACAAACTCTTCAAACTCTGCACAACCCGCACGAGTCTGCGCCGATATCGGGTAAACATCCTCTAACCTAGACTGATTTTTAATTCGCGCGATAGCTTTAGCAATATCGTTTTTTGAAAACTTATCTGACTTAGTTAAGCCAACTGCGACCGGAAAATCATTCTTCATTGCAAATTGCGCAAGAAGCTCTTCATCTTCGGACCAGTCACGGGCCATGTCCATTAATAGAACCAATCCCGCAAGTTGCTCGCGCGAAGTTAAATAGTTCTGAATCATTTTTCTCCACGTAGCCGTTTCTTCGTTACCGCGTGAAGCAAAACCATAGCCGGGCATATCGACAATAATGTAACTATTTCCCATTGCAAAAAAATTAAGTAATCGCGTTTTACCCGGCGACTGACTTACCTTTGCGATTTTTTCATTAGCCCACATATTAATAAGTGAAGACTTCCCGGCATTAGAACGGCCCGCGAAAGCGATCTCTTTTAATTTAGTTTCCGGAAAGTCTCGGGTCTTCACGGCGCTTTTTAGAAAGGTCATTTTTGCCATACGGTCATGATCCTAGGAAAGATGTTTAAAATTAAGTTAATCTGTTTACGAAAATTTCTCAATTCTTAGATTAAGTCTTTTATTTCGGAAATTCTTGGCTCAGATCCAAATAAAGGCTCATCCAGCCCCAAAAAAGCGGCTCTTAACTTGAAATAAGTGTCTATATCAAGTCCTGGGAGGGAACATGGCACATTTTCAAATCGAACTATTAGATAACACAAAACAAACTTGGGAAATCGGCGACTACTGCAATATCGGCAGCGATTCAACTTGCGCAGTTCAAACTTCAAGTTTAGCGGTCGAACCTCGCCACGCCAGACTAGAAACAAAAGACAAACAATTACTTATTAAAGATCTTCGCTCAATAGGCGGCACTTATGTGAATGGAGCTCAAGTGTTAGAGGCTGTGCTAAAAGATGGCGATCTCATTTCAGTCGGAGCTTCAGAGTTCGTTGTTCACGACAAAAACAAAATCACAAAAGAATTTCCACTTTCAAGTAAGTGTGAATACTGGGATCAACAATTAAAAAGTTTAAGTTCAGTGGCCGCAACCAAATTTCCGGTGCTTTTGCTGGGCCCATCGGGCGCCGGAAAAGATATCGTCGCACAGTCTTTACATGAAACTTCACCTTACGCAAAAGCCCCATTTATCAGCGTTAACTGCTCGGCTTTAACTGAAACATTGGTCGAAAGCGAATTATTCGGTCACATCAAAGGCAGCTTCACGGGCGCCGTAGCTGATCGTAAGGGTGCTTTTGAATCGGCGCGTGGCGGAACTTTATTTTTAGATGAAATCGGAGACTTACCTTACGGTCTACAAGCTAAATTGCTTCGCGCTCTAGAAAATAACGAGATTCGACCGGTTGGTAGCGATCAATCCGTTAAAACAAACGTTCGCATTATCGCTGCCACACACCAAAACCTATATCAAAAAATTCGCGAAGGAGCATTTCGTTCAGATTTATTCTTTCGTTTAAACGTCATTACCATTGAAGCTCCTGCGCTAAAAGAGCGCTTAGAAGATTTTGAAGAGTTACTTTATACATTTGCGCGCCAGATGAAGGTTCGCTTTTCTCACAACGCAATTCAGCTATTAAAAAAACATGATTGGCCCGGAAATATTCGTGAACTACGTAACGTGGTAGCTCGTGCTTCAGCCCTATATCCTAAAAAGTATATTGAAGAGCAGCATATCGATCTTCTACTAAACCGTAAAGAGCGCATGGCTCATGCTCAAACGGGCGTCAACTACTCTACGACAGCCGATGCAAATCAAATGTCGGTGATTAAAGAGATCGAAAAACAAATGATATTGAAACGTTTAGCCGCTAACAACGGAAATCAAAAACGCACTGCAATTGATTTAGGAATGCCGAAATCAACATTGCATGACAGAATTCGCGCTTATGAAATTAATTTGGATGAATTTAAAGGTTAATAAATCGTTTACGGCTTTATAATAAACGATTTTAAAAGCACCCGACGTACTTGGCCCTGGGTTAAGTGCGAATTTATAATTATTCGGAACTGGTCACATAAATTCTGCTTGCCGGCAGTCGTGACCAGTTCATCATATGTTTGCTCTTCGACAAATCTTAATAACAAGTCTTTAAATTCAGCTTCACGATCTTTAATCTCGATGATGGCATCGGCCGAAATTCCTTCGACGTTTACCTCAAGAGCCAGCATCGGCGTTGGGCCCGAATTCTCAGAGCTCTTCACGTTGATAAACATTTTCGAAAGCGTCATCAAATTTTTTGAAAAACGTGGATTATCGTAAAATGATTCAGCTTCATTAAGTGGATTGTAATCTTTAACTTCTTTGTTCCAAGTGGCGTAAGAGTTTAAAAACAAATTTTCTCGAAAAATATTTCGATTTGCACTCCAAACAAAAAAGACTGCAAAAAGAATGACTGCAACCAGTAGCCAAAATGAAATAACCAGCCTCGGATTCTCTTTGACATTGATAACTTTTTTTAACTGCGCAGTAAAAGAAATATTTGAAGCTTCCAGCGCAAGAATATTATCTAAGACCGACAGACTTGTACCTGGCGGAATTTGTATTTCCTCTAGCTGCTTAATAAAATTTGGATCTTCTTCACCCAATATACTATCAATATCGGCTAAATCTTTCTCGGGATTTGTCTCGAGCTGTTCTGTCAAAAGCTCGGCAGAACCTTCGCTACTACTAGACGGGACGTCTTTAACGCCGGCATCTTTCGTTTTATCTCGATTTTGGTCCTTATTTTCACTCATCAAAAAATTTTAATCACAGAACCCTCTATTTTGCACTAAAATTGTAGTTATGAAGAAAACTTACGTCTATTTCTTGTCATTGATCAGTACTTGCTTTCTGATCGGCTGCGCTGATATTCCGATTAAAACTGTCGCGCATGAAGAAACCAGCACTTCCGATAGGGCGCAAAAAAAAGATGGACCGGTAGCAAAAGATAATACATCTGAAAAGATTTCTACGTCGAATGCGACACCTGTTAAATTGACTAAAGAAGAACTTGATAAATACGCTTACGAAATTGGTTTAGATCCACGTAATGAACTATCTGAAGAAGAAAAACTTCAAGTTGAAAAACGTAAAAAAGTTCGCATGCTAGAACGTGCTCTTGATTCTCAAAAAGAGCGGCTACAATACTCAAAAGTTTTACCGTGGCTAAAGGATGATAACGAAAAATTAGATTATTTATCTATTCCGTCGATTGAAGGTCGCCAGGCTTGGGTAAATCGCAATAAAATTTGGACGCGCGCCAAAGACTTAAAAGGTTTTGTTGAGGTCATGGAGTCGCAAGATATCGCGGTCGGAATGCCGGCCGACTACGTTCGGAAATCATGGGGCGAGCCCGACAATATCGAATCGAGCGGAAACGTTATTTATAAGAATGAACGCTGGAAATACTTAAAACAAGTCTCGACTCCACAAGGATATCGCCAAGAAAAACGCTACGTGTATTTCGAAGGCGGCCGGGTCGTCGGCTGGGAAACCGAGTAGATGATTTGCTCTTCGAAAAGGCCCCTATTCTAATAGACTCAGTGAGCCTCGTCCCAGTTATTACCAATCGAGTAGTTTACTTTTAACGGAACCTTGAGCTGTGCAACAGACTCCATCGCTTGCACGATCGGCTTGACCTGTTCGTTAATTGCTTCTTCAGTTCCTTCAAAAATTAATTCATCGTGCACTTGTAAGAGCATATCGACCTTCTTAAGAACGCCAGCTACTTCGATCATTGCCATTTTAACTAGATCGCTAGCGGTTCCCTGAATGGGCGCATTGATCGCCGCACGCTCGCCAAATTTCTTAATCATTCCGTTTGAACTATCAAGTTCAGGAATATAACGTCTGCGACCGAACAGTGTTTCAACGTACTTTTGTTCGTGCGCTTTTTGAATTGTACTTTCGATGTAATCTTTGATTCCTTTAAACTGCGTGAAGTAACTATCAATTATCTCGGTCGATTCTTTGCGCGATATACCCAAGACATCAGCCAAGCCGTAAGCTCCTTGCCCGTACGCCAAGCCGAAGTTAACGGCTTTTGCTATACGTCGCTGATCTTTAGTAACTTGATCTAATGATACAGAAAATACTGAAGCAGCCGTCGCCGTGTGAATATCTAAATCGTCCATGAAGGCGCGGATAAGCCCAGGGTCTTCAGAAATGTGAGCAAGTACGCGAAGTTCGATTTGCGAATAATCGACTGACAATAACTTCTTGCCGGCCGCCGCCACGAAAGCTTTACGAACTTTCTGGCCCTTTTCTGTACGGATCGGAATATTTTGTAAGTTTGGATTTGTACTTGAAAAACGACCCGTCGCCGTTAGCGCTTGGTTGAAGCTTGTGTGTACACGGTCCGATGCATCTGCCAGCAAAGGTAAAGCATCGACGTAGGTTGATTTAAGTTTTGCAACTTCTCGGTAGTGAATGACTTCTTTACCGATCGGGTGTTGTAGCTTTTCTAAAACGTCGTTATCAGTCGAGTATCCTGTTTTTGTCTTTTTTTGCGCTTCTAGCCCGAGTTTCTCGAATAATATGACGCCCAACTGTTTAGGTGAGCCAATATTGAATTTTTCTCTCGCTAGCTCGTATATCTTTGTTTCTTGCGAAGAAAGTTCCCCGGCTAGCTCTTCAGAAAACTTTTTTAAAAATTTTAGATCAAGTGCGATACCTTTTTTTTCCATTTTATATAAAATCGGAATAATTGGCTTTTCTAATTTATCGTAAATAATTCTTAAGTCTTTTTCGTCTAGTTCTTTTTGCACAACTTGGTTTAACTGTAAAAGTGTCTCGTAAATTTCTTTAAACTTTTCAACCTCGCTGGTAAGTTCATTTTCTTGAATTTCTTTTTTCAAAAAGTACTTCGCTATTTTTGAAATTTCAGAGCTATCCGCCGCACGCAATACATAAGCACCTAGCATTAAATCCCAACCAACCCTTAAGCTCAGATTGGGGTCTATCCCGATCTCGGTCCAGACGCGCTTTAAATCAAAGCCATTCCAGGTGATGCCTGCGAAGTCGACTTTAGAATTCGATAAGTCAGTTAAATAAAGATCTTGGCCAAACCCCAGTGCTAATTTTGATAATTCGACAAAGGCGAATGGTTGCTCTCCTAAGCCGATTCGCTTCTGAATTTCTTCAGCGCTCCATTCTTTAACTGTGATATTGATCGCCGTTAGTGGTGCGCTGGTCTCTTGCATGGCAGGCATTCGTTCTGTGGCAGGAACATGACTAGGGCTGCCGGTCATTTTGTGCGTTACTTCGCCAGAATCTAGCAATGATTTTTCAAACGATTTGAAATTTAAATCTTGTAAAAAAGCACGTAGTTCGTCTCGTTTTAGGGGCTGAAGTTTAAAATCATCTATTTTTTTATTGATCGGCACATCGCAAACGATCGTTGCTAATTTCTTTGATAAAAAAGCATTGGCTTCAGAGATTTGTAATTTCGTCTTAATGGAAGCGCTCGATATTTTATCAATATTCTTATAAATATTTTCAAGGTCGCCGAACTCTTCAATTAATTTCTGCGCGCCCTTGGGACCAAGACCCGCAATGCCCGGAATATTGTCCGAACTATCACCGACGATCGCTAAGAAATCAATAAACTGCTTCGGAGTGACCCCGTGCTTTTCTTTCACTAAGACTTCGTCAAAAACGACATCTTTCATCGTATCGTACAAAAATACTTTAGGCCCAACCAGCTGACAAAAATCTTTATCTCCGCTAACAATATATGATTCATAATTTTCGTCGCGAGCTAAACACGCGATCGTACCAATTAAATCGTCGGCTTCGTAGCTAGGAACTTCTAAATCACAAATCCCGAACAGCGATGCAACTTTTTTTAAATACGGCATTTGCACTTGCATATCGTCAGGCATATCGGTGCGATTGGCTTTGTATTCGGTATACAAAGCTTTTCTGAACGAGGGTTCTTTGCGGTCATAACAAAACACGATGTGATCGGGGTTTTTATCTTTCATCAATTTGACGATCATAGATATAAAGCCGTAAACAGCGTTGACCGGCACTCCGGTTGAAGAAGTTAACGGGCGAATCGCATAGTACGCCCGAAAAAACATCGAGCTGACATCAACAATGTAGATTTTTTTCATATGCCGGCGAGATTACTCGCTTGCGGTATATTTGTCGACTTGCTCGAGTGATTGCATTTCGATCCACTTTTCGCACATAGCTTCAAGCTTCACTTCTTGTGCACTCTGATCTAATTGTGCCTTTAACAACTGCGGATTGATTTGACCCAGCGACATTCGACGGGCCAATTCTTGGCGAGTAAGTCCTAAATACAAATGAGCATACGGAGGCAATTTTTCTAATGACATAGTTGTACGATTAGAGCTTTTGCTCTATAGCTTGTCGAGTCTTAACGCTGTGCTTAATTAATCAACTAGTCCACGTGTGTCGCCGAGATTATCAACTATTCCGGGAAAACAAAGATAAGGTCATGTTCGCCGACTAAATCTAATTTATCGCGCGCCTGTCGCTCGATATAGACTGGATCTTTGGCTTGTTTGATTTGTACGTCTAAAATAGTCGATTGCTTTTGGGCCGCATCGATTTGGTTTTGGATCGTCCCAAGGTCGCGACGTAATCCCCATACTCTCCAAAGAGCGCCGTTAATGAATAACGAAATCACAAATATGAATAAACACACCATCAAAACTTTATGTGGCTTATTCAAGAATGTTCTTAGGCGATAGCCGAAATGGTGAAAGTCATTCATCTCGTTATTTCAACATACGAAATAACTGTGCGCAATCTTACGACCCGCTTCACTTGATTACGATTTCTACTTCCAACCTTTGGTCGAGCCGTCGATTCGCTGGCGGCTGCATTTGAAGCGCCCTTCAACGAACGGACGCAAGCTTTCATGCTTAAGATGCCCCTTATTCGAGGCTCGCTCGCGCCAGCGGCGGTAAGCCTTTGCATCGAGCTGGGTTCTCATGAACTTAATGGTTTCATTCGGAGTCAAACCAAATTGTTGTTGGATTGACTCAAACGCTGTTCGATCTTCCCAGGCCATTCGAACAATACGATCTTTATCGTCGATCGAAAATTCATTCCATTTTTTTCGGTTAGTAGCTGAGATTGACATATGCGCCTTGCTGATAAAAAAAGTACGCCGCTAAGAAAACCAAACGAAAGCTCCACAAAAATGTTCGGATCCAGTTGGTTCCGACCAGCCGATTAATCTTTTCTACGTCTTGTTTTTCAGAAAGCATGCTGTGAATGGGTACACTTAGCGTCGCGGTTGCCGCCCACAAGCCGATGATAGTTAACAAGTTAACGATGAAAAAATAACTTGGATGGTTGTAAACTAGCATCAAAGCAGTAACGAGTTCGATCAGCATCACCGGCAAAACAATAAAGGTAATTCGGCTCGAGTGTTTCGCATGAAAATCAGTAAAGCGATCTTCACCTATGTCTGCAAAAGCTGGGTAGTGCAAAACTTGAATAACCCAAATCAGCCCAGCCATGAATGCACAGCTGATAATTTGTAAGAAAAAAATTAACCCCACATTTCATCCGAATCTGATAGCAGCAATAACATGAGCTGAGCTCGCTCGATCATGCCGCCCATTTTTTTTTGACGATCCAAATTAACGGAAATTTCTTTTTTAGGATCTTTTTCTAATTGATCAAAGCTAGCTTTAATTTTCGCAAGCATCGGTTTTTCGCGACGATTCAATACCTGTCTAATGACTTTACTTACATCTTCTTCGGCGACATAGCGCTTTGTTTTTGAGTTCTCGCTTTCGGTTTCTAATATAAGGCCTTCGACTTCTAATTCTTTCAAAGCCGGGCTAACTAAGGCTTTCGAGACATTTAAAAGCTGCACGATATCGGCGCCAGATAATGCTTTCTCAGAAAGATACACAACAGTCCAGATTTCGCCGTGAATCTTTCTAAAGCCCCAGTACCGAATAAAGTCTCCAACGAGGTCGGCAAGATCTGCAATTTTAGAAACCGGTTGCTTTTTCATATAGTTCATACTAATATGAACTATATCGGAGGTCAATCTTGGCAGCTGCACTTGGTATTATTTATTACGACGGACTATGCAAAGCCTGCTCGATGGAGATGAATCACTATCGCCGTCTGCCTGGCTCTGAAACCTTCAATTTTGTTGATATTACTGAACCTGATTTTGATCCAGCAACGCACGGCCTGGACCCCTTTAAAGTACACAAAGTTATGCATGTACGGGACGCAAGCGGCGCTTTACACGAAGGCGTAGACGCATTCCGAGCCATCTGGAAACAAATACCGCGTTATCATTTTATGGTGAAACTTTCAGAGAACTATTTTTTTCGTCGCGTTCTAGAGGGCGGCTACCAAGTGTTCATAAAGATACGTCCTTACTTACCTAGAAAAAAAGCCGACTGCTCTAACAGCCCTTACTGCGAGGTAACCAAATGATTCAATATCCGACTTCATTTTTTGCAACTTCAGAAGCTACAAGCGGAATTCAAACCAAGTGGATTTTTGAAAGCCAACATCAACAGATCAGCTGCTCTGTACCAACCGAGTTCGAGGGCCCTGGTGGCACCTTTTCACCCGAGGATTTATTTGCACAAGCGCTAACAAATTGTTTTATCGCAACTTTCAAAGTCTATGCAGAGAAGTCTAAGCTAAATTTTAAATCAGTTACGGCAAACTCTGAATTAATAGTTGATTTAAGCGAAACAAAAAAACCGATCATGAAAAAAATGGTTCTAAACGTAGTTATTCATGGAGCGCTCAACCCAGAGCGGGTCGAGCTGATAGCACGAAAAGCATTCGATTCAGGCTTTATTCTTAATTCGGTAAAAACCGAAATAGAATTTAGCTTGAAACTTATCTAAAGCCGGCTTTATCCCAATACACGCCCATACCGCCAAGGTCTTCTTCAATTCTAAGAAGCTGGTTATACTTTGCCGTTCGTTCGCCGCGGCAAAGGCTGCCCGTTTTGATTTGATGGCAATTAAGCGCGACCGCAAGGTCTGCAATAGTTACATCTTCGGTTTCACCACTTCGGTGCGACATGATTGTTTTCATTCTGTTGCGTTGAGCTAAATTAACCGCTTCGAAGGTTTCAGTTAATGTACCGATCTGATTAACCTTAACCAATAGCGCATTGGCCGCTTTCTTTTCTAGACCTTGGCGAAGACGTTTTGGATTTGTAACAAATAAGTCATCGCCGACAAGCTGCATGTGTGACCCCATCGCCGTAGTGGCTGAAATCCACGAAGCCCAATCATCTTCTGAAAAGCCGTCTTCGATACTAACAAGCGGATACTTACCGGCCCACTTTTGGTAGATACCTTGCAATTCTAAACCTGTAATCGCGTTCTTTTCCCATGTGTATTTATCGTTTTTGTAAAGTTCAGTGGCGGCCACGTCTAAAGCTAAGAATACATTTTGTCCCGCCTCGTAACCTGCCTCAAGAATGGCTTCCATTAATAATTCTAAAGCTTCTTCGTTTGATTTTAATACTGGAGCAAACCCGCCTTCATCCCCTACCGCAGTCGACATACCTTTTTTAGCTAATATTTTTTTTAAAGTGTGAAAAATTTCGGTGCCCGCGCGAAGAGATTCAGCGAAAGAATTATTAACTGTCGGTACAATCATAAATTCTTGTACATCCAGACCGTTATTCGCGTGCGCCCCTCCATTCAACACATTCATCAAAGGGACTGGCAAGCGGCATGCTTGCGAACCTCCGACGTAACGATACAAAGGTAAACCTGCATCCTTAGCTGCAGCGTGAGCACAAGCTAAAGAAACACCTAAGATTGCGTTCGCGCCAAGATTTGATTTATTTTCCGTACCGTCGATGTCTCGTAAAACTTTATCAATGTAAACTTGTTCGTACACATTCAGTCCAACAATTTCAGGAGCAATTTTTTCGCGAACGTTATCGACGGCTTTGTAAACGCCTTTACCTAGAAATCTTTTTTTATCACCGTCACGTAATTCGAAAGCTTCGTGTGCACCGGTGCTGGCGCCAGACGGCACTGCTGCACGCCCCATGTTGCCAGCGGCCGTTTTAACTTCAACCTCAATGGTCGGATTTCCGCGACTGTCTAAAATTTCACGACCCGCAACACTGATGATTTCAGACATCTAAGCCCTCTTTCTTCTTTTCTGGATTATTTAATTTTTTCAAAGTGTCTAAGCTTTCTAGAATAATTTGCGGATACTGATTTTTTACGATCTCCCAGTCTACTCGACGAAACGCTTCTTTAATTCCTGGCGTTTGTTTTTGCCCCGCGGTTAGAAGTGTCACTAACTGATGTGCGCGTACCATGTAATCATGCAAACGCGATAAATTTTGCGCCACTTGATGTACGGGGCGCTTCATAAACTCAAATTCAGAGAAATCTTGGCGTACAACTTCGCGCAGTTCACCATCGGCCGCCGCTGTAGACTGGGCCAAGCGCTGCAGTTCTTCGTTACGTCTTTGTAATTCGCGATTTTTTTCTTCAAGGTCTTTACTACTTTCTTGAAGTTGACGAATCACATCTTGCATCAGCTGCGGAGAAATTTGTCGGTTAGATTCTTCGGCCATGATACTTTGCTGCGCCGAAGGCCAATCAAGCTTCATGCGAATATCAGCCCACTCGCAATGCGCGGCTGATTGGCCAACGTAAAGCGGTAAAGATTCAAACGCAGCTTTTAAATAAGTTGTGACTAATGGATACTGTTCGGCCGGCAACGGGATATCAAACGACAAACCCGATGACAAACGAGTTAAATTTTCAATAGGTGGCTCTGGAGATATGAAATATCCTAAAAACTTTGCCGGCTGCATGAAAATTTCTTGCGGCTGCGGCATCATACGAAGCACGCTATCTAAAACTCCCCACACGCGATTCTTTGGCGTACGGTGACCCGCTTGGACGATCGTTGAAGTGTTTAAATGAAGTCTTTCTAAAAAAGCTTCCATATCGGGGGCACGCATCCAGTAAGATGAATCACGCAGAAGTTCCCACGGGATATCAGTTTCAGAAAAATAGTTTGATAAATCAACTTTTTCTGATTCAAGATGGGTTAGAATTGCATGAGTAATTTTACAGCTAAAATGCACCCGCTGATTGTATTAGACCGAGTCGGTCAAAATCAATCAATTTACACTTGCAACGCCCAAAGCAAAGTTCACCTAACTCATTGAAATGCCTGCTGTATGACCAATTCAGCGAACCACGAACTTATGTCAAAATTATTAAGCTGCTTTATTCGACTTTTGAAACTTTGATGCCGGAAAATTAATCTTATTATCTAAGATCTCTTGATAGAAAGAAGGCATGTTTCCGGTCGGCTCGATACCGCCTTCAAGCTTACCATCATTCTTACGTACTAATTTGTCGATTTGAAAAATTGGAACTACGATATATTTACCATCGGGCCCTACTCCGCGAATTTCTGAAATTGCACCAATTTTTCTTGAACCATCTGAGTATCTAGAAATCTGTACAATAATTTCAATCGCCGAAGCTACTTGCGAGACTAACGCTTTTTCAGAAATTTTTGCGTCTCCGCCCGCGGCTAAAGCTTCTAAACGTACGATCGCGTCTTCAGGAGAATTCGCATGCACCGTTCCCATACTGCCTTTGTGACCTGTATTCATTGCATTAATTAATTCAAGTGCTTCGGCGGAACGAACTTCGCCCACAATAATTCGATCGGGACGCAAACGTAAGGCACTTCTTAAAAGATCCTTAATGGTGACTTCGCCCTTACCCATAATATCAGCCTGGCGAGTTTCAAAACGAACCAAGTGATCATAATCTATTTGTAGTTCGGATGAATCCTCAATAACTAGTAAACGCTGCCCCTTCGGAATACGCGAACATAATAAACTAAGTAAAGTTGTTTTACCTGAGCCTGTCCCCCCACTGACGATTAAATTCTTTCCTAAGAACATGCAAAGATCTAAAAACATCCACGCGTCAGGGGTAATCGTGCCGTACTTTATATATTCGGCAGGACTGATTTTGCTAGCGGTAAATTTGCGAATACTGATAACCGTCCCTTGACGGGAAATCGGTGGCAGAACCGCAGCGATACGTGAACCACTTGCGGGCGATCCCTCAATGATTGGCAAACGTGCATCTAATCTTGGTTCGTCTTTATTAATTCGCCGGCCAACCGATTGTGCGATGGTATTGATCGCGGCCTGTAAAGTATCTTCGTCTGGAAATTTGGCGTTAGTTAATTCTAGTTTACCAAGACGCTCGACAAAAATTTGATCGTGACCGTTAATAAGAACTTCTGAAACGCCAGGATCATTCAGGTATTCGTTAACGGGCCCTAAGGCTCTGGAAATGACTTCTTTAAAGTTAGCCTGACCGTCTGACATAATTAACTACTCTTCTGTTTCTGAAGCCACACTGCGCGCGCTGATCTTCGCATCGGGTACGACAACCACTTGGCCCTGAATTCCCGTCTCTGGGCATTGGTATGAGAACACGCCCTCAACTTGTGGTTCGATGTTGAACGACTTGCGAATGCCAAAAATTGTGTTGTGTGACTGCGTAAATGAATCCATTAAAAAACTAACGTTTTTTTCTTTCATATTTAAGTTTACGATATGAACCGTGTAGGCTTCACCTTTTTTTACGCGAACTTTGTCTGGGATAAATCCGCTTTCGGTATTTAAAATAACGATTTCTTTTGTAGGCGCGGTCGGCTGAACCGCTTTTTTAATTGCTTGCAAAATTTCTTCGTCAGCTGATTGCTTCGCTTCAATTTGTGCCGGCTTAACGATTAATGATTTCGCTTTCTCCACAGCTGCTGAGGCGTGCACTTTCACTTGAGCAAAGTAAAAGAAAGCAAATAAAAAACTTCTAGTGAAGTTCTTTACGGTCTTGAAATTCACTGAATTCACGAGCAACCTCCAAAGCAACAAAGTTTAATAATTTTGGTTCGAATGCATTTAATGTTTGAACTAAAAGAGTTTGATTTCCGCGACAGGCATTGATTGATTCACATGCGTTACGAACTAAGTGCGGATGTTTGTCCATTTCAGAATTAATAATTTCCCAGTCCATACCCAATACAGGGTCAATCGCACCGATACTGTACAAAGCATCGAATACTGCTTGTAGATCACCTTGAATAAACATGTGTTACCTCCTGTTGTGGCAAGCCTTCATCCTGAAAACTTGATTAATAAGTTAGTAACTTCTCGGCGGTATTTCGAAATAACTTGAGTCAGATTGAGACAATATGAGACGAAATTTTTATTTCTAGCGCTTGGTCGGGGTCTCGAGCGAAGGCCTGCAAACAAAAGAAAAAACCCGCTATCGCTAGCGGGTTTTTATTCAAAATATATAAATTGTCGTTTTAAAAAGTAGCGCGGGATTAGTTTTTTAAAGCGCTCTCACGGCGATCAATTAAACGCTGGGCTACTAAGGATGGAGAAAGATTACCCTTCATTAAGTTCAGCTTGCGCTCAGCGGCAGCCGCGCGTGAAAATTCTAGTTCAGCCGAGGCGATCTTTTCGATTATTCTAGCCTCAAAACCTGGGCTTTTGTATTGCTTTACGAAATCCGGCTTAAACTGCGCGATAATGTTCTCTAGCACAACCCCGTATGTAACTTGTTCGGCCGCTGTGCCCGTTTCGTCTTTAATGACAGAAATACTTTTATCTACTAATTCGTCTACAGCTGGTTCCCATAAATCGTTATCTTCCATAGGAGTTTTGATTGTGTTGATAGTTTTTTCTAACACCGAATCTTCATCTGGCCGGCCAAACGCGATAATGAGGCCATCTTTTAAGGCCTGTGGGTTATCAGTCTTTTTAAATTCGCGTGCCTTTGCCAACATAATGTCTGACATTTCATCTAAATCTAAAATTTTAAGTCGGCCTGCAGTAAATTGTAGCTCTGAGGTTTGTGGTGTAACCGGAGTCGATTTACATCCAACTAGAGAGCCTGTTGCAAAGATTAAAGCCGCTAAAGAGACTAAAATATATTTTTTCATAATCATATGCTAACCGATGATTTGCCGCTCGTTGAGACCCGATTTACAACACTCGACCTCAGGCGAGTCGTTAAAAACATTAACTTTACTTCAGCAGGACGCGCCTTGATGAAAAAAAAGATTCTCGTTTGATATTCTGTGTGACAAACTATCCAGGCTTAACATTAGGTTATGTAACAATCGCTCACTGATTTTGAATCGGTGACCACACGGAGGATACAATTTGAAGACAACAACTATTTTATCAACACTCGTTTCGGCAATGGCCGCTTTGACGTTAGCGTCATGTGCACCTTCTGCTAAACAATTAAAAGAAGCGATCGAAAAAGATCCTTCAATCGTATTTTCTGCGATCGAAAAAGATCCTGTTAAATTTATCGAAGTGGTAAATAAAGCGGCTCAAGATGCTCAGCAAGGTCAAGCAGCACGCGCGCAAGATGAAGAGAAGAAATCTCGTGATGCTGAATTCAAAACTCCTTTAACTCCAGAAGTTGAAGCAGGTCGAGTTATTTTCGGCAAAGCAGATGCTCCGATTACGATCATTGAGTACTCTGATTTTCAATGTCCATATTGCTCACGTGGTTATCAAACAGTTCAAGAAGTTAGAAAAGAATACGGCGACAAAGTACGCGTTGTGTTCAAACATTTACCTTTAGACTTTCACCCACTAGCAATGCCGGCAGCTAAATACTTCGAAGCAATCGCAAAGCAAGATCATGCTAAAGCTGAAAAATTTCATGACATGGTTTTTGAAAACCAAGGTATGTTAAAAGATAAAGGCGAAGGCTATTTCAAAGAAGTTGCTAAAAAAGTTGGCGCCGATATGAAAAAAGTTGAAGTGGATATTAAAGACGAATCTATTGCAGCCAGAATTGCAAAAGACATGGAAGAAGCTAAGAAATTCAACATGAGCGGAACTCCGGGTTTCATCATCAATGGCGTTTCTTTACGTGGTGCTTACCCAATGCCGGCGTTCAAAGAAATCATTGATCAGCACTTATCAGCAAAAAAATAATTAAGTTATTTCTAGTACATTGCTAGTCAGCCGAACTTCGGTTTGACTGATTTCAACCAAAACGGGGGTCATTATGACGCCCGTTTTTTTTGCGATATCGAATAGTTTTTTGTAAGTAGGGTCAATATCCTCTGCAATAGAGAACTTAGTCACATCACCCCTTTGCACCGTAAAAATTAATTCGGCCTTGTGTCCCGCCTTAACCAAATCGGTTAATTCTTGTAAGTGCTTTTGGCCACGTTCGGTCACAGCATCCGGAAATTGCGCGTGTTTTTCGCCGTTCACAAGTCTCATCAGTGTGGTATTTTTAATCTCGATGTAGTGCTTTTTTGATTTATCGTTTGCCAAATCAGACTCGGTTAAGCAAAAGACTCCATCTAACCGGGTCTGCGGGGAAATCTTATGTTCAGATTTGTAAAACTGGTAATCTGACCAATGCTTAAAAAACGTTTTCTTGTCGTGGATGGCCGATTGAATAACTTCTTGCACTATTTTATTGGGGTGCGAAGTATTTACTCCCACCCAAGTTCCGTCGATTGTTTGAACAGCTTCAAGCGTACCCTTCAATTTACGATTCGGGTCGTCGCTGAGTGAAAACCAGCATTTTTGCGATTGCACCGGTTTTTCGATGATCGATTTCATACTGCCGGTGTTCGGAACATGAATTGTTAGCTTAATTTTATCTTGTGTATTTTTTTCTGTATATTCAACATATGCAAAAAATCTTTTATAGCGCTGCAGTAAATTACCTTCGATTAGTTTTTTTTGAAATTTCATATTCACCTTGTACTGAAAACAGATTTACATTTTAATATCACAAGTATCAACCAACCACCACAAGGAGTGATTTATGAAATCATTTTTACCAGTTATTCTTTTATCTTTAGTATTCGCAGCCTGTGCTTCTAAAAATACTGATTCAAGCGCTCCAAAAATGGAAGGCAGCAAGCCCGCGATAACTGTGACGACAGAAGAGACCAAAACAAATTCTGAAGCTAAGACTGAAAAAAAGGCTAAAAAAGCAAAGGTTGCTCGCCCTGAATCAGCGGCGACAACCGCGGCATCAGCTGAAAAATCCTCTGCAGACGAAGTAAGCTGCAAATCAGGCACAGACGAACGTAAATTAGCTATTGTTGGCAAAGACGCTGGGTGCGAGTTGCACTACACAAAAGCGGGTGCAACATCAACGATTGCTTCCCAAATCATTGGAAACGCTAAATGTAATAGCGTTATGACTTCTGTAAAAGAAAAATTGATCGCGTCTGGCTTCAACTGCCAATAGTTTAGTAGTTAGTTTCGAAAAGTGGTTTTATAATCCGTAAGACCACTTTAGCCCAGTATCTGCCGTTCAGGCATCTTACCTATCTATGCGAATTTCGAATATTAGAATGCGCACAACAAGTTGGAGCTTAGTCTGCTTTAAGCATAGAACTATGTTTAGATACAGGAGCTCATCTATGAAAATAATCGTTGCAATAGCTTTAATACTTTTAACTTCCATCTCGAATGCAGATACTTTTTGCCAAATAAATCACGTGACTGATAAGGGAAAAGTCGAGCGCATAAACGCTTTTACCTTTTCTAACTTCCCAAATTTAAATATCGAATCGGAAGATAGTGGCGCCTTAAGTATTACCCTTGGTGAAACCACTTACAGCGTTGTGTCTAATAATTCTTTTGTCGCAAAAACTGAAGTGGGCAAAAAGATGCGATATTTAGTCTATAAGAATTCTGCTACCGCAACCTCTCGGCCTGATCTATTTGCAGAAGTGACTGGTTCGGTCGCACGCGTAGCTTACTTAGATCGCAATGAATATATCGATCTAGGCGTATTTAGCTGTAAGTAATTAATTTTTTTTAGCTTCGGCTTTGGTGATCGAACGGTCTTGTAAACCGCTAAAGAATAAGGCCGAAATAGCTCCGATTAAAGCCATCAGCATATCTTTTTGCGTATCCCAGACATCGCCCTGAGTTCCTAAAAACGCATCACTTGATTCACCCAGCGCGATAGCCACCGCAAACTCTATCAATTCGTAAAGTGCGCTAAATCCTAAGCAAATCGAAATCACCACTAACTTAAGCCAGCCATCGTTTTTTAATATTTTATTTCTAAGCAGTATTTCGCGGGCTAAAAATGCCGGTACAAAACCTTGAATAAAGTGACCTAGGCGGTCGTAATGGTTTCGTTGAAAACCGAACCATTCTTGCACCCAAAAGCCGGCCGGAACTTTTGCATAGGTGTAATGGCCGCCGATGCATAGAATCCAGCAGTGAATACAAATAAGTATCAAAAGAAAGTCAGATAGCCGCATACGGTTCCAGTAGTATGCTATCAGAGCAAAACCGATAATCACCGGTGCCACTTCTAAAACCCAAGTTTTAAAGTCGAAGGGCTGGATTCCGCTCCAAATAAAAATGGCTAGCGTCAGCACGAACATGATTTTAATTAAAACCGAGGTATTCTTCATTACATTCTTTCCGGAACTGGTATACCCAGCAGCGCTAACCCATTTTTAAGAATCAAACCAGTCGCAGCGCTTAATGCTAAGCGCGCCTTGCGAATTTCTGCATCTTCAGCCGTTCCGATCGGGCAATCGTGGTAGAATACATTGAATTTCTTGGCGGTATCATAAAGGTAAGTACATAACATCGCTGGCTTATAATTTTCAGCGCTTGATAAAACAATCGTGTTGAAATTCATCAAATGCTGCATCAGTTTTGTCTCTGAAGGATGAGTTAATAGTGACCCGTTAAAGCTTAAGATATCTGATCCGAATTTTTTGAGTAATGAATTAATTCGCGATGATGAATACTGAATAAATGGGCCCGACTCGCCGTCTAGCTTTAACCATTCGTTCATATCAAACACGATTTTTTTATTCGTGTCTTGGCGAACCATTCCGTATTTAATGGCGCCTTTAGCCACGATATCGGCGGTAATTTCGACTTCTTCGGCTGACCATTCACCCGCGTATCTAGATAGATATTCAGACTTTACGTGCGCGCGCATTTTCTCAACCAGCAACATCAATGAAATGATATTACCTTTTCTAGAACTCATCGCCCCGTCCGGAAGTTCGACGAAGTTATACTGTAAGTGGTAACAATTTTTAGATTGTTCAAAGCCTAAAATTTCTAAAGTTTTAAAAACTTGTTTAAAGTGCAAGGCCTGGCGCATATCAACCACGTAAATTGATTTTTCAATTTTGTAATCTTCAAATTTACGACGCGCTAACTCGACGTCTTTAGTTGCGTACAAACCGGTGCCATCTGATTTCAGAAGCATACAAAAACCAAGGTTTTCATTCGAAAAATCTAAGCCAATGGTACCTTGCGATTCTTGTAGTTTACCTTCGGCGAAATACTTTTTAATCGTTTTAACTGAATCGGCATCAACGTCTGATTCCCAGTACCATTTATCAAATTCAACGCCAGCCCATTTATAAACTTTTTGCATGAGCTCGATCGACCACTGACGGGTTTCTTTCCACAGATCGTAGAATTCACCTTTGCCGGCCTCAAGTTCTTTTAAAATGGCGGTTAGCTGCGCTTTATTTTTTTCGTAAAGTTCCGGAGTTTTTTCTTCGTCTTCTAGTTTAATATTCGCGGTCGAATACATTTGCCCCAGCCACTCGCCGCGCATGGGATCATCACGTTTTTTAGCCAGCACATCTAAACCAACGTAATTTTTAATGTACCAAAGACACTTCGCCACATGCGTACCGACGTCACCAGGAAAAGTGGAGCTAATAATTTTTTCGTCGCCGTAAGTTCTTCTTAATAAACGAATGAGCGAATCTCCCAGGCAAAGATTGCGCATGTGGCCCACGTGAATTTCTTTGTGCGTATTTGGTTGTGAATACTCGATCATGGTTTTTGGCGCGTTTTGTGTCAGCGTGCGCTTGAACATTTCGTTCGAAAGAACTGCGCCAACCGTTGCCGAAGCTAATTTTTCAGAACTGAACTTAATATTAATGTACGGACCTGCGGCTTCGATAGACGCAACGCCATCAACTGCACCCAAAGCTGTTTTCAATTCAGTCGCAACGGCGGCCGGAGATTTTTTTAAAGTCTTAGCGGCAATAAAACAGCCGAAAGCTAAGTGGCCCATGTCTGCATTGGGTGGCTCTACTAAGGCGTTATAAATTTCTTCAGAAGTTAAGGTTACACCAAGGCCGCTTAATGCTTTCGCTAAAGGCTCGGTCAAACTAACGCGTAAGGGTTCGTGCATGAGAGTTTTAAACATATTTTTTTGTCTCATGTTTTAGAAGAAGACTCAAACGCCATCTGTTTTTTATAACCGACATTAACCGGGACCTTCGTCTAAAGTTGTTACCCTTGCGGGCCGCTTGTACACGTTGAAGCAACCTTAGATTAAGTCTAAAAACCGTCGTATCGCTTGCAGGATCATCAACAAAATAACCAAAATCATTTTAGTTATTCTGTAAACTTTCCGATATCTTTTGTAGGTAGCAGTGATATCCGACATATGGATTTCCTTTCTTAAAGGTCTCCGTAATGTCTGCGTAAAAGCGAGATGGCGCCGAGCTACCTCGCTTTTTGCATTTTTAACGCCCAAATTTATTGATTTACCCGATAGCTAATCTTGATAGAACTTGCCTCGCACACGCCCCAGCGTTACAACATGGTTCATCCGTTCTCATTCTAGAATGCTGAAAAAGGTGGCAACCATGATACCTGATAAAAAAGCTCGCTTACCAAAACCCGAATGGTTAAAAGTTCGCGCTCCATCCGGAGAAAACTACACGCGCATCAAAGGCATGCTTGGCGAATTAAAATTGGCGACCGTTTGCCAAGAAGCTAAGTGCCCGAACATGGGTGAATGTTGGTCCGGTGGAACCGCGACATTTATGTTGATGGGTGAAGTTTGTACGCGCGGTTGTCGTTTTTGTAATGTGAAAACGGGAAATGCAAAATTAGGATTACCTCCGGTTGATCCTTTCGAACCAGAAAAAGTGGCTTACTCGATTTCGCAAATGGGTTTGAAATACGTGGTGATCACATCAGTCGACCGAGACGATATGCCTGATCAAGGCTCTGACCATTTCGCCCGTACCGTTAAGACAATCAAGAAACTAGATCCAAAACTAATCGTCGAGATTTTAACACCCGACTTCCGCGGTGATGAAAAATTAGTGGCTCACTTGGCTGCCTCACGCCCCGATGTATTTGCGCACAACATTGAAACCGTTGAACGCTTAACTCCGTCGGTTCGTGACCCACGCGCTAAATACCGTCAATCACTTCGTGTATTACAATCCGTCAAAGAATTTGAACAAGGTGTTTACACTAAAACGTCGATCATGTTGGGCTTAGGCGAACAAGACGAAGAGATCATGCAAACTTTAAAAGATTTGCGCGCCGTTGACTGTGATGTGGTCACTTTTGGCCAGTATTTGCAGCCGACCGAGAAACATTTGAAAGTCATCGAGTACATTACTCCGGAAAAATTTGAGTTTTGGCAGAAACAAGCTGAAAGCATGGGCTTTTTGTATGTAGCGTCAGGGCCACTTGTCAGAAGCTCATATCGTGCTGGAGAATTCTTTATGAAGGGTATCGTAGAAAAACAAAGACAACAGAACGAGGCGGCCGAAGTGGCGACAGCTTCTGTGGGAATAGGATAACTTATTATGGCAACAACTGATGTAAAATTACCTGAACTAGGCGAAGGCGTTACCGAGGGCGAATTAGTTAAATGGTTAGTTAAACCAGGCGACGTGGTTAAACCCGATCAAACAATCGCAGAAATTATGACAGACAAAGCAACGGTTGAAGTTCCGTCACCGATTGCGGGTACGGTAAAAGAATTAAAATTTAAACCGGGCCAAGTGATTAAAGTTGAAAACGTGTTGATTACTTTAGATAGCGCGGGCACGGCACCGACTGCTTCGGCACCTGTTGCCGCGGCTCCAGTCGCACAAGCAGCAGCTCCGGCTGCACCGGCAGCGGCTGTTGCGACCAGCGCAAAATCAGTTGAAGTGAAACTTCCTGAATTAGGCGAAGGCGTTACTGAGGGCGAATTAGTAAAATGGACCGTGAATGTCGGCGACACAGTTAAAGCGGATCAAACAATTGCTGAGATCATGACTGATAAAGCAACTGTTGAAGTTCCGTCACCAGTTGCGGGAACTGTAACCGCACTTAAATTCAAAAAAGGTGATGTCATCAAAGTTGAGAATGTTCTTTTAACATTATCTTCAGCATCGGGAACATCTGCGGCCGCACCGGCTGCGGCTTCTTCAGCGGTAGCAGCTTCTGCACACAGCGGAGTTGTTAACAATGCCCCGACCCAAGCTTATACAAAATCTTCTCAACCAGCGATGGCTGCGATGAATGTAACTTCAGGCGGGATCTTTCCACCCGTGGCTGATTCAAAAGTTTTAGCGACGCCTGCAACTCGCCGTTTAGCGCGCGAAATGGGTGTTGATCTGAACGTAATGTCTGGTTCTGGCTTAGCTGGCCGTGTAACCCGTGACGATGTGATGGGTGCCAAAGGATCTACTTCGGTATCGACTTCTTCAAATGGTGCGGGTGCAACTTCTGCCGGTAATCCTTCAATGAACTTCCCAAAACCAGCTTTCAATTCGACGAATGCGGCCATGGAAGAGCGTGTTGATCTGATCGGTATCCGTAAAAAAATTGCTCAGAATTTACAGATGTCTAAATCAATCATTCCGCACTTTACATTGATGGATGAAGTTGATGTTTCACAACTAGTTACCCTACGTGAATCACTAAAAGACTTCGCAGAAAAAAATGGAACAAAAATTACTTATCTTCCATTCGTGATGAAAGCTTTAATTGCAACAATTCGTGAATTTCCACAATTCAATGCTTCGATTGACGATGCGGCTTCGCAAATTGTTTACAAAAAATATTTCAATATCGGTTTTGCGGCTGATACACCAAATGGCCTTGTTGTACCAGTGATTAAGAATGCCGATCAGAAGTCTATTTTAGAAATTTCTAAAGAGATCATCGAACTTTCTAAGCGCGCGCGCGACGGCAAATTGAAACCTGACGAAATGAAGGGCGCCTCAATCACAATCACGAACATTGGTTCGGTGGGTGGTACTTACGCCACTCCGATTATTAATCACCCAGAAGTTGCCATCTTAGGAATGTACAAGATTGCTGATAAGCCTGTGCCAGCGGCCAATGCGGCTGGATTTAAATTTATCAAATCGATGAACTACACAGTTACCTGTGATCACCGTTTAATCGATGGCGCAGTTGCGGCGAATTTCTTAAAATCATTTTTTCAAAAAATTCAAAACCCTGGAGTTCTGATGATGGGGATGTCGTAATGGCTCAAACATTTGACGTAGTTGTTATCGGTTCTGGCCCTGGTGGTTATGTAGCAGCGATTCGTTCAGCGCAATTAGGTTTCAAGACGGCGATCATCGAGCGCGAAGCCCTTGGCGGCGTTTGCTTGAACGTTGGTTGCATCCCGTCGAAAGCAATGATCACGGCGACTCATTTATTACATAAAGCTCAGCATGATTTTAAAACGATGGGTCTGAATATTAAAGGCGGGATCGACGTCGACATGAAGACTTTAGTAAACTGGAAGCAATCAGTTTGCGATAAAATGTCTGGCGGAGTGAATCAGCTTCTAAAAGGCAACACTGTTACAATTTTAAAGGGTGCTGCTGAATTTAAAAATTCTAAAGAGATCACAGTTAAATCCGCAACTGGCACTGAATCAGTGACCGGTAAGTACTTTATCGTGGCCACGGGTTCACGCCCGATTGAAATTCCGGGCTTTGCGTTTGATGAAAAAGATATTTGTTCATCAACGGGTGCATTAGCTTGGGATCAAATTCCGAAAAGCGTGGTGGTTATCGGTGGTGGCTACATCGGTTTAGAGATTTCTTCTTATTTACGTAAATTAGGAACTGAAGTTACGATTATTGAAGCGAACACGTCGTTACTAGCTGGAGTCGTTGACCCAGATTGTGCGCAGGTCGTGACTCGTAAAGCTGAAAAAGCCGGAATCAAAATCGTTTACTCAGCGAAAGCCAAAGGTCAGAAAAAAGTTGCTGGCGGTTATGAAGTTTCGTACGAATTGAACGGTAAAACTGAAACCGTTAAATCTGAAAAAGTTCTTATCACGGTAGGCCGTCGTCCAAACGGCGATCAATCAAACTTAAAAGCGGCTGGCATTACAATCGATGAACGCGGTTTTGTAAAAGTCGATGCTCAGCGCCGAACAAATGTTTCACATATTTTCGCGATCGGCGATGTTTGCGGGCAACCGATGTTAGCTCACAAAGCTTCGCATGAAGGAGTAATGGTTCCGGAAATTATTTCTGGCATCAACCGCGTTTACGACGCGAAGACCGTACCAGCCGTGGTATTTACAGATCCGGAAATTGCGGCAGCCGGCATGACCGAGGCCGAGTGCAAAGCCAAGGGTTATAACGATCTTTTAATTTCTAAATTTCCATTTGCAGCCAACGGACGCGCAGTCAGTATGTCTGAAACCGATGGTTTTGTTAAAATGATCGCCGACAAGAAAACTCACGTTATTTTGGGCGTTCACATTGTAGGGCCCGAAGCTTCGAATTTAATTTCTGAAGCCGTATTAGCGATCGAAATGGGCGCCAGACTAGAAGACGTGGCCTTATCAATTCATCCACACCCTACGTTGGGCGAAACCATGATGGAAGCTGCCGAAGCGACTTTAGGTCATGCTATTCACATTATTCAAAAACCTTTAGCTGGAGCTAGCAAGTCTGCCCACGCCTAAGTGAGCCGAATTCGCAAAGCAACGCAAAAGCAACGACGGCCGGAAGGCCGTGAGACTAACAAATGATTTTCGAAGACTGGGGTTTGATTGATTACCAACAAGCCCTTCAAAAACAATTAGAACACGTTGAATTAGTAGCTGGAGATGATTCTCATCCCGGCTTTCTTGTTTTTTGCTCTCACCCTGCTGTTGTGACCACCGGAAGACAAACCCTTCCGACCGACATCTTTGCGTGGAGTGGCCCTGTTGTTGAAGTCTCTAGAGGCGGCAGAGCGACCTATCACGGACCGTCCCAAGTGGTTGTTTACCCTATTCTTAATTTAAAAAAAGCTCGTGCCGGTCGCGGTCCGCAAGAAATTCGTGGCTATATACGTGCACTTGAACATTCGATCGTATGCACCCTAAAAGAATTCGGAGTCGACGCTGTCGGTCGCACTCCGCAAAAAATTTCTGGGCAAGCTTCTGAGACAGACGAAACGGGCGTCTGGGTAGGCAATAGAAAAATTGCTTCGCTAGGAATTGCCGTAAAAAAATGGGTCTGCTTTCACGGGGCCGCCATTAACGTTCATTACGATCCGACGGCTTTTCAAGGACTGAATCCGTGCGGCTTTGAAACTTCGACCATGTTAAGCGTAGAGGCACTTTTTAAAAAAACAGTTAATGAAATTAATTTTAAAGATCGCTTGCGAAAAAACTGCGAAGCCCAGCTTTAGCCATAACTAGCGAATAAATTCTGGTTTTCTAAGTGTAAAGTTAAAGCACGTATTAATACTTTGATCGTCGTAAATAAATTCGCCGCCATGATTTTGAATGATTTGTTTGGAAAGGCTTAGCCCTAAACCTGTGCCCTGACCTGAAGGTTTAGTTGTATAAAATGGATTAAACATTCGAGCCGCAATTTCAGTTGGAATTTTTTTACCTGAATCGACAACTTCGATGTTGTAGAAGCTGTCATCGCTAGTTACTCTAATTTCTACCCATTTTTCGTCTTGATTCTTCACTGCATCAAAAGCGTTATTTAATAAATTAACTAAAACTTGTACGATCTCGGTACTGCGAGCATATACAATGCTCGTCGGCAAAATACCTTCATCCACCTTGAAAACGACAACGATCTCGTTCAAACGGAATCGCTGTTTAGAAAGCTCAAGCGCTTCTTCAACTAATGTTAAAATAAATACACTTTCAAGAGGATCTTGCTCAGACTTTCGCGAGGCCGTTTTCAGCGAGCGAATGATCTTATCAATTCGACCACTATTTTTTTCAATCAGTTGTAAGTCTTTAATTATTTTTTCTTTATCAGGATGATCATTACCAACTTTGGCCTGTAACATTTGCGCTTTGGCTTGAATAATCATTAACGGATTATTTACTTCATGTGCAATTTCAGCGGCCATTTCCCCTAGAGATGCCATCTTGGATTGCTCGATCAAAGATTTCTGAATACGCTTTACCTCAGTCAAATTAATGCCCGAACAACCATAAAATATTTCATTTGGCTTACTGCCCGTGCGAACAGAAAATATTTTAAGTAAAACCGGAAACTCTTCTTTCGTTTTGCTGTGCACAATCGTAACTTCGCCCTCCCAGCGCTCGAAGTCTTTTGGATTTGAGCGAATCATATCGTCTACGCGAACTTTATCCGCAGCTGATAAATAATCAGTAAAAAAACCCGTACCCACTGCTACTCCGAAAACCTCAGCTCCGGCCTTATTTATATAAAGAGGTATTCCAGTCTTATCGGTGAAACCGAACAAGTCTATTGAAGAGTCGATCAACGAAATCATCAAACGAAATCGTGCATCCATATTATTTTTATCAGTGATATCACGAATAACACCAACCAAAGCTTTTTCATTTTTATTAAAATTGAATATGCTTTTTTTGGTCAAGAGCTCACGTGTTTCTCCGTGAGTATTTGTTATTTTCTCTTCGATCTCTTTTGCGATGCCGGTTTCAAAAACCAAAGCGTCGTGTTCGCGATATCCGTCCGCACGCTCTTTCGTAAAAAAGTCGTAATCTGTCTTTCCTAAAAATTGCTCTTTTGTTTCACCCACAATTTTTTCAAACTCACTATTCGCAAATATCCAGCGATATTTCGAGTCTTTTACGAATAAAGGATCTGGCAGTGCATTCATCATATTTTCTAGAAAAGACTTCGTATAAGCCAGATCTTGCTGCAGCATCGATTCACGGGTAACATCCCAATTCAGACCCACTAGCGACACTATTTCATTGGCTTCGTTTTTAACTTTATAAGCTTTTGTTCTTATATAACGAATTGACGAGTCGCGAAGCAAAATTCTAAACATCGAATTCAAGTCATTTTTGTCGGCAATCGCTAAATTTACATTGTCTCGAATAGTGGCACGGTCATCAGGATGCACTAGTTCGTAAAAACTTTCGACATCACCTTCAGTTTTATCTTCAGGGGTTTGGTACAATTGCTGTATTCCAATATCCCAGCGAATAATATTTTCTTTTAAATTTAGCTCCCATAGACCCATGCCGGCAAAATCCAAGGCTTTTTGATACTTTTCAAATAGCTCTTGAGAGAAGTTTTTCACGCTTCTTTTATTCCCCAACTCATCATAATCGTAGCTTCGCCCTTCATTACGACTTCGCCCGAAATTTTTCTAGCATTTGTTTCAACCGATCCCAAACCACGCGTCTTATGTAACTTTGTTATTTCTAAATTAAAAATAATTTCGTCATCGATAAAGACGGGGCTGGTGAACTTCATCGTTTGCGCTAAATAAATTCCACCAGAACCGATTTTTTCGTTTAAGAAACGCGAGACTAAAGCTCCTAAAATCATTCCATGCGCAATACGCTTTTTGAAGCGAGTCGTTGCGGCGTATTCGTCGTCAAGATGAATCGGGTTAAAATCACCCGACATCTCTGCAAACTGGCGGACCATTTTGTCTGTAATTGCAATTGTCGTAGACGCCTTAAATCCGACGCCCCGACTATCTCTATCTTCAATCTCTGGCATAATTCCTCTATAAAATATTGGCTGCTAATTCTGCTAAGGCCGAACGCTCGCCCTTCGTTAATGTGACGTGGGCCGCGATTTCTTGGCCTTTAAAACGCTCTACCGCGTGGGTTAAGCCCGAGTTCGCTGAATCAACGTAAGGATTATCGATTTGGTAAACGTCACCGGTTAAAACAACTTTTGTACCGCTACCGGCACGAGTCACAATCGTTTTAATTTCGTGCGGCGTTAAATTTTGCGCCTCATCTACGATCAAATACTGTTTTGGAATACTTCGGCCACGGATATAAGTGAGAGGCTCGATATTTAGCATACCTTGATTAATTAATTCTTGCGCGCGACCAGCCGCTTTTTTGTCGGCACCCATTAAAAACTCAACGTTGTCAAAAATTGGCTGCATCCATGGGTTTAGTTTCTGTTCGATATCACCTGGCAGGTAACCAATATCGCGACCCATCGGAAAAATCGGTCTAGAAACTAAAAGTCTTTGGAAACGACCTTCATCTAAAGTTTTAAATAAACCCGCAGCAATTGCTAATAAAGTCTTACCCGTGCCGGCTTTACCGACTAAAGATACCATCATAATTTCGTCATTTAGCAGTGCATCGAGTGCAAAACTTTGTTCAACGTTACGCGCGGTAATACCCCAAATGCTATCTGGCGGATTAATCAACGGTACAATCGCTTTATCTTTTAAAGAATAACGACCAATTGCAGAGTGATTCGGATTCGAAGTATCTTTTAGTATGACATACTGATTTCCGTAAAGTTTTTGCTCAACGACTAATTTTTTTTCTTGATAGAATTTGTCGATTTGCGCCGGAGTTACATCAAGTTCTTTGTAACCTTCGTAAAGGTCTTCTTGATTAACATCAGAATTATCGTAGTCAGTCGCATACAAACCGTAAACGTCGGCCTTGATTCGCAGATTGATGTCTTTCGATATTAGCTCTACTTTTGAGCGCGGATGTTGCTTTTGCAAGGCAAGCGCAGTACTTAAAATACGATTGTCGGCTTTGGTATTATCTAGCTCAGCACCAATACCTGATATTCCCATATCGGTTGTGATGTAAACATAAGTTTCGTGATTATCGATCTGCACGCCTTGGGCAAGACTGCCCTTACCGCGCAAAACGTCGACGAAGCGGCTAAATTGTCGGGCATTACGACCGTTTTCACCTTGATCACGTTTAAATTTATCAACTTCCTCAATGACAGCAAATGGGATGTGAATATCTGCATCTCCAAATTTTAGTAAAGCAAACGCATCAAATAAAATCACGTTCGTATCTATAACCACTTTGCGACGCTTAGTTTTAACTGTCAAAATGACCTCCGTTTTGTCAAATAAGACCTAACTGCTTGTTAGTTAAATTCGACAATACGGCAACACTAAAGTCACTAAGTTTTAAACAACTTTTCTTTAATATTAGCTTTGAATTTTTTTAAAAAATGGCTATGAGATTTTTGGGGCCATCAAATCACCATTGTCGTTTTTTAAGCCGACACTAACTGATTCAATAAAGCGAACAAAATACTGTAGTGCAGCATCTGTCGATGAGTTTTCAGACGCAACTCCGCGCATGAAAACTGAACCGTGACGGATGACTCCCTCACTCAGCTCGTCGGTGACGTGTTTGATTTGGATGGTAATTGGAAAATAAGTTTTCTGGTTCAAGTAAACGCGCATCGAAACTTCTTCATCCATTTTAAATTGACCTTGATCAGCTTCTACGTCGAATGAAATACCCTCTTCAGAAATGTCGAAGATAGCGACTTTCAAAAGACCTTTTTCAGGCAGCACAACCATGGCACTTACGAATTCAGTTAGAATTGTTCTTTTAATTTGTCGACGTTCGTGAAATAAAATTTTCTGTTTTTGCTCGTCGTAACTAAGTATGTCACTTTTGCTAGACGCAGAATCGCGCTGGGCCGGAGCTAATGTCTTCAGTCTTGTAGTTAGATCAATAAGTTTACCCATAAGTTCCCCCCGGAAAATGATTCGGTTACTATGTAGTTATCGGCTGAAAAGCGTATAAACTTGATACCTGTCTCGAATTGGTGCAAATTCGGGCGTTTTTTCAGCTTGAGAGGGCCTAGGCTTCAGACTATAAATAAATCGTGAAACGTCTGAGTTATTTCGTAATTCTTAGTATCATTATTCATCTAAGTTTAAGATCAGGTATCTTTACGCTAGCTCATTATGTTGAAAAACATGAAAAAAAAGATCCGCTCTATGAAGTCGTCCTGGTTGAAGAAACCAACGAAGAGGCGGTAGAAAAAAATTACTCAAAGCCGATCGTCAAGCAACTTGACCCTTTGCCGAATCAAATAATTAACGATAATTCACTAGCCCGCTTCGATTCAGAGAAAACTCAGAGAGTTAAAGAAGAAACCCAAGCTCGCGAGCTTGGGTTAACACGAAATTCTTCGCAGAAAGCTTTAGCACAAAAGGCGCAACAAGTTCCGCCACCAGACAGGGGCGACGATCTGCCAGAATTTACCCGTATGAATCTTTCAAGTCCCGCTCGTGAAAAACAGCAAAGCGCTGCGATTAGCACCTTACTTCCCGGCGACATTCGATTTTCTGATGCGACCAATTTAAATACAGATGCGAATACATACTATTCTTTTTATTCGAGGGTCGAAGAGCTCTTTTACGTACGTTGGTCTGAGCGCCTTCATTATTACTGGGATCGGCTACCAAATGATTTTAAAGAACGACAATTGGCTAATCGATTATGGTCGACCGTTTTAGAGGTTTGGCTAACGTCTGATGGTGAATATCATTCTTCGTATATTCGTAAAGGTAGTGGCTACAAACCTTTCGATGAAGCAAGCGTTTACGCATTTAAAGACGCAAAATTCTTTCCCAACCCGCCACGGGCTAAGGTCGAGGCCGATGGATTTGTCCGGCTTAAGTATAGATTTAACGTACAAATTGGTCCGATGTAGCCTACCCAGAGTAGACTAAAAAGGTGAAAAAAATAATTTTATCTTTGATGTGTCTGTTCGCTTTTCAATCAACGGCTCACGCTTTGTTGACCGAACTGGGTGTCTCATACAGCTACCAGAAAAAAACATATAATGCGACTAACTACACCCAGTCCGATTCAAAAGGTATATCTGTGTCCCTTTACTTTTTGGAAAAACTGGCACTAGAACTTAGCTACACAGATGCGTTCTATGAAAGCCAAGAATCTGATACAAATTCAACTCGTACTGTTCAGCAAAGCACCACAATTTTAGACTCTTCTTTAATATTTGCATTCTTAGATAAAAAAAGTTTTGTGCAACCTTATATAAAAGGCGGAGCCGCTCATATTAAAAAAAACCAGCGTGTACGTTACGTCAATTCTTCGGTGATTGAAATTCCCGAGTCATCTGGCTGGGCACCAAGTTACGGAGCTGGTTTAAAATTTGTATTATCAGAAAGATTTTCAATTAAATTTGGTTACGATGTTTGGGAAACTTCGCTAAGTGACGGTACGAAATCACAAGATAGCGCACTTAAAGCCGGGCTTAGCTGGTACCTATAAAAATGAAGTTGATTCTACGCCTGATTGCTACCACGGCGCTTGTTATTTGCCTGGCCGGCTGCCAAATTGGATACCTATGGCACGTTAGCTACAATCACGTGGCCATGCTTAATTCTGAAGTTTCTGTAGAAAAAATATTAAAGTCTGATTCACTGACCGAAGATCAAAGAAATAAAATACTTTTATCGCAAGAAGTTCGAAATTTCTCTTTCGATAAATTAGGGCTTACTAAGTCTAAAAATTACACCGAATACGTTGATCTTCAACGCCCCTACGTTACATACGCAGTTATGGCTTCATACAAGTGGAAATTTGAGCCCTATCTTTGGAATTTTCCGTTTATAGGCAAAGCGCCTTACAAAGGATACTACAGCGAAAAATTAGCCCAAGAAGAAGCTGAACATATGAAAAAGAAGAACTTTGATGTGTACGTTCGCGGAGTACCAGCCTTTTCGACTTTGGGGAAATTAACAGATCCGCTGCTGTCGTCAATGCTCAGCTATAGCCAACATGACTTAGTGAATACAGTTATCCACGAACTTGTCCACACCACTTTATTTATTAAAGACAATATCGATTTTAATGAACGGCTTGCCGTATTTGTGGCCAACAAAGGAACGGAAATTTTCTATTTAGAAAAAGAGGGGCCTGCTTCACCCACTTTACTTTTAATCAAAAATGAAAATATAGATGATGAATTATTCTCGAAATTTATTACTCGTGAGCTGAATGATCTAAAAAACTGGTACATTAATTACGTACCAAAAAGCAATGAGGATGAAAATGAACACGCGCGTATGGAACGTTTTAATCTAATTAAAAAAAACTTTACTAATGACCTTGCTCCTAAGCTTAAAACTAAAGCCTATCAAAATTTCGCAAAAAGTAATTTAAATAACGCCCGTCTAGGCACCTATCAAACCTACATGAAAGATTTAGATGTTTTTGAAAAAGTATATCAAAAAAATGGCTCATCGATTCAAGCATTCTTAAAGAAATGTGCTGAACTAAATAAGGTAGACGATCCGGAAGCGACCCTGAAAGAATGGGCTCTGTAAATCGACTTAACATTATTAGTTAGCTCGGACGTCCGTTTCCGAGTTTTAGTTGAACTATAATGACCCAGTCAGTACGTGATCAGTATCGACGATTATGCTAAGCTCATTTTTCTGACTCAGAATATCGGCATAAAAATTGTTATCATTTTTATAACTGAGCATAAGCGCAGACCAATCCGTTAAATCTTTGCTTACCTGATTAACAATTCTAATTTGATTGTCTTGATTGTGTGCTGCGTGCAAATCACTGTACATTTTTGCGCTAAGTGAAGATAAAGCAAAAC
>JANPPC010000015.1:0-22248 GCA_031428275.1 Bdellovibrio sp.
CAAGTGGCCATTTTTTATTTTTCTTTGGATCTGTCATTTCTGATTCTCACTTTCAATCCGTATCGGATTTATTGTTACAAATCAGGAAGCCTGTCTCATTTTGATAATCCAACTAGACTACGAAATCTTCACCGCACTCCAGACTTTACAAACTACACACACATTGGCCGGATTAAAAGTACTGGTCGTCGACGATTCCCCGGACATTTTAGAGCTTATTAGTATTTGGCTAAGGCGCGCGAATGCTGAAGTCCGTATCGCAAACTCTGCGGTCGAAGCTTTACAACAAATTCAGCATTACAAAGCAGACATTTTACTGAGCGACATCGGGATGCCCGAAATGGATGGTTACGAACTTATCAAATCTGTGCGCGCCTTACCCGACAGTGCTGTTAACCAAATTAAAGCCATCGCGCTGACCGCTTATGCTAAAGATGAAGAACGAACGATGGCCTTGAAAGCAGGTTTTCAATTGCATATTTCAAAACCTATTGCCAACGATCGTCTTATTTCTGCGATCGCGCAATTAATGCAGCACTAAAAAAAAACCAGCTGATTGACTGGTTTTTTTTAGGCCTGAGTAAATAAGTTATTCCTATCAATGCAAAGGAGCTACATCCGCATGTAAATGAGCGGGGGTTAACTTTTCGCTTGGTTTTTGTAAACCAACTTGCCCTTTAGCAAAGTCGATACCTTGGTCAATTAATTCAAGCGCTTTACCCGTTTGATTTGGTAATACACCTTTTTTACTTAATAACTTAAGTCCGTAGTAAGCGGCTACTCCGAAAACCAAGTATTGCCATTTGAAACGTTTCAGAACCTTTGGTGCCAAATAAGCGGCCGCAATATTTTTAGCTGTTGAATTCATTTTTCCTCCGTTGTTTATTTATGCGATCGAACAGAGTATTGAAATGCATACTTCTTGCCAAACCTAAAATCAGTTTAAACCGACTTCGCGGGCTATAAGCATGATCGCTAGAACATGCTTGGGGAAATTTTACTTTACTAAACAAAATTTATGTTAGAGCTAGACCGCTAGAGTATTTCTAATCGTAAATTGGTTTTGAAACATTTAACTTAAAAAATAGAAATGCTTACTTGAGTTATGATAAAGATCAATTTACTGTATATCTATATGCTTAACAAAAATTGTTATATTTCATGAACGACTTAATAACAACTGAATCCTTTTTTAGAACGGTCTTCGAAAACGTGAGCGACTACATTATGTTGCTTGATGAAGAAGCAACAATAAAGTTTCTAAACCATAGTCCTGTCGGTATTGAAAAGGCAGACGTCATTGGTAAAAATTGGTTTTCACTTATAACCAAAGACCAGCGCGAAGATATTAAAAAGATCTTTGTGCAGCTCATGCAAGATGGAAAACCCATCAGCTATGAATACCTAGGACGCGGAGCACACTCAAAACCTACATGGTACTGGACGCGATTTACTGCGCTGCTAAATGACGAAGGCAAAATAACTGGCGCTATTCTTATTTCTCGGGATCAATCTGAAAAAAAAGAGGCCGAAGCACTTCTGATCGAAACAGAAAGAATGGCTAGCATCGGCACACTTGTTGCCGGTGTTGCGCACGAAATTAATAATCCTTTAGCTTCAGTCATACTTAATTTAGAGATTATTCTGAATGAATGCACGAACTCGCAAACGATTCCAGCCAAGCTAGTTAACAAATTGCATGAGACCTACGCCGCAGTTGAAAATATTCAAAAAATAGTTATCGATTTAAAACTACTTTCTCATCGCGAAGAAGATCCAAAAACTTCGGTCGATTTAGCAAAAGTTTTAGACTCTTCACTACGAATTGCACTTAACGAAAATCGTCGCCCTATTGAAATAGTTAAAAACTACTCACAGAGCACGAAAGTGCTGGCTAACGAAGGGCGCCTAGGACAGGTTTTTTTAAACTTGATTATAAATGCAGCTCAAGCCCTGCGTAAAGAAAATCCGAGAAACCGCATCGAAGTAACAGCTTCGATTCAAGCCGAACAAGTCATTGTGTCAATCAAAGATAACGGCATAGGAATGAGCGAACCAATCAAAAAAAGAATTTTCACCCCATTTTTCACGACCAAACCAAAAGGCATCGGCACGGGCCTTGCTCTACCGCTAACCAAAAGAATAGTAAAAAATCTGGGTGGCGATATTACTTTCACTTCGACCTTGAATTCAGGAACTGAATTTATTGTGTCGTTGCCCCTAGCTCCGCCAGAAAACTTAGCTCATGCTGAAGAGCCCGGGGAAATTGAAAGCTCTTCTCAGCAATCAAAATTACTTATTGTCGACGACGAAGAGACTTTCAGTAGTGTTCTAGAAGAAGTCTTAGCCGATGATCACGAAGTAACAACGGTCAACTGTGGTGCTGATGCTATAGCTTTATTAAGTGAAGGTAAAAGATATAACGTAATTGTCAGCGACCTTATGATGCCGCAAATGTCTGGCATGGAACTTTATAAAAAAGTATTAGAGCTGGCTCCCGATCAAGCGCAGCGCATGGTTTTTATGACTGGTGGAGCTTTCGGACCATCAACGAGCGGATTTTTAGAATCGATCGACAATAAAAAAATCGAAAAACCGTTCAAGCTAAAAGAGCTTCGAAAATTACTAAGTTCTGTAAAATTTCGTTAGAAAGAAAAACGGAAACATCTCATAAATGTTTCCGTTAGATATTTTCTATTTCTTCTACTCAAACTTGAAATTAACGTAGACCATGCACAGGCGTTGTGAATTTTTTATCGGTAGCCTTTTGATCTGGAACGCGAGCAGTTAAAGCAAAGCCGAAGTAAGCACCCACTACTGCGAACGCAGCGTGCAACCAGATGTCGTTGCCAAATAAAGGCCAGTAGCCGAACAAAGTGTTTGTCTGTGGAATTAAACCTAAAATGGCCAACGGTCCCATAACGAAGAAAGTCCATCTAGAGAACTTAATTGAAGCCGGTAAATTCGTAAATTTTTTGTTCGCAGCATAAATTCCTGCTAATCCAAAAATAATCAATGCAACTTTATTTAGAACATTCATCGGAAATAGACCTAAGAATAAGCCGTAACTTTGTTCAACATATAATGCCGGTAGCCCTTGCGCTGAGCCCACCAATTGCGGAATCAATGAAAACAATCCCATTGCTAGCATAATAATACCGCCTATAAGGGCAAATCTTTTTGGAAACATAAAAACTCCTTTTAAAATTTATTTTCGGGTTAATTCCCGTTTACAAACCCCTAGAAATGCAAATCAGAAACCCGTTTTTTTAGCTTTTAGAACAAACCTATTCGATTTAATGAGGCATAAACGGATATAAGGGTACCGAGAGCGACTAACAAAATACATCGCTGGATAACGTTTTTAGTTTGATCGTCTAAACTTTTGACATGTAATTTCTTCCAGATCGATTCTAAACGCTGCGAATAGCGGTACGCATTTCGTAATACCCTCCAATGTTAACAATAGAAATATTAACTAAGGAGTTTTTATGAAGAATCTTTTTGTATCTGCAGCTGTACTTTGCTTTTCAGCGATGACCATGGCGCAGTCGTATTCGGACGTGTCTTTAAATCTCGAAGGTAAATTTTTAAAACGCTCGGTCGGAGTCGCCCGTGGTGTTAAAGATGATAAGGCCTGTAAAGCTCGGTCTGGAGTTCTTAACGGTGATAAATGTATCATTACCAAAGCTAAAACTTCGGTGTCGATTAAGACATTAGATTCAAGTTCATACATCGTTAAAATAACTAAAAAGCAAACCGGCAAAAAAGCTGAAATGAGAGACCTTATCGCAGTTAAGCGTAATTCGGTTCAACTCATTTCAACCGACGGCAGCTGCGACATCATCGTAGGTTTTCAAAATAAACATACGCTGTCTATCTTCACTGAGGGTGAGTGTAATGGCGAAAACGCGACGATTGGTGTAAACAACGTGACTCGTTTAGTTGAAGCAAAGAAGAAATAGTTTCGAATTTCTAGTTAACATAAATAAAGCCAAGAAGTAGGATCTACTTCTTGGCTTTATTTTTAGTGGTTCATTTTTCTTTATAGAGTGTTTGTCGCCAAAATATAAAATTTACTGTAAAATAGGTTCTGGCTTCAAAAACTTTTCTGCTAAAAACTTAGGGCTAAATATTTTTGATTGATATCGTAAGGCCGAATCACAAAGTATAGTGACGACTTTTTTACCCAGGTTTTTATTTTCCAAGGCATATTGATAGGACGCAAATACGTTTAGCGCGGCCGAAGTACCAACTAATAATCCATCGTGCTTTGCTAGGTGATACAACATTGATATCATCTGCTGATCCGTTACTTGAACTGCCTCATCAATGAGTGCCACTTTAAAATTTTCAGTCAGGCGCATGATGCCAATACCTTCAGTTATAGACGTACCGGTTGAAGCCATTTGCCCGGTTTTAAAATACGAATACAATCCAGAACCAAAGGGATCAACTAAACGAATATGAACCGAAGGATCTTTTTCTTTTAAATATTTTGACACTCCACCTATTGTTCCACCCGTTCCAACCGCAGAAATAAAAGCATCAATACGACCTTCGGTTTGCTTCCAAATTTCAGCGCCGGTTGTCTTGTAGTGATATTGATAATTAGCTGGATTTTCGAACTGATTTGCCCAGAACGTGTGGGCTCGCTCTTCAGCTATTCTTCGAGCGGTGTGGTAAAAATGATTTTGGTTTGCAAACGGGCACGGATCGACCGTTATTAACTCAACCCCAAGCGCTTTTAAAGTCTGATACTTTTCTGCGGCTTGGTTGTTTGGCATCACAATCACGCAGTGATAACCTTTTTGCGCGGCAATCGTTGCAAGCCCAATCCCCGTATTACCGGCCGTTCCTTCAACGATTGTGTGACCTGGTTTTAACAGACCATCTTTTTCAGCAGCTTCAATTATTCCTAAAGCTGCGCGATCTTTTACACTTCCGCCAGGATTCAAAAATTCTGCTTTCGCAAAAATTTCACAACCCGTCGCTTTCGATAAAGAAGTGATCTTCACCAATGGAGTTTCGCCCACAATATTAGAAACCTGTCCAATCAACATCGGCTTGAACTATTTCTTATTCGGCTGTGGAGTGATTCGTAAATAAGGCTTAACGGCCTTGTAACCTTTCGGAAACAAACGATCCATTTCGATTTTGTCTTGTAATGACGGAATAATGATGACGTCATCACCATCTTTCCAGTTTACTGGGGTCGCGACTTTGTGGCTGTCGGTTAACTGTAAAGAATCAACCACTCTTAAAATCTCGTTAAAATTACGACCTGTACTTGCCGGGTAAGTTAAGATCAATCGAATTTTATTCTTCGGATCAATCACAAATACTGAACGTACTGTCATCGTATCATTCGCATTAGGATGAATCATATCGTACAACTGCGAAACTTTTTTATCGTTGTCGGCTAAAAGTGGAAAGTTTAATGCCGTACCTTGCGTTTCTTTAATGTCGTTCGACCATCTTTCATGATCATCTAATTTGTCTACGCTTAAACCTAAAACTTTGACGTTACGTTTATCGAATTCAGGCTTTAATCTAGCCGCTTCGCCTAATTCTGTCGTGCACACCGGAGTAAAGTTTTTAGGATGAGAAAATAAAACGGCCCAACTAACACCTTTCCAAATGTGAAAGCTAATTGTTCCTTCAGTTGAATCTTGCTGAAAATCTGGTGCGATATCGCCGATATGCAAAGACATAGAAATCTCCTTCAGGGTAATTGTGATAGAGGCTCCATTTGAACTCATAGAGTGTTTTCTATCAACTATTGACCCGCTGCAATTGCAAAACTAACCTATCTGCACGAAGGAATAATGCAGATGTTTAAATTTAAATTACCTGACGTTGCGACTGCACCGTTTTGCCCCTCAGAAATTCAAGGCTCGGTTTCAATTCCGACGAATGCTTCATTTTTAAAAAAATTGCGTCTTTTCTTAGGCCCCGGTCTTCTCGTTTCAGTTGGTTATATGGATCCCGGTAACTGGGCTACCGACATCGAAGCGGGCTCGAAGTACGGCTACAATTTACTTTTTATTGTTTTGCTATCAAGCTTGGCGGCTGTCTTCTTACAGTGCCTTACTTTACGTGTCGGTCTGGTGTCTGGCCGAGATATTGCCCAACTGTGCCGAGAAAGGTATTCAAAAACCACGGGGCTTGTTCTGTGGGTTTTAGCCGAGATCGCCATTATCGCGACCGACATCGCCGAAGTGTTAGGTTGCGCCTTAGCGTTCAAATTATTAATTGGCTGCACTTTACCGCAAGGAATCGCAATTACCGCCTTAGACACTTTGATCATTCTAGGTTTAAAAGGAAAAGGCTTCCGACAAGTTGAAGCGATTATACTTGGCTTAGTAATGACCATCGGTATTTGCTACTTCGTAGAACTGTGGCTGGTTCAGCCAGCATGGGGAGACGTGCTTAGAGGGTATATTCCGTCAATCAGCAAAATTTCTGAAACTGAGCCTCTATACCTAGCCATTGGTATTTTAGGGGCGACTGTTATGCCGCATAACTTATATCTGCACTCGTCAATTGTACAAACGCGCGCCATTGCAAAAACAGACGACGCAAAACGTGTCGCCATTCGTATGAATACAATTGATACCGTAGGTTCGCTATTTCTAGCGTTCTTAGTCAATTCGGCTATTCTTATTTTAGCGGCGACGGCATTCCACAAAACAGGGCACCAACAGATCACAGGTATTGATGAGGCGTTTCATCTACTGGACCCCGTTGTGGGTTCATCAATCGCCGCTGTATTATTTGGTATCGCTCTATTAGCGGCCGGACAAAGCTCAACTTTTACCGGAACAATTGCAGGGCAAATTATTCTAGAAGGTTTTCTAGATTTAAAAATTCCGTGCTGGAAAAGGCGCGTGATTACGCGTGCCTTAGCACTAATACCCGCTTACATTGGCGTTAAACTTCTTGGTGAAGGCTCAACCGGCCGCTTGCTCGTACTGACGCAGGTTGTTCTTAGCCTGCAATTGCCATTCGTGATTTTTCCGTTGATTCAATTTGTCACTGATAAAAAATTAATGGGTGCTTTCACAATTCGCGGATTCGGTAAAATAATTTCTTGGTTACTGTTTTTAATCATTTTAGCTGCTAATCTTTGCCTACTTTACCAAATTTTAGTCGGTTAGGAATGTATGTTAAAAAAAGTAAAAAACATTATCAAAAACACTTTAAGTCAAATTGATGATGATGCAAAAATCGAATTAGGCAAGTGGCTCGAATCTGTTCAGCAAATTAAAAATAATAGCGATCTTAGTAAGACTGAAAAACGGAAACAATTAAGTAAACTTAAACCTTCAGATGCCGTTCTTACATTTTTAAATTCGCTGCTTGATTTACTTATTTTAAAAATACCGATTAAAAATAAGAAAATTTTGAAATTAGGCTTTTCCGGAGCTGGCCTTGCCGCTTCATTTTTGAACTTTCGTAAAACAGGCATTATTTTACTGATACTTTCAAAAGCATTACCTAACTTTATCATGAGTCGGCAGTTCGATGATTTCTCAGAATTTTTAACTCAACAAATTACAAAACATTAGACATTAAGGTTCGTTGGTGCCGGTTGGCACATGGCTCTTAGAGCTTCCAATATTTCGGGGTCAATTTCGTCTTTATGACTTTCTTCAACATGACGAAATGCTGTTTCTGCGTCACAACCGCTTGAACGACTCGATTTAAGAGCATAATTACAAAACTTATCTGCCACCGCAATAACCCGTGCTAACGGGTGAATACTCTCTTTTTTTAGTTGTCGTGGATAGCCTCGGCCACTGTAGCATTCGTGATGCTCATGCACGATTTGTACGACATCCGCCGGAATATCAGTGAGCTCAAGCAGCATAGCTCGACCTCGATCGCAGTGAGCTTCAAACTTCTTTTTTTCGTCTAGCGTAAGTGAATCAAATTTTTTTGCAGTGATTTCTGAATCAATTTCTTTCTCGCCAATATCGTGAAATAAACCAGCAGTAGTTAGCTTAAACAAATTTGGCTGGCTTTTCCAACCGAGCTGCTTTGCTAACATAACGCTGTAAATACTGACTGCTAAGCTATGCGAATACAGACGGTCATTTTCTCCGTTCAAAGCCTGAAGTACTTGAAACAAGTCAGAACTATCAGTTATCAGCGACATATAAGAGTTTAAACTGTTCGATGCTTGATCGAATGCGTTTTTATTTATCCCCTTTACAGCGGTATTTTCTAGAATAAGGCCCGTAGTGTAACGCATAAATCTGGTTTTCTTTTCAGCCGAAACTTGATCGTCATCTTTTAAAATCTTAGATAGGTTTAGATTGAAACCGATGAAGCGGCCAAAATCGTCTTTTTTTGCATACAGAAAGTGAACACCCTTTTCTTTGTAAGCTTCGACTTTATCGTTCGGAACTTCGTCACCTTGGTGCGCGATGCGAATATATTTTTTAGGCCCTAGCTTAATATAGATGCCGATTTGCATTCCCGAACCTGAAACAAAGTCTTCAATCGGAATCGCGCAAAAAGATAAATCAGTATCTTCGATCTTAGTAACAGAAGAATCGGGCGCCATTACCTTTTGAATAACTTTCAAGACTTCTTTGTAGCTAAATGGCTTGGTCAAAAAACCTGAAGCTCCCAAAGAAGAAGCGGTTTGTGTCTCGAGCAGTTGTGAAAATCCCGTAATCAGTATCACCGGTAAATTTTTATTTTCTTTAATCCATTTCAAAAGTTCGATGCCGTTCATGTGCGCCATTTGAAAATCTGAAATAACCAAATCAAACTCTTCAAGCTTCAATTTATTTTGTGCAATTCGACCGTGCTCAGCCTCGGTCACCGCATAACCGGCAAGGGTTAACGTACTTTTCAAAGCACCGCGCATTTCATTATTATCTTCGACCAACAATATCCTAAACATTGTCCGCGACCTTTCGAATTGTTAGCAATAAATTTCGGGTTGAAACTGGTTTTTGCAAAAGCGTATATTCGGAAGCACTTAGACCATTGCTTGCGACCGAATTATTAATGTAGTCCGTAACAAAAATCACTTTCAAATTCTTTTTTCTACTTTTCAAAGTATTGTAGAGCGCGCTTCCCGTTGATTTCGGAAGTAGCACATCAGTAAGTAGAATATCGAACTCTGTGTTTCGTTTCAAAAAAAGAGCTTCGGCAGTTTCGTAATCGACTGCAGACTCAACCTGGTAGCCAACCTTTTCTAAACCCGCCATAAATGCCGCACGTAGAAACGGATCGCTTTCGACTAATAAAATTCTTTCTGAACCTTGTTGACTAAGTACTTCAGCCCCCTGCTTGGGAACCTGCGTTTCTGAAAGATGCACTGCTGGGAAGTACATATTAAATGTCGTTCCGCTACCTACTTCGCTTTGAACCACAATATGCCCGCCCGACTGATTAACGATTCCGTGCGCGGATGCTAAACCTAAGTCACTTCCTTTTTCGATACTCTTGTTCGTATAAAAAGGTTCAAAGATATGGCTAAGATCTTCTTTGGTCATACCTTCACCCGTATCGCTTACACACAACATCATATAATTACCAGGAGATAATTTTGGATAGTGCTTACAATAAGAATTATCAATAAATACATTTGCAGTTTCTAAAGTCAGAACTCCGCCTTTAGGCATCGCGTCTCTGGCATGCGTTGCTAAATTTAACAACACTTGTTCGATCTGCGAAGGGTCAACCCTAACCTCATTCAAATCTTTTTCGATTAAAACTTTAACTTCTATTATATCGCCTACCAGCGGTTTTATGCTGGTTAAGGTGTTTTCGCACAGATCATTTAAATTAACGGTTTTTAAATCAAGCCCTTGCTTGCAGCCAAAAGCCAGAAGTTGGTTGGTCAAAATCGTTGATTGCTCGATCGAACGTATCATCTGCTGCACACACGAACGTAATTTTTTTTGTTCTTCAGAGATAGAGTCTAAGGCCAGTTCGGAATAAATCAGCATGGCACCTAGTTTATTGTTCAAAGCGTGTGCTAGCCCGCCCGCTAAACGGCCGACAGCTTCAATTCTTTGCGTATGTAAAAAAACTTCTTCTAACTTTTTTCGCTTGTTGATATCAATCGATCGAATAAGAATGCCTTGCGCATGGGGCTCAATATAAAAATCAAACCAGCTTTTACTTTTATCTTCATATTCGACTTGATGTTCTAGAATTTGCAAATGACCGCTTTTCAGAACTTCTAGAATAAGCGCATACAGTGTCGTGTTTTCTATACCTGGGTAGCGATCAACTAATTTAACGCCGATAACCTCGCCGGTCCGGCCGTGCCTTCTGGCTGCCTCGTTCAAGTAAATATAAATTAAATCAAAAGATAAAATTTGTATTCCTTCAAGCATTTGTTCTACGGTCGAATCAAGATTATAACGTGCTATCATAGCGCCAATTGAATTATTTTTAGCAAAAATACCTCATATTAAATATAGTTTTTTACTTTTTATTTTCAAGAACTATCCATTAAGGGCTAGGTTTTTTGACGTATTTTAATGGTAGAGTTTTCATATGTTTTCGCTTATCATATCTTCATGCAATACAACCCTATAGTACAAATCGAAGATTTTGCCTTACTGCGCGTCGTTTCAGTTACCGCGATCGGGGCCTTCTTAGACTGGAACCAACCCAAAGACCTTTTTTTACCTTTTAGCGAACAAACACGAGAAATCGATATCGGCGACGACATCGTTGTAAAAGTTTATGTAGACAATATGGACCGCCCTTGTGCATCGATGCGCCTTGAACGCCACTTAGATAAAGGTCCAGCTCCTTACAAAGACAATCAAGCCGTACAGCTTATGATTGCTACCGAAACAGAATTAGGTTTCAAGGCGATTATCAATAATCAACATATCGGACTACTCTATAAAAATGAAATCTTTCAACCACTTCATGTGGGTGATATTGTGCAAGCTTACATTCGCAAAATGCGTGACGACGGTAAGATAGATCTTATTTTGCGCGCAGCCGGGCATAAAGCCACCGAAGATATCGGTGAAAAAATTATCGAGCTTCTAAAAATTAAGGATGGTTTTCTGGCCATTCACGACAAGACTCCCCCTGAAAAAATATATGAGCTTTTCGGAGTTAGTAAGAAAAAATATAAAGTTGCGCTGGGTGGCCTGTATAAACGAAAACTCATCACCATCGAAGACGGCGGCATTCGCTTAGTCAAAGCGTCAATCTAGAATATCTGGCGGCAAATTTTCTTTTCGAACAATCGATGCCGATTGCTCTTTAGGGTCAAAAACGACAAAAATATGCCCAGCTAGTAGTCGCTTTTTTATTTGTTCGTTTTTTTTCTGTAGCGTTACTTCATTTTGACCGTAATCAGTGCCCTCACGTAATACGAATTCTTGAATCAAGCCCTCAAGCGCACCTTCTGACATTTTATCTAACGGCACGATGACTGCGGCAACAAGTTTTTCTTCACCAGAACTTTGATCAGATTGATCGCTATCATATTGTTTCATAAAACTATCTTTCTAATATTGCGGCAACGCCCATACCGCCTGCCGTGCAAATTGAAATTAAACCGCGGCCTTTGCCTTTTTCAGCTAAAATTTTTGCTAGTGAAGCAACGATACGACCGCCTGTGGCCGAAAATGGATGGCCCAAGGCTAAACTGCCTCCTTTAACATTTAATTTAGCACGATCAATAGAACCCATGGGTTGTGGGCGTCCCAAAATATTTTTGCAGTAATCAGCGCTTTCCCAAGCTTTCATATTGCATAGAACCTGGCCGGCAAAGGCCTCGTGAATTTCGTAAAAATCAAAGTCTTGTAATGTTAAATTATTTCGCGCGAGTAAGCGGCTAACCGCAATTGTCGGCGCCATTAATAGACCTTCGCCATTAACAAAATCAACGGCCGCAACTTCGGCGTCTACAAAAGTTGCTAGCACCGGTAAATTATTTTTTGCCGCGTAGTCTTCGCTTGTAACTAAAACAGCCGAAGAGCCATCGGTTAGCGGAGTGCTATTACCTGCTGTTAAGGTGCCGGTAGCCGAGCGATCAAAGGCTGGTTTCAAGCGTGCTAATTTTTCTAAGGTCGTATCACCGCGTAGAATTGCGTCCTGCTTCACACCCTGGTATTCAAAAATTAAATCTGAGTGAAAGCCTTCGGCATAGGCCTTAACACCCTTTTGATGGCTTTCGAAGGCAAGCTGATCTTGCTCTTGCCTAGTGATCTTCCATTCTTTGACCATTAACTCTGTATGATCACCCATCGATAAGCCCGTACGAGGTTCGCGTACGACCGGAAATTGTAATTTTAAATCGCTGAATTTAAATTTAAAAATTCCAACCACACGCCCCAAGAAACCTTTGGTGTTTTGCAAATCAAATAATTTCCAGGTAAAATTTCTAGACAACATCACGGGCGCGTCTGAATTTGTATCACTTCCACCAGAGATGCCGGCTTCGATTTGACCCAACATTACTTTTGAAGCGATTTGCCAAGTTGTTTCTAAACCCGTTCCGCAGGCGCGCTGAACATTATAACCTGGGGTATGAGGGTGTAAGCCGCTACCCAGAACGACTTCACGGGTTATGTTCCAATCACCAGAGTTAAGCATGACAGACCCAAATGCTACGTCGCCTAATTCTTTACCTTGTAAAGAATATTTCTCGACAAGTTTTTTTAGCGTAGCCGTCATGACGTCTTGATTTGATAAACGAACATATTTCGTAAATGATCTTACAAATGGAGTTCTAATACCACCGACGATAACGGCTTTACGTAGCTTTTGAGTTTGCATAGAAACCTGCCCTTTACGATTAAACGATTGTCAACTTAACGTCTATGTTACCGCGAGTTGCCGCTGAATACGGGCAAACGATATGTGCTTTATCGACCAAGTCTTTTACCACGGTCGCTTCAACACCCGGAATTTGAATTTTCAATTCAACGGCAATGCCAAAACCCGTTGCAATCGGGCCAATACCGACAGCGCCTGAAATTTTTGTCTCTGCGGGTAAAGCTACTTTTTCTTTCATAGCTACAAATTTCAAAGCCCCTAGAAAACAGGCTGAATACCCAGCTGCAAAAAGCTGTTCGGGATTTGTACCGAATGCGCCCGAGCCACCCAACTCTTTCGGAGTCGTTAAAGTAGCTTTGATCGCTTCGTCAGATGAATGCACCGTACCTTCGCGGCCACCGGTCGCTGATGCGTGAGCCGTGTATAGTATTTTTTCGACTTTCATAAAATCTCCTTTTTATTTTGTTTTGGTAACACATTATTTTTTTACTATACGCCGTTTCTGTCAACCGCGATAAGGATGAATACTATCAGTCCATAACTAAGCTCGATTGACTCGCCCCGCAGTACCCTATACAAATGCTAATCATGCCAAATGTAATTGCAATTAGAGCACTACTTCTATTTTCTTTATGTTGCTTTAGCTTCACGGCTTTAGCCTTGCCACCGCATCACAGTGGTACGTTCAGTAGTTTAAACCTGGGCGTGCGTTTTTCTTCGATTTATCAAAAGCGCGGCGTTATTATTTACCGTGATTTTCAAATTGATCCCGTCATCAGTCTTTTTTTCTTTGATGATCAATTAGCTTTCTTAGGTGACAGCATCGATTATCAAAAATTTATTTTTAATGATCAGATTCGCTTTCGTACCAAAATTTCAGTGATCGGCGACGATCCGCTTTTTCCTGATTATGAATCGGTAAGAGTAGGCAATGTAAATCGTGAAACCACGTACGAATGGAGCAACGGAATTGATTTTTATATTCCGGGGTACAACAGCGACTATCTTGGTGAATTTGAATTCACTTGGTCAAAAGATTTAAAAGCTCATTCTGGAAATCATCTAAACTTAATCGGCAAAGCTAAGTTGTTTGATTTTGATTTACTAAGTACGAAACTTGAACCCAACCTGGTGGCAAGCGTAGGTTACGCCGATCGTGCGCACAATCAGTACTTGTACGGGCCTAGCGCGAATGAAATAGGCTTCACTGATTATACGTTCGGCTTCTGGCTGGCGCTACCTGGGTTAGCCGATCGGCACTACCCGATCGTACAATTGGTTCGCTTCGGGGTATTGGGTGAAAAGAACCGCCAGGGTGACTACGCCACCGGCAAAAACGAAGGATACTTACTATCATTTATTGCCTCCTATCCTGTTCTAGATTAAATGCTAAGTATGGCGAAAAAGTTTACCAAAATTAATATCGAGATTAGCAACATCTGCAATTTGCAATGTAGCTTTTGCCCCGAAGTGATTCGCACAAAAAAACTGATGCCTGTTGAATTATTTCGCGAAATCATTAGGCAAGTTGCGCCTTTGACTGAACAAGTTTGTTTTCATTTAATGGGCGAACCCTTAGTTCACCCGCAGTTTTCTGAATTAGTTGATATCTGCCACGAACAAAACGTAAAAATATTCTTAGTCAGTAACGGAGTTTTACTGCGCGAACCTTTGGCTGAAAAACTTTTGCATCCCGCATTTCGTCAGATCAATTTTTCGCTACATAGTTTTTTTGATAATCATCCAGATAAAGATCCAACGGTTTACTTAGATAAAATTTTTCGTTTTACTGAAAAAGCATTTGAACAACGTTCAGACTTATATATCAACTACCGTCTTTGGAACTTGAACGACCCACGTGGCACAACAACCAACAACACCGATATGTTAAACCGAATCAGCAGTCATTTTGGAATTGAATTCGGTAAGAATATCGACATCAGCAAAAGTAAAAGTTTGAAAATAAAGAATCGCCTTTACCTGCACTACGACACAGAATTTATTTGGCCCAGCATGGATCTGCCGGTTCTAGGAACGGTTGGCAGCTGCTACGGCCTCAGTTCACATATCGGCATTTTAGTTGATGGCAACGTGGTGCCGTGCTGCCTAGATAAAGAAGGAAATATTCCCCTAGGCAAAATTCAAGACCAAACGGTATCCGAAATTTTAGTCTCTGAAAAAGCACAGGCTATTCTTAAGGGTTTTCAACAAAAAAAGTTAGTAGAAAGTCTTTGCCAGCGTTGCCAGTACATCGAAAGATTTCAACGCACGAACGTTGTTAGCAATCATAAAAAACAAAAAACTATTGCAGACAAACAGCTCGCGCCGAATTAGTTTTCAAATTTTGTTCGCAAAATAGGGCCTGACCTGAAGCCTGAATGACCGGAGTAAAGGCCTCGCGCCCCACTTGATTTTCAGAAAGATCATTCAGTGCCTTAAGTCGTCTTTGCGCTACAGAGCCCAGCAATGGCTTAACAACAGCATGGGTATTGGTTAATGCGGTCAACTGAATGGCCTCGGGCTGTAACCGACCTTGCTCGTTCGTCGTCAAATGTAATTTAGCAAATAGTCCAAAATCTTTGCCACCATCAAAACCGGTAATGTTTGCCGAACCCAGCATCAAGTAATTACCAAGGCTATAAAAGATATACTTGTTACCGATCTTTTGAATCGGACGAACCGAATGCGGATGATGGCCAATAATTAAATCAATATCGCCATTTTTAATTGCGTATTCATAATATTCTTTTTGTCGACGGTCTAAAGTGACCTGGCTTTCAGTCCCAAAGTGAATCGATAAAATTTTGTAGTGGGCATTGATCGAACGCATATTTTTAACGATTTGTCGGTATTCATCTTGGCTCCAAATATGAATTAAGCCCGGCGAAGAATCTGTCGCCTTAAAGCGCTTATCGATAATACTTACGCTGGCGACCGCGATTGTGTAGCCATTCTTTTGAAACACATGTGGGCGCAAAAGATCGGATTGATATCCCAAGCCAAAGCTTTCAATCTGCGGATTACGATTTTTTAAATTTTGCATCGAACTTAAAGTTTCTTGCATGCCAGGTACGCCATAATCATAGGCGTGATTATTTGCCAAATTAAATAAATTAAAACCCACATCAACCAACTGCTGAATCGCATTTGGATGAGTTTGAAATACGTAAGCTTTTTCTTCTGGTTTTAAATCACTACGTTCACTGACCACTGTTTCAATATTTGCGAAATTAATATCTCCATCAATCAGAGGCTTAATTCCGGCCACATAAGTAGCCCACGGCGTTGGCGTTTTTCCGTTTCCCGCTAGAAAGCCTTGGGGACTGGTTCGAAATAAGTTCTTATTAAAATTAACGTCTCCGCCCATGGTTAGAGTCAGTTCAGACCAGGCGTTTACCGATAACAACATCAAGCTTGTAAAAAAAAATGACTTTATTTTCATAAAGCCATTTTATCTAACTAAATACCATTTGCAGAGTGTTAGAGTTTTAGACAGTAAAAAGTACTCGGTTGGCCAAAACACGTCGGCTAATAGCTAATGTCTTTCACACAAATTAGCATTATCTGCGATATAGCGGCGCTGTTCTTTAAGCTCGCTCGCAGGTAACACAAAAGCTTTGGTATCGCACTGAGCCTCGTCAGCCGATTTCTGAATCGTTGCCACTTCTTGCGGGGTCAGCCGCAAAGACCAAATCAACTTCACTTCAAGCCACTGCTTTAAGTACTGACACACGTAAGCCTTATTCGGTGGAATATAGCCATCCGGAGAGTTATCGCTTTTACGCAAATTTTCGCTGCCGTTAACGGCTAATAAATGAAACTTATTACCTAAATAATTAGCGTACAGGCAGCGCTTTTTAGAATCCCACTCGAATGCCCCTGTCATATAGGCATTTTTTAGCGGAACGAAATGATCGATTTGAATATCACCGGCCGAGGTAAACACTCTTCCTGAGTAAGGGTCATTCCATTTTCCATCGGCTACAGAACACCCGCTCGAAGTGTACGAAACATTTACTTTAGAATCTCGCTTTAAAACTTCGGCGCGCGTATTCAAACAACGATTTGAATCGCGAATCCAAGTACCGAAATGAATAATACGATTGTAAGGGATCGTGGGTAACGGAAATTTTTGTTTAATCTGAGTCAGCGCTAATAAATTAGTCGTGGGGCCTTCTAGACGTTCTTGCACTTGGTAATACTGTGAATGATTAAAATTCTCTTCGCTTTTGGCTAGTGCCGATACGATATCGGTCGCGAATGTGTCGAGCGATAATAAAAACAGAACCCCAACGAATAGTTTTTTCATGCAACCCCTTCCATGAATGACATTCGATATATCTTTTGATCTGTGTTCATTTCACCTTGACCAGTGGTTATCATGCAAGCTTTAAATAATGGACTTTATGATACGCATAATAAACCAACAAAAAGACCGGTACCGTCCCTTGTTTTGTACCGTCGACTTTTATACTCAAAACCAAGCTGTCTTCAAACTCTGGAAGCAGCGTTTTCAGGGATTTACACCCACTGAAAAGCTAAAAGCTTGGACAGTGGCTCTTTCGTGTCTACGTCGCCCTGATGACTGGTATGGAGGCTTACGAAAAGACAGCTTCGCTCATACCGAATCGCAATCAACGATCAGCTTTGCACAAATTTTTATCGACACTCCTGTTAGAGTACCTTCGAAGCTTCCGAGTAACCTACTACTAGACGAAGCCTTACGAACTCTAAAGATTAAACCCTTACCGGACTCTTGTCTGCGATCGCTTTATTATTTGAATATCTACCCGCTTAGTTTACTGGGTCATATACCATCGCCGCGCGAGCTATTAGATTACCAACTTCGCGGCCAGCGCATTATTACGTTCAATGAAGATTTTGAAAGTTGGCCCGCCAGCGTTTCGAACGAACGAGATTTTTTAAGTTTTATTATTCACGATCTGATTCATGCGGATCATTTTTTTAAAGATAATACAAATACGCTGGGCCAACTTGGTTTTTATCATTTCATTGAAATGATTTGGCTTCACGATTCACTTCAGGACTTATGTCTAAGTACTGAATTTAAAAACGGTTTTGAATACATTATATCGGACATGAACTCGCACCCGGTGCATTTGTTTAAAACTTTACGCGCCTATTTAAGCCAAGTGTTACCGAACACGGAAGATTCACAAAACATCTGGAATTCATGGATTTTGACCTGGCGAGCAGCCGAGAATGACTGCAATGCTCTGCAAAAAATTAACACGCAGCTCTTCTCGGATATAGACGCTTTAACTGTCGAATCGTTTTCAATTAGCCTTGGGCGAAAGAAGCTCTTGGGTAGCTAGTTCCTAGCTGGTATAGTAATAACATGAGCAAAACAGATACGTCTCAAACAACAAAATCGGTCGAAAGTACAAATGGACTTCCCCTTAGCCGCCGTAAAAATCGTCGTAAATCAGGCTGGTAGTTTAGTACAATTGCAGTTACAATTAAAGTATGAATTGTTTAGTCGCTATTGAAGCTGACCCAAAGTCTTCGAAAATTATTTTAGAGTGCTTCAGTGATATCGCGAAAGACTCTGGTTCAAAAGTTCATATCTTTGATAAATTAGAAACTTTTGCGACCGAAATGCTTAAACCCGAAAATTGCAATGATACGGTCAGCGTACTCATGGTGCCGATCGAAAGTTTGGGATCTGATCCTGTCAAAGCGGCTGAAGACCTAAAGGCTAAATACAAAACCGAAATTCTAGTAACGTTATTTGATGACCCCAGCCAGCCAGTTAAGAAATTACGCGCTTCGATTATTAAAAATTTAATTTACAAACCTTTTGATCCAACAATATTTAAAGAGCATACCCGCTTCGTCTTGTTTCCTAGCCAAAAAGTAAAAACGCAATTTGTTCACACGACAGTATCTAAAAGTAAATTAGAATACTTAAAAAAGTTTAATTTTACCCAGCTATCAGAGGCCGGATTTAAAATCGGAAAAGAATACCCGCTTGTTGTTGGCAATGCGTACAAGTTTTATCACCCACTGTTTCAACATCAAAAAGTGCAACATGCCTGGGGCCGAATTGTTAACGAAGATGTCAATAGCTACGAAGTGGCCTTCGTCAAAATCACCGCTGCAGCTTTAAGTAATATTCGACGTAAAATCGTCGGAACAAAGTTAAGATTTAAAAATCCGCAATGGCGAGGTGTTTTGAAAAATACACAAGCCGGCATCGACATAGTAATTCATATTGAAGATGAGGCTACGTCTTCTACGATCCAACAATTAATTGAGCGCACATTTACTTCAAACCTAATCATGCATAAAAAAGATTTTAAGTCGGCCGATAAAATCACCGCCGATTTACTGATTACAGACATAACTTACGAAGAAGCCGCATTAAAAAACGAATTCACTAGAGTACCGACTATAATTCGTCTGCAGCAAGAAAATCTAACACGTGTAGAACTTGAAGCTAGTTTACAGATTGAGTTTTGCCGGTTAGAGAAGCCGCTCGATAAAGCGTTTCTTATTAAAGTGCTGAAAACAATTTACCCAATGATGCAAGAAAAAGAAGTTTCATACATAACGACGGTTCCCAATGAAGGAACAATCGTTATTTCTGAAGAGATGGTCGTTGAAGAATTTTCTGAGGCGGCTCTGGGCTTTAACTACCTAGAAAAATTCAATTTAGATCAAATGGTCGATATCGCGCTAACCCAAGAAGACGAATCTGATCTAAAAGAAATGAAAATCAAAATTCATTACGCTGACGAAAAAGCCTCTCCTGAAAAGCTGTACTATCACCAAGCCATTTTGTACGGAATGAAAGACGAATTCTTAAAACAAATGCGTCTTTGGACACTACAAATGCATATAGAAAAAAACAAAAACAAATAGACCTAATTAAAAAGTAGCTTCTTTTTTCATTAAATCTTCGATTTTTAAACCCACGTGAGATTCAGATCCAAAAACGGTTCCCAACTTTCCTTTTGCGAAGTGCTCGGCACCAATTTCGTAAGCCTTTGGCGGAAGTGCTACGTACTTAACCGCTTCAACTATTTTTACAGCATTTTTTAAATAATAATTTACGAACAATTTTACTTCGGGTCTTTTTGACGAAGCTTCACTTACGTAAATAAACAGGGGGCGTGACAACGGAAAGTAAGTGCCATTTTCGACCGTTTGCTTTGACGGCAAGACCGCTGTTTTAAGCGGAGCCTTAGCGCCGCCGATAATGGCTATAGCTTTCAAATATTTTTGATTTTCCATGAAGTATGACATCGGAATGTATCCCAACGCGCCTTTATCGCCCGCTACACCTTTGACGATTGTATTGTCATCTTCAGAAGCCGTGTAATCACCGCGTGACGACTTTGCCTTACCAACGATGGCTTCGGTGAAGTAGTCGAAAGTACCCGAATCAGAGCCCGCACCGTAAAGCTTAAGGTCGATTGCGGGCCATTTCGCGTTCACTTGATTCCATTTCTTAATTTGCCCTTGTGCACCGGGTTCCCAAATCTTCTTTAAGTCATCAACCGAAATCTCGGTTAACCAATCATTTTTTTTATTAACGACGATAACGGCCGCATCATACGCGATTGGTATTTCAAAGTACTTAACGCCCGCTTTACGACAATCTTCCATTTCCGATTTTGTTATCGGGCGAGAAGCTCCTTGAATGTCAGTTTCTGCGCGACAAAACTTTTTAAACCCGCCACCTGTTCCAGAAATACCGGCCGTTACTTTAATTGCATTTTTTTGTTCAATCTGAAATTCTTCTGCCATCGCTTCTGTGATCGGATAAACTGTGCTTGAGCCGTCAATTTTAATCATGGTCGGACCAGCAGCCTCTGCCACCAACGTAAAAACCGACAACAACATTGTAACTGCTAGTAACTGAATATTTTTTCTCATAAAAACCCCGCTTTGTAGAAATGATTGTGAAAGACTTTCACTTGAAGGTCTCGTTAACATTTCATTCAGACGCAGAGCCTTAGAATGCCGCATAAATACACAATTCACGCCATAAAAAGTTAATTTTACCGAGCGAAGTTGACAAACTTTTCGACTCTCACTAATACCATAGGTTCGCGTTTAAGAAACGACCGTGGTGGGGTAGCTCAGCTGGTTAGAGCAACGGAATCATAATCCGTAGGTCGGCGGTTCAAGTCCGCCTCTCACTACCAATTTCCTAATGATTTCAATGGTTCTCCTCCAAAGGTAGGGGCACCTGGAGTTTCTGGGTTCTACTCAATCAGAGGGGGAATCGCAGTTTCAAGTTAATGAAGTTTTCTAGTTCTATTTATTATTCCATTCCATCCACAAAGTGCAAGCACTCTTAATCTATAATTATTAAAATTCCTAAATCCAAAAGCACGTCTGCTTATCATTTCCATTTTATTATGTAATCCTTCCGTTATTGAATTTGTTTTACTAAATCGCCACATTCTGCCGATCTCATCACGCCAAGAATACATGGTATCACCTAGCGTTTTAAGCGAGTCTATGGGGCTATCTTTTAATTGCTGTATCATTGGCAAGAATTGATGGATTCTCGTCCATACAGTGTCTTTATTTAGATGCTTTTCACGCATTAAATTATGTAGTTCATGTTTAAATTTCCAAAGTATTTTTAAAACTGGAAATTGTTCAAAATATTTTTCTAATTTTATCTTTTGTTCTGGGCTTAATTTATCTTCGTGCCTGCGCATCAACGACAATAATCCACGATTATGTCTCCCTGTGGGGTCAAACTGCTTCCACGCTTTTAAGAATTGAAAACCGATTAGTCTTACAACATGGAACCTATCAGCTACAATCTTAGCTCTTGGAAAATGTTTTTTTACTATCGATCTATATGTGCTTGATAAATCCATCACCACAACTTGAACCCGATCTTTATTCGGTAATTTTGTTAAATAATTTTCAAGACTTGCCTCTGACCGACCTAAAACCACATCGTGGACACGGTGTTTTGTAAGATCTGCTATTGTGGTCGCGTAACCTTTCTTTTTTGTGAAAAAGTGTTCATCAATGCCAATGACTCTGGGTAATGGGTTGTTCTTCATGCCGTCAATACGGTCTTTAATAAACACCTTATACCAACGTTCAACAGTTGCATGACTGATCTTGTGCGTATTTGCTAGATAGCTTTGTGCTGCACCACCAGAATGACGTTCAAATACATCTAGCTTAAAAGCTTCGCTGGATTGATGTTTACCTAAAATCCCTTGAAGCTTTAGGTTGAAGTATTTACCACAAGATTTACAAACGTATTTGTGTGACCGATACCTGACGATCACATTTTGATTACCGTGCCTTGAATGGTTTATTTGACGTAAGAAGCTGTCTTTAACGTGAATGTGACCTGAATGACATCTTGGGCATGGGGGTTTCGTCTTTAACGTAGCGTTAATATAAATGTTTTCATGATGATCGATTGATTCCAAGCAAAGATCTGGTAGTCCTAAAACGGGGGGCATT
>JANPPC010000016.1:0-109123 GCA_031428275.1 Bdellovibrio sp.
CGATTGCTAAACCAGCACCGATAGCAACTAAGCCTGCGCTTGCGTTACCAGCTGCCGCTGTTTCTTGAGCGAATGCCGCTGCAGATGCCAATGTTGTTACTGCGAATAATAATGCTTTTTTCATAAGATTCTCCTTTTATGAATTAATTAGTGATCTGAGGCTGTTGCAAGAGCCACATAGACCATTGATAACAAAGTAAATACGAAGGCCTGGATTGTACAAACCAGTAAACCCATCGCGTAAAACGGAATTGCCGGACCAACTGGAAATAATCCCAAGAAGACCGATAGAACCGTGTGGTCACCCGTCATAACGTTCGCTAAACGCAAACCCAAAGTTAACGGACGAATGACGTGTGAAATGATTTCGATAATTAACATTAACGGGGCTAACCATAAAACAGGGCCCAAAAAATGTTTCAAATAACCAACGCCGCCAGCCTTTAGACCGATTACGTTGTATGCTAAGAAAGAAAAAATACCGAAGGCGAAAGTTGTATTGAAATTTTCAGTTGCCGGAGTCATTCCCGGAATCAAACCCACTAAGTTGTTAAATAAAATGTAAACAAAGATTGCGCAAAAGTACGGAGCAAATGCGCGGCCGTGATGACCGATCACTTGATCTGCCAAGCCGCCGATGTATTCAGTGAAAACTTCAAAAATACCGCGAACCGAAAATTTACCCGTGGGAACAACTGCTGTTTCGCCAGAACCCAGCGATACGCGAGCAGCAGCACCCATCAACATAATCAATAACGAGACGATCAGTAACGTCGCTACGTGCGTGTAGTGATGTCCAACGCCCTGGATTAATTGCGTCCAATTGAAATGCATAAACTATCCTTTGTCAGAAGGTTCATTAATCTTTTTTATAAAAACAGCCGAAATCATACCTAGCAGCAGTGAGCTAATGCCGATAATAAAACCGACCGGTTGCAACCACTGATACTTAGTAAAATTCCACAAAATCAGTCCTAAAATTAAGTACTTAAATATAATGACCAGAACCGCTAACGCAATAGATTTTTTAAAAAAGACAAGTTTCCAGCATAACCAAATACCAAATAGGTTTACAAGCATCACGCCCGAGCCCGTAGCACTGCTAAGGGCGCTATTGATACCAATGAACGAATAGCACGCAAACATAAGTAACAATGAGGAAGCTAAGGTAGAAACTGCCACCAACTTAATCATTTCGTAAACCCTTCAATTTCATCATTAAGCTTATGAACCAGATCAAAAAAGCGCCAAGTACGCAGAATGTTTGGGCTATCGTTGCATCGAAGCCCTTTGTAGCTAAAAAGTTACCTAACCAAAGTGCAATTAAAATAAAGGCAATTAGCTCGAATCCGATCATCGCGAAAACGACGTATTTATTTTTTTTCATGGATCCTCACTTGCGGCGGCCTTTAAACAGCGGCTTATTGGCTAAGCGCTCTTTTAAGCGCTTCGTTCTTAGCTCTAGATAAGATTTATCTTTAATTTGTTCATGATACTTTTCTAAATAGGCCAGTGCGGCTGCGTAATCTTGTTTTTCTTCATACGCGATCGAAGCGGCAACGTACAAGTTTTCTTTCGCAAAAAAATCGGCATCAAGCGTGCGAAGCTCTTCATAAACAACTAAAGACTCATCAAATCTTTGCGTAGCAATAAGTGCTTGGGCTTTTAATTTCAAAAAATTCTTTTTTTCTAAATTCGCGGTTTTAATTGAGGCATCAATATATTCTAAAGATCCCTTAGGATTTCCAGTTAAGAACTGGGCTTGAGCAATTTTTAGTCGTAGCTTTTCTTTGTGTAAAAGATCCGGAACAAGTTGCTCAAGAATCATCAACTCATTTAGCGCTTGACCATAATTCTGTAAATTTTCCAAATAAATCTCGGCCAAAACCTCTTGAGCATTTAATCTTTGCTTTGAATCTTCTGACTTTAATACGATTTCACGGTTAAGGCGCAGGGCGCGGTTGTAGTCTTGAACTTCAAAACGCGCAATGCGTGCCGCCTCAACCAATGCTTTAGTTTTTTTCTTATTATTTGATTCGAGTTCGGCTGAACGTTCAAGCAAATCAATAGCAATGCGAAAGTGTCCGTTTTCGATTTCTGAATAAGCTTCTGAATACAATCGTTCAGATTGGGGTGTGCACGCGCTTATCAAAAGCGCGGCGCCCATCCATAAAATATGATTAATGTACTTCTTCACCAGTTTTGTCATCGTCTTCTACAACGGCGATACCTTTAACAAATTCTTGCTTATCATCAAGATTGATCAAACGCACACCTTGAGTATTGCGACCTAGAACCGAAATATCAGAAATTTTCATACGAATAACTTGGCCTTGATCTGTAGATAGAATCAATTCTTGTGTCGGAGAAACTTTCTTCGTTCCGACCACATCGCCAACCTTATCGGTTGTTTTTTGGGTAATGATGCCTACGCCGCCGCGACTTTGAATACGGTACTCACTCGTTTCTGTGCGCTTGCCGTAGCCTTTTGCTGTAACCATCAGAATTGTATCCGGAGTCGCTTTTTCAAGAACCTCCATCGCAACTACGATATCATCTTTAGAAAGGGTAATGCCTTTCACGCCGCGAGCCGAACGACCCATTACGCGCACGTCGTCTTCATTGAAACGAATCGACATACCTTCTTTGGTAGCGATGAAGATATCAGACTGGCCATCAGACATTTTTACAGCAACAACTTGATCTTCTAGATCAGTCGTTAAAGCAATGATGCCGGCTTGGCGGGGATTAGCGAAAGCATCTAGAGATGTTTTCTTTATAATTCCTTTTTCAGTTAACATAACAACTGATTTGTTTTCTACGAATTCGTTCACCGGTAAAATGGCACGAACCTTTTCGCCCGCCGCTAAATTTACCACGTTCGCAATCGCCTTACCTTTAGAAGTACGGCTTCCAATCGGAAGTCTGTGTACCTTGCACCAGTAGACTTTGCCTTTATCAGTGAAAACCAAAAGCATCGTTTTAGTTGATGCCGTGAAGATATCCGTTACGTAGTCTTCTTCACGAGTTTCCATACCCTTAAGGCCTTTACCGCCACGTTTTTGAACGCGGTATTCTTCTGTAGAGATCCGCTTAATATAACCCGTGTTAGTAATTGTTACGACGACAGCTTCGTCCGCAATGAGATCTTCGTCTTCGATGTCAGACATATCGCCCGTGATTTCAGTGCGACGTGGGTCTGAATAACGTTTTTTAATGTCTTCTAATTCAGCCACGATAATTTTATAAATTTCTTTAACGTCAGCTAATACAAAGCGTAACCATTCGATTTGTTTAGTTAGTTCTGCTAATTCATCGATGATTTTTTGAATTTCTAAACCAGTTAAACGTTGTAAACGCATTTCTAAGATCGCAATAGCTTGCCGCTCAGAAAATTGAAATTTAGACATCAGAGCTTCACGAGCAGAATGGGCTTCTTTCGAAGCTTTAATTGTCGCGATTACTTCATCAATGTGGTCTAAAGCTTTTTTCAAGCCTTCTAAAATATGCGCGCGTTCTTGGGCTTTCTTTAATTCGAAAATACAACGTTTTGTAACAACGTCACGGCGATGTTCTACGAAAGCTTCTAACATTTGCTTCAAATTAAATATAAAAGGTTGAGATTTCGCATCTAACGCTAACATGATGATACCAAAACTAACTTGTAGCTGCGTAAATTTGAAAAGTCGGTTTAAAATAACCGAAGCATTTTCGCCGCGCTTTAATACGACAACAACGCGCATACCTTCACGTGAAGATTCATCACGAATATCTGCGATGCCTTCAACGGTTTTTTCTTTAACCAAGTCAGCGATGCTTTCTACTAGCTTTGCTTTATTAACTTGGTACGGAATTTCAGAAATAATAATTTCTTCGTGATCTTTTTTGATTTCGATTTCAGTTTTAGCTTTAATCGTAATGATTCCGCGACCCTTGCGGTAGGCTTGTAAGATACCTTCTTTGCCGGCGATTTGACCCGCAGTCGGAAAATCAGGTCCCGGAATTCTTTCGATTAATTCTTCGATGCCGCACTCTGGGTTATGAATTAAATGAATACATCCGTCGATCACTTCACCCAAGTTATGCGGCGGAATATTTGTCGCCATACCAACTGCGATACCCGAAGAACCATTCACCAATAAATTAGGAAATTTTGCCGGTAAAATTAACGGAATTTCTAAAGAGTCATCGTAGTTCGGCCCGAATGGGACCGTATCTTTTTCGATATCAGCTAGAATTTCTTCAGCTAATTTAGTCATACGAACTTCAGTATAACGAGAAGCGGCCGCAGAATCGCCATCGACCGAACCGAAGTTACCTTGACCATCAATCAACGGATAACGTAACGAGAAATCTTGGGCCATACGAACCATTGTTTCGTAGACGGCGCTATCACCATGCGGATGGTACTTACCGATAACGTCACCGACCACGCGGGCCGATTTTTTGTATGGTTTATCGCTGGTATTAGAAAGTTCGTGCTGAGCAAATAAAACGCGTCTATGAACGGGTTTTAAACCATCGCGAACATCGGGTAGGGCGCGGCCCACGATAACCGACATCGAGTACTGCAAATAAGCTTCGCGCATCTCTTTGTTGATATCGACATTTGTTATACCTTTTACATCACTTGTAGAATCCATAATCACCTAACTCTTTAAAAAATTAATAACTAAAAACGACGGCGCCGAGAATCTTTGTTAGATGTCTAAGCCGCGAACCAATAGGGCATTGTCTTGAATAAATTTTCGACGTGGTTCAACTTGCTCGCCCATTAAAACGCTGAACGTTTCATCGGCCGCAACCGCATCATCAATCGTTACTCGTAATAAGTGACGATTTTCTTTATTCAAAGTTGTATCCCACAGCTGTTCTGGATTCATCTCGCCCAGTCCTTTATATCGTTGGATATAAATTCCTTTTTTAGATGAATTCATCACGTGAGTGTAAAACTCTTGGTAATTTTCGAACGAATGCTCTTCGTTGCCTTGTTTAATCGTCAAGGGAAGTAGCGTGACAGAAGTGATCGATTTCCATAGATCGCGAAGTTCGATAATTTCCGAAGCATTTAACATTTCTGAGTTAAGCGTGGTGACTTTCGTATCAGCATATCGAGTCGTCGTGATAGCGGCTGATGCTTTACCATCTACAGTAGAAACTTCAGTTTTCATATCAGTAATACCAAAAGCAGGATTTGCAGCTACCCAGTCTTTTAGTTCGGAAACAACGTCATTTAATTTTGTTTCGCTTTTCAGAATATCTTCTAAGCCAGTCATTTTAGTTAAAGTATGATAAAGAACGTCTGGATCGTACTTCACCGATGACGCTTTTAAAATCGCGTAGAATTTTTGAATTTTTAAAATCATCTGACGTAATACAACCGTATCTGTTTCTTTTCCTTTGAATTGAAAAGAATCTAAACCGGTACTTAATAAGAATTCGACCAACGCCGCTTCGTCTTTCAAGTAAGTTTCAGATTGACCTTTTTTCGCGCGATACAAAGGTGGTTGCGCGATATAGATATATCCGCGCTCAATCACTTCGGGCATTTGGCGATAAAAGAAAGTCAGTAACAATGTACGGATATGTGATCCATCGACGTCGGCATCTGTCATAATGATGATTTTATGGTAACGAACTTTATCAACGTTGATGTTGTCTTTGCCGATACCTGTACCTAGCGCAGAAATCATCATGCGAATCTCGTCGTTCGATAACATTTTATCAAAACGTGCTTTTTCTACGTTTAGAATTTTACCTTTTAACGGCAAGATGGCTTGCGTTTTACGATCGCGTGCCATTTTTGCAGAACCACCGGCCGAGTCTCCCTCAACCAGGTATAATTCACATTTTGCCGGATCACGTTCTTGGCAATCGGCCATTTTACCCGGCAATGAACCGCTATCTAAAGCAGTTTTACGACGAGTTAAATCACGGGCTTTGCGAGCGGCATCACGCGCACGGGCACTTTCAACACACTTATTCACAATTGTTTTTGCTGAACCTGGGTTGCGATCTAACCAGTCAGCGAATTTTTCATTTACTAAAGATTCAGTAATACCTTTTACTTCGGCATTACCTAATTTTGTTTTAGTCTGACCTTCAAATAATGGTTCACGAACTTTTACAGAAATAATCGCAGCTAGTCCTTCGCGGATATCTTCGCCTTCGATACTTTCTTTAAAATCTTTTAATAAACCTTTTTCGCCGGCATAAGAATTCGTCGTACGAGTTAAAGCACCACGAAAACCGATCAGGTGGGTACCGCCTTCGTGCGTGTTAATGTTATTGGCATAACAGTAAATAGATTCTGAGTACGAATCATTCCACTGCATGGCGACTTCAACTTCAACATCGTCTTTTTCACCGCGGAAATAAATAACATCGCTATGAATTGGTTTTTTTGATTCATTTAAATAAGCTACGAATTCAGCAATACCATTTGCATATTGAAAATCAGTTTTTTTACCGGTGCGTTCATCGCGTAAGGCAATATGTAAACCCGCATTTAAGAAAGCCATCTCGCGGAACCGAGTTGATAAAGTGTTGTAATCAAAAGCCATTCCGGGCTCTTTAAAAATCTCCGTGTCAGGTTTAAATGTTACGGTTGTTCCTGATTTAGAAGTAGGTCCTAAATTTTCAACGGGCCCTTGCGGAGCACCTTTTTCGAAAATTTGACGGTATAGAGTTCCGTTTTTATTTGATTCAACTTGGCAACGAATTGAAAGTGCATTCACTACCGAAGCACCAACACCGTGAAGACCGCCCGAAACTTTGTAGGCAGAGCCTTCGAATTTTCCACCCGCATGTAGAATGGTGTAAACAACTGTTAAAGCATCTATGCCAGATTTATGCGGACCAACCGGAACTCCGCGCCCGTCATCTTCTACCGATAGTGATCCGTCAGTATGAATAGTCACAATAATATTTTTGCAATATCCCGCCAAAGCCTCGTCCACGGCGTTATCCACGATTTCGTACACAAGATGATGGAAACCGCGAATAGTTGTATCGCCGATATACATTCCGGGGCGTTTTCTAACGGCTTCAAGTCCTTCTAAGACTTGAATATCGTCTGCGCCGTAGACCTTGCTTTCATCAACATTCGTATTCATACCTGACATCGTATCTCCTTAAAGAGGTTTGCTATAAAAATAAAAGAAATTCATCCCATTGAATTTTCTTTTCAACATTACCAACAGACTTTCCCACAATGTGTTAATTTCTTATGTTGAAATTAAAATGAAATTTGTCCGTTCTTGATATTAAAAACACGGGCGTTACTCATACTGAGTTTTGAGATGAGCGAAACATCTGTCGTTGTGACAAAGGTTTGCGTTTGAGTTTGATTCAAGGTTGAAATTAGCGATTCTTGTTTCGCTAAATCTAGCTCAGATAAAACATCATCCAACAGCAGCACAGGATAAAATCCGTGAACCTTATGATGATACACAATCTGAGCCATTTTGAAAGCTAATATGATGGATCTTTGCTGCCCTTGCGAACTATAAAATCTTGAGTCATTTCCATTATATAAGAATATGACATCGTGCTTCTGAGGGCCCACTAAAGAGACCCCACTTTGCAGTTCAAATTTTTCAAGTTCTTTCATGCGTTTTTGCAGCGTTTCGAGGACCAGATTCAAATCAGAATTTTTATGATTTTTTTCAGAAATGATATAATTATAATCAAATGCGATATTTTGACCTGAATGAATATTGATAAGGGCCTTTTCTACCTCGTTTTGGATGTCAGAAAGGGCGTTTAGACGCAGAATTGTGACTTCAGCGGCTAATTTAAGGTAAATTTGATTTAAACTCGCTAGCGTCTCGATACCGATCAAACGATCGATTTTCTCGTGCGCTAAATCTTTTAAGATTCGATTGCGGGTTTTTAAAGCTTTTTTAAAATCTTGAATGACTTGTCGCCCATGGCGATTTACCTGAGTTACTAGCTGGTCAACTAGTGATCTTCGCTCGTCCGCACTTTCTTTGATAATACTTAAACTTTCCGGAGAAAAAAGAATAGCCGGAGGCAGATTTACTTTTGTGTGAGTCGTTTTTTTCTCGTTCACCATAAATTCCTTACGATGACCTGAAAAAAGAAGTTTTAAATTGTATTGAAGTTGTTCGTTTTGAACAAAACTTTTTATTAGCGATTCAGATTTATTAAGTTGAACTAAAGTTTCGAATTTTGAATAACGAAAACTATCGCCATCGATCAATAGATAAATTGCTTCTAGTAAATTTGTTTTACCTTGGCCATTATCTCCTAAAAAAATATTTACGTGATCGCCGAACTCAATTTGTAGTTGTTCAAAGTTTCTGAAATTTGAAAGAAACAGTGAACGTATAATCATTCATCAAATACGCATTGGCATAACAACGTTGATATAATCATTGCTGTTATGAGCTTTTAAAACGCCCGGTGATAACTGATCGTTTAATTCAAACTCGACATTGTCTTGTTCAATATTTTTTAAAACATCTTCAACATAACGAGCATTAAAACCGATTTTTAAATCAGGGCCTTTATAGTTAATGTCTAATTCTTCTTTCGCATCACCTAACTCAGGATTGCTAGAGGTAATTTCTAATTTATCTTGAGAAAAGCTCATCATAATCGCCTTCGATTTTTGATTTGCTAATAACGACACACGTTTTAAACACGATAAAATTGCGTCTCTGGGTACCACGATATTGTGAGAAAATTTTTGTGGAATAAACTGTTGATAATTCGGGTATTTACCCTCGATTAAACGAATCATTAAAACACAGCTTCCAGCTTTTAATATAAACTGTGAACCTTCAACAGCTACGTGAACATCTTCGACCGAAGATTCGATTAATTTTTTAATTTCGAATAAACCTTTTTTAGGAATAATCACGCCAACTTTTTCGGCCATCGATAAATTTTTAAATTGTTTTCTAATTAAACTTAGACGGTGACCATCGGTGGCTACCATCGTTAATACATCTTTTTCAACTTTTTCAAAATAAACGCCGTTTAGGTGATAACGAGTTTCATCGTTTGAAACGCTGTAAATTGTTTTATCGATCATAAATTTAAATTCGCTGGCATTGATCTTAGAAAAGTTTTCTGAGTTGTAAGTTGGGAAGACCGGATACTCGTCGGCCGCGACTCCGATAATTTTTGATGTAAATTTACCCTGCTTAATTTCAAGCCAGTTATTATCTTTTTTAATTAATTGGATCGGTCCGTCAAAAAGTTCTTTAGTAATTTCGAATAGGCTCTTAGCGCTCACTGCGACCTTGCCAGCCTCTTTTGTTTGAATAGGTACCGAATCAGTCAAAGAAACTTCTAAGTCCGTAGCATAAGCCTTTAATTGATTACCAGAAGCTTCTAACAAAACATTCACAAGGATTGGCATCGTATTTCGTTTTTCTACGATGTTTTGGGTTCTGCTTAAAAGTCCCAACAAATCTTTTTTTTGTATCTCGATTTTCATAAATCTTTTTCCCTATTTCTATATATATAAATGTAGTCGTAGTAGTAGGAGCGTTGGTAATCGACTTATTAAACTAAATCTTTGAAACTATTAACCTTTCGCCGTGGAAAACTCAACGTACAAAAATTTCGTAACCTGGTCAAAATGGGGGTTAAATTTATCCACATCGTTTCGAGCTAGGTTATCCACATCGTTTTCCACTACCCACAATCATAAACCAGTAACATTGTGGATTTGGTTGATTAAGTCATCGATATCATTCTTGAATTGGGCATCTTTGTTCTGTAGATTCTCGATTTTTTCTAAAGAGCTAATGACTGTTGTATGATCTTTTCCGCCAAATGCCTTGCCAATATCCACTAAGGATTTGTCTAAAAACTTTTTGATTAAATACATAGCGATCTGTCGCGGTACGACGATTGGCTTTGCACGGCTGGTTGATTTTAAGTCACTTACACGAATTTTAAAATGTTCAGAAACAATGCGCTGAATTTCTTCGATGCTAATCGTTACTGTATTTTCATGGTGCGCTAAAACTTTACGCGCCAATTCTAAATTGATTTGCAAACCCTGAAGTTCTGAATACATTTTAATTTTTTTTAAATTTCCCTCAAGTTCACGAATCGACTTTTTAGAAATACGTGCGATATACTGGATTGTATCTTCAGATATACGAATATTAAAATTTTCAGCTTTGTAGCGCAAAATAGCGATGCGGGTTTCAAGGTCAGGCATCGTGATATCTGCAATTAAACCGCGCTCAAGACGTGTGCGTGAACGGTCTTCTAAACCCAGGATATCTTTAGGCATACGATCACTAGCCAGGATAACTTGGCGTTTTTTCTCGATAAAAGTATTTATGGTATGAAAGAACTCTTCTTGAACGGCTTCGCCTCGCCCGATGTACTGGACATCATCGACGACAATAATGTCTGAATTTTCGCGGTATTTTTGTCTAAACTTATCCATTTCTTGGCGCCGAATCGCTGAGACACACTCATTTAAAAAGCGCTCTGCCGAAATATAGGTAATGCGTAAGTGTGGGTAATTCTTCCGAATTTGATTTGCCGCAGCGTTTAGTAAATGCGTTTTACCCATTCCGGACGGCCCGTATATAAAGAGGGGATTGTAATCATCTGCCCCTGGGTTTTGCGATACATTATAAGTAGCCGCGTGCGCAAACTCAGAGTTCTTACCAACGACAAATGTAGAAAAGGTAAAATCTTCATTAATATTTTCGATCGGTTTTGCTGCCTGAACTTGCACAATAGGACGAGAATTATTTTGAAAAATTTGATCTGCGTTCTGCATAACATCTTGTAATGACGTATTATAATCGCTAGCGACCTTGCCGGTTACGACAAATTCAACTTCTAATGCTTGGCCAGAAACTAACGCAAGCTCTTGGCCGATTTTTTCTTTTAAGTGCTCATTGACGTAAAAGAAGAAAAATTGGTTAGGAACGCCCAGGATCACTTTAAGTACATCATTTACTTTTTCAGTTTTGATTAATTCGATTGGATCCAACCAGTTCTCTAATAGCTTGTTGGTGCCGTTCTTATTTTTCATGGAGGACTTGATCTGACTCCAAAATGAACTATTCATTTCCATGTGTGCCCCCCTCAGGACCATGAAGAGATAACAACATAGGTCCGAGTTATCAACATCCGAGTTAGCAATCTGTTGACCTCAATGCCGCGTTGTGCTTTATTTCTAACTCACTTTAATTAGCGAGTGCTGATTATTTTTGCAATTGACGTTATGACGTCGTAGAAGAGGTTTTCAATGAGCAAACGTACATACCAACCAAGTAACAAGCGTCGCGCTAAAACACATGGTTTCAGATCTAAAATGGCCACTGCTGCCGGACGTAAATTAGTAAATCGTCGCCGCGCAAAAGGTCGTAAAAAATTGACCGTAACTACTGGTGGCAAATAAGGTTTATCCTCTTAAGAGATCATCGAATTTCAAAGAAGCAGCTCTTGGTGGTAAAAAGCAAAGACTGACTTCTTGGGTTACCCTTCACATTATAGATTCCGCTGATGCTAAAAACTATTTTGGCATAACTGCGTCTGGAAAAGTCGGTAACGCCATAATTCGAAATAAACTCAAAAGATGGGTTCGCAACTGTGTACGAACTGAAACTTGGCCTGAAAAACTTCAAGCAAAAACCATCGTGTTTGTGTTTAGACCACAAACTAAAGAGTCCTTTTATTACGACCTTAAATTTCAAGAATTTCTTGAGCTTTACAAAAAAATCTAGCTCTAAAAACACACTAAATACTTTAGCCTTCGTTTTTGTGCGTTTTTATCAAGCCACTTTTTCGCAATTTTTAGGTGGGCGCTGTCGCTATTATCCGTCGTGCTCTCACTATGCGGTTGAAGCCTATGAAAACTTTACATTTCTTCGTGCAACTCAACTTGTATTTTTAAGGTTTATAAGTTGTCATCCGCTCAGTAAAAAACAGTTTTATGATCCCGTTCCTATTATAGAAAGAAATTCTTATGAATAATCAAAACGAATCTCCTTTTGGTAATCCTCGTTTTCTAATTTCGATAGTGGTTGTTTTTTTATTTTTATGGGGCTGGCAGTATTACGTTAGTAAAAACTACGCCACGACTCCGGCAACAGTTTCTGCTCAAAGCACGGATAGCGCTCAGCACATTCAAAAATCTAAAAAGAATGACGATACTCCAAAAACTTTTCCGAATGAAAGTGCAACTTCAGCAGAAATCAAAGCAGCAACTACAGCTGAAGAGAAAACTTTTATTTACGAAGATGCTGAAGTTAAATGGCAATTATCCTCTAACGGAATGGGTTTAAGCTCATTCGAGTTGAAAAAATATTTCGATCGCAACAACGCCCCAATTACATATGCCTCAACAGAAAAACTATTCACTATCGAGGCAAATTTCGAAAAGTTAAACTTTGCGATCACTAAAGTTAGTGACGTAGAGTTTACGGGCACAGCCACAATCGGAGATAAACCGATTAAGCGCACGATCAAATACAATAAAGATTTAATGTACTTCATATCTACGACTGAGTTTGAGCCCGGCTTAAATTCAATCAGCTACGTTTTTTCAGATAAAAAGCATGTGGTGGCATCGGGGAATTTTTTGATGCCTTCCTTCGAGAAACAAGACTTTTTGTTTCTTGAGGCGGGGAAAGTTTCAACCGAGCACATCTCGGGTTTGAAAGATTCTGAGACTTTTGCCAAGTCAGCGTCTAATACATCATTGGCTTCAATTAATAGTCAGTATTTTACTCAGGCAGCAATAGATAAATCAGAGATTCTTCCGTCAGCCGCAATGAGTGTTAAAAATTCGTTAGCGCAAATGACTTTGAATTATGATTTAAAAAATTCTCAAATGAAGTCGATCAATCAAATCTATTTCGTTGGCCCAAAATTGGGTGAAAATCTTCGTAAAATCGATCCGATTTTATCTGAAGTCATGGATTACGGCATGTTCGGCTTTATCGCTAAGCCGTTATTAGCATTACTTAAACTAATGCATCAGTTGCTGGGTAACTGGGGCCTAGCAATCATTGCCTTAACATTAGTTGTTCGCTTGATTATGCTTCCGTTCAATATTCTTTCTTTTAAATCAGCGCGCGCCATGCAGAAAGCGCAACCGCACTTAGCGGCGATTCGCGAGAAGTATAAGAACGACCCAATGCGCGTAAATAAAGAAACAATGGCCGTCATGAAAGAACACAAAGCGAACCCGCTTAGCGGATGTTTGCCGATGTTGATTCAAATTCCGGTGTTCTTTGCGTTATGGAAGACGATTGGTTCAAGCATCGAAATCTATCAGCAACCATTTTTTGGCTGGATTACGGATTTAAGTGCGCACGATCACTTCTTTGTGTTACCGGTTTTAATGGGTGTTACGATGTACTTTCAGCAAAAATTAACTCCGACGACGATGGATCCGATGCAGGCTAAAATTCTTAATTTTATGCCGATCATTTTTACTTTGTTTATGTTGAGTCTACCAAGCGGACTAACACTGTATAACTTTATCAGTGCTTTGTTTGGCGTGATTCAGCAGTATTTTTTATTAAAAGACAAATCAGCAAAAAAAACTGTTTAAAGGGGAGATAATATGGCTGGATTTTTTAGCAAGCTATTTGGTGGCAGCGCCGACAAGAAAAATGATCTTGAATCCGTTGTGGAAGCAACACTGAACGGTATTCTTGAAAAAGGTAACTTTGATTTATCGTACGAATTAGATCTTTCAAAAAAAGATGATATTACTGAAGTTAAAATTGAATTTTCAGGCGCGGACGATGTTTTATTAAAAGACTTTAAAGGTCAGCTGCTTGATGCGATTCAGTTGATCGTGAAGCGTGTTACTCAGCACCATTTTTCTGATGTGCAAACAAACGTTATTGTAGACTGTGGCGGATATCGTGAAGAGTCAGAAGCGGCTCTTATCGAGCGTGCTGAGCACTTAAAAACGATTGCGATTGAACAAGGGAAATCAGTTTACTACCGCGCCTTGCCTCCGAAAGAACGCAAAGTCGTGCATCAATATCTTGCGCAAGATGGGCGAGTAAAAAGCCGATCGTTAGGTGACGGACTTTATAAAAAAATTAAAATCTACCCAGCTAAATCTACAACTGAAGCTTCTGAAAACGATGCTTTAGCTGAAGAAACAAAAGTCTAGAAAGTTTATTAGGATTTTATGCGGATTCGAAATGAAGAAACGATCTGTGCCATTTCGACTCCGCCGGGTAAGGGCGGTATAGCGGTTATTCGTGTTAGCGGGCCGCAAGCTTTGGCGACCGCAGTTAAAATAGCACCTGCGCTGCAGAAAAAATTAACCAAACAGCTGATTGAATCTCATAAAGCTTACTTCTGCGAAATTTTTGATTCTAAAAACACTAAAGTTGACGAGGTACTTGTTACTTACTTCGTTCGCGGCAAATCTTTTACTGGCGAAGAAGTTGTCGAAATTTCCTGTCACGGCAGCGCGTACATCACACAAAAAATTCTAGATCTGCTAATTGAAAATGGCTGCTCGATGGCCGATCGTGGCGAGTTTACATTTCGAGCGTTCATGAATAATCGAATGGATTTAGTTCAAGCTGAATCCGTTTTGTCTTTGATTGATAGCCAAAATGAACTTTCGGCAAAGATGGCCTTAAGACAGCTTGATGGGCATACCTCGAAACAATTTTTAAAATTAGAGTCTGAACTAACTTGGTGTTTGGCTCATATCGAAGCGTCGATTGATTTCTCAACTGAAGGTTTAGATATCATCGACAATTCGGTGCTGATAGAAAAAGTTAAAATTATTCTAAAAGAGATTTACCAGCTCATTAACTCGTATCAATCGGGCCGATTAATTAAAGACGGTGTAAAAGTCGTGTTAGCCGGAGAGCCGAATGTGGGTAAATCAAGCTTACTGAACATATTGCTTCAGAACGAAAAAGCGATTGTAACCGAAATCGCCGGCACGACCCGAGATATTATCGAAGGCGTGACTGTTCACGATGGGGTTAAATTTTTGGTTAGTGATACGGCTGGGCTGCGTGAAACCAACGACCATGTAGAAAAAATAGGCGTCCACAGAAGCCGCCAGGAGGCCTTAAAAGCTGACGTCCTATGCTTCGTGTTAGATGTAAGCGAAAGCGACTGGAAGACCTCATTCCAACTGTTTAATGACGTCGCCGGATCTAAGAATCTATTTCTGGTTAACAAGGTTGATCCGGGTATCGAAATCTCGAAGATCCAGATCACAAAAAAATTACAACTTTATCAGTCTAATATAGACCCCGAACAGGTGATTTTGACCTCGGCGCTTGATCCCCAAGCTAGATCAAGAGTATTAGAAAGCGTGAAGTCTACAGTTGGAAGTCTTAGCTATTTAGAAGAGGCAATGATTTCGTCAGCCCGCCAGTTTGAAAAAGCTAAATACGCGGCCGATATGATTGAGATTTCACTGAAGGAACTTGAAAAAAACAGTGGTGCCGAATTCGTTGCAATGTACTTAAAAGATGCGCTTGTTTCGCTACAACAAATTTTAGGACACGTTTACGACGATCAAATTATGGATCGCGTTTTTAAAGAGTTTTGCTTAGGTAAATAGTTTCTTAGTTCTATTTTGACTGTCGCGCCAGGGGCGTGACACATGAGGCGAGAATGTCTTTATACGATATAATTGTGGTTGGTGCGGGTCACGCAGGAGTCGAAGCTTGCTTAGCATCTTCGCGCCTGGGCCTTAAAACTTTACTTTTGACAACGAACTTGGATCGCATCGCGTATATGTCGTGTAACCCTTCGATCGGTGGATTGGCAAAAGGCCACATGGTTCGCGAGATTGATATCTTGGGTGGTCAGATGGGTATCGCCGCCGACCAATCATGTATTCAATTTAAAAGACTTAACTCTAGCCGAGGCCCGGCTGTTCGCGGCAGTCGCGCGCAATGTGATAAAAAGGTCTACTCAGACATTCAAAAAAACGCTCTGAAGACACAGCCGAATCTAGAAAGTATCGAGTGTGAAGTTAAACGGCTTCTTCTAGATGGCAATGTTTGTTGCGGAGTGGTTTTACAAGACGGCTCAACCATTAAGGCAAAAGCTGTTATTGTAACGACCGGAACATTTATGAACGGCGTTATGCATTTCGGATTGAAGCAAGTTGCGGGCGGCCGCATTGGCGATCAAGCTTCGATTGGCTTGTCAGATCAACTTTTAAATTTTGGTTTCGAAGTAAAACGTTTGAAAACAGGAACTCCCGCGCGTCTTGATAAGAACAGTATTGACTGGAGCAAAACAACCGCCGAATACGGCGACGAAAAGTTTTTTCCATTTAGCCACACCTCAAAGCGTGAATTTTATATGCCGCAGGTTGCTTGTTATTTGTCGAATACAAACGAAAGAACGCATGAAATTATCCGTGCAAACCTAGACAAGTCTCCGATGTTTTCGGGCATTATTGAGGGTGTGGGGCCGCGGTATTGCCCAAGTATAGAAGATAAGATTACTCGGTTTGCCGAAAGGGTTTCGCATCAGACCTTTCTTGAGCCCGAAAGCTTAACATCAGACCTAATTTATCTTCAGGGCATATCCACATCTTTGCCAGAAGAAGTTCAGGATCAATTTCTTAAAACAATTCCAGGGTTAGAGAACGTAAAAGTGATTCGATATGGTTATGCGGTTGAATACGATTACGTCGAGCCCACTCAAATTTTTCATCGTTTAGAAACTCGTATTGTTGATAACCTTTTTTTAGCGGGCCAGATTAACGGAACAAGTGGATACGAGGAAGCAGCAGTTCAAGGTTTTGTTGCCGGGGTGAATGCCGCCCATAAAATTCTGGGCAGAGAAGAGTTTATTTTAGATCGCGACGTCGCCTATACCGGGGTTCTGATTGATGACTTGGTGACTAAGGGTACCCGCGAACCTTACCGCATGTTTACTTCGCGCGCTGAGCATCGTTTGGTTCTGCGTGAAGACAACACGATTGATCGTTTGGCGGAAGTCTCTAGAAAGTTAGGGATTGTTTCCGAGGTTTCATTAAAAAGACTTGATGAGATTAAGGCGAAGCGCTCGAGTTTAGTGGCGCATTTAACCGAACACTCTTTGTACCCCAAGCCAGAAGTTAATGCTCAGGTCGTTAGCTTGGGAAGCGCCCCACTTAGCAAGCCACTGACTTACGCTGAATTTTTAAGGCGCCCCGAAGTTACCTTCGATATACTTAAAAGCTTGGGCGTTGAAATTGACGATGACGTTGAGGTTACAGACGCGGTCGAAATCGAGATTAAATATTCGGGCTACATTAAGAAACAAAATGAGATTATTGAACAAACAAAAAAAATGGAGCAGTTAGCTATTCCGTCTGATTTAGATTTCGCCTCTATTAAGGGCCTTTCGGGCGAAGAGATAGATAAACTAATTATGGTTAAGCCCCGCACCTTAGGGCAGGCCCAACGTATCAGCGGAGTAAACCCTTCAGCTTTACAAGCCATCATGATATATTTAAAGGGTCACAAGAAGTCTTCAATTCTGGCTCGGGAATTATAACTTTGAGGGAATACCTTTGAATGAAGTCGTTGCACCACAATGGAGAATTGATAGTTGGTTTCCAGATATGGACGCAAATCAACGCGCACAGTTAAAAATTTATTTCGTAGAACTTATTAAATTTAATAAAGTTGTCAACCTGGTATCGGGTAAGTCCATGCTTTCGGCTGACTCGACCCATTTTGCTGATAGCATATATGCTACCCGAATAGTTTCTAAAAAAGTTAATAAAAACGAATACTTATATGACCTCGGCAGCGGCAACGGTTTTCCTGGTTTGGTTTACTCTATATTGAACCCCGATCAAAAAATGATTCTAATTGATTCCGACGAGCGTAAATGTGAATTCTTAAAACATATCGCTGATACGTTAAAACTTTCGAACACCACCGTTCAAAATAAGAAAATTGATTTGTTGCCCGAAGACACGATAGCTCAAGCCATTTGTCGCGGATTTGCTCCGCTGCCAAAAGCTCTTTTGATGTTACGTAAAATTGTAAAAAGCAAAGGAACGATTTTTCATTTGAAGTCTTCGGACTGGAGCATGGAAATTTCGCAAATTCCGACGCAACTTTGTTCTATTTGGCAACCCGAGCTGGATGGACAATACGTTCTTCCGGAACACGATATTCGTATGTATGTCGTTCGAACAGATAAGATTATATAAAACGAGCGTCTACTTTTCGCTAGAGGGCTGCGGGGCCTCTGTTCCACGTGGAACATTTTTTTTCATACCTTTATTTTTATCCCAGGCCAGCTTATCGCGCTGAAACTTGATTGAAGCTTTGTATAAGGACAGCTCTTCCTCGTCGGGCCATTTTCGGCCCCCGCTCAAGCTTTCTTTGTATCTTGCCTGCGCCTCGGCCTTCCTTAGCTCGAGCTTGATACCAAAGAATTGTTTTTGCTGTTTCAGGCTATCAACTCTTCTTTCGGAGTCGAAAATTTTTTTCTGAATGTATTTAATTTGTCCTGTTTGAGGAATTACTTTCTTTGCCTCTCCGAGGGTTTTTTCATAAAGCTTTTCTTCAGCCTCTAATGCCTTGGTGGCCAGATCAAGCTCTTGCGCATAATCTTTATATATTTCGTCGGAGAGTTCTGGATTGGGATCTTTTTTGTCGCAAGACAAGAAGGAGCTTAAAATAAGTACGAAAAATAAGTATTTCATGGTTGTTCCACGTAGAACATCGGTCAAAAGAGCTTAAAACTGAAATAATTACTTGATCCATCCTTATAACTAGCCCTAGTCTTATCGTCATCCCAGGAGGATCAACTTGATTAAAGTAATTAGCATCTCAAATCAAAAAGGCGGAGTCGGTAAAACTACGACAACTGTGAATCTATCAGCGGCCCTAGCTCAAATGGGACATAAAGTTTTAGTAATTGATATGGATCCGCAGGGAAATGCTTCAAGCGGATTGGGTATTAAGAAGCACGAAACGCAAGACTCTAATATTTATCATGTATTGATCGGTGAAAAGACCCTGCAAGAGGTTGTTTTTCAAAGTTCGACCAAAAATCTATGGGTTGCCACAGCAAATCCAGACCTGGTTGGGGCTGAAATTGAACTTGTGGATATGCCACAGCGTGAATATCGCCTGAAAAATGCAATTGGAGGAGTGTCTGCGCTTTACGACTACGTTTTGATCGACTGCCCTCCCTCGCTGGGGCTTTTAACGTTGAACTCTCTTGCCGCATCTAGCAGTTTTTTAGTTCCGCTACAATGTGAGTACTACGCTCTTGAGGGGTTAAGTCAGCTCTTGAATACGGCGGGCCTGGTTAAAAAAAGCATAAATCCAAGCTTACATATAGAAGGTATTTTACTAACGATGTTTGATAAGCGAAATAACTTGGGACACCAGGTCGTTGAAGAAATACGAGCACACTTTAAAGATAAAGTATTTAATGCGGTTATTCCTAGAAACGTAAGATTAAGCGAAGCGCCTAGTCACGGAGTATCCATTTTTGGCTACGACCCTAAGTCGATTGGCGCACTAATGTATCTTGAGCTAGCCAAAGAGCTAGTTATTAGAACGGCTAACGAGGCGAAATCGAGCGAAACAAAGACAAACAACTCACCCGATTTATAGTAGGTAAACCATGGAAAATAATAAAGAAAATTCAAACAAAAAGCGTCTTGGCCGCGGCATCGGTTCGCTTTTAGGTGGTTCGGAAAGCAATACGTTTTCGGATAGTCAGGCGCCCGCGGCTGCGCAGCCCCCAAGCGTAGCAACCAAACAGTTGGCCGCAGCGACGCCAGAAATTGATCCCGAAAATCGTATCTGGAATATCGCGATCGATAAGCTGGTGCCGGGAGTTTATCAGCCACGAAAAAATTTCGACAAGGCCTCGCTTGAGGAATTAGCTGCCTCAATCAAGCAAAACGGAATTATCCAGCCAATTACAGTTCGAAAAAGAGCTGGCGGCGGCTATGAGATTATCGCCGGCGAAAGACGATGGAGGGCCGCTCAAATAGTGGGTCTACACGAAATTGCAGCAATTATAAAACAAGTGACCGATAAAGATGCGCTTCAAATGGCGTTAATTGAAAACGTTCAGCGCGAAGACTTGGATCCGATTGAAGAGGCCGACAGCTATCAGCGCCTTATGCAAGAATTTTCACTTTCGCAACAAGATGTGGCTGAAAAGGTTGGTAAAGAGCGCTCAACGGTAGCGAACTCGCTTCGTTTGTTGGCCCTGCCCTCTGAATTGAAAGACATGTTAGCCGAAAAGAAAATTTCGGTTGGGCACGCAAAAGCCCTGCTATCATTGACTGATAAGGCCCGCCAGATCGGGTTAGCAAAAAAAGCTTATGACAAGAGCCTGTCTGTGCGGGCTATTGAGGCAGAAATTAAAGCATTTCAACCTGCAGCTTCTGTCGGGACCCAGGCCGCTGGCAAAACCACGGGATTAAATATAGATATCGCGTCTAAATTGGCCAACGAGCTGGCCGATCAATTACAAAAAGCTTTGGGTACAAAAGTAAATATTAACTACAGGGCAGGCAAGGGCAGCGTAGAAATTTCGTTCTATAGCGATGACCAATTAACGCAAATTTATGAAAAGCTAAAATCGTAATGGAAAAAGACCTGGTCGTTTCAACATTAATAGAAGAGGGAAGCTCTTTCGAGGGGCGTCTTTCATACAGCGGAACCGCAAAAATTGCAGGGCAGTTTAAGGGCGAAATTTTCACACGCGACCAATTAATTATCTCTGAAACGGCCCAGGTGGTCGCTGAGGTTGAAGCCAGTTACGTAATCTTAAAGGGACAGTTTGAGGGCAATATTATTGCTCATAATAAAGTCGTTATGATCCCGCCGGCCAACTTTCGTGGAACGGTAACAACTCCTAGTTTAAAGATTGAAGAAGGGGTCGTATTCGAGGGAGCCTCTTACATTCCCAAAGCCTAATCATTTGATCTGGTAAAAAAGCTTAAACTCCATTCACAAGTCCTGAAGCACTTGACCTCTAAAACAGCTTAATGCTATTTCAGGTGGTCAACAAAAAAGTAAGGGCTAAAATGGAAATTTTGCAACAGCTTGGCGCCAACGAAACTGCGTTCATACAGTTTTTCTTGTTCGTTGTTACCATCACATTCTTAACGACTGTCGTTTTTAATCCTTTTTTCAAAGCGTATGACCAACGCTTAAAACAAACTAAGGGCGCAGATCAAGTCGCTTCTGAAACCCAAGAAGAAGCAAAGAAAATTGAACAAGTTTACCAGTCTCGCGCACGCGAAATTAACGACAAGCTAACTTCGGTATTTTCTTTATCAAAAAACGAAGCAACAGAGTCTGCAAATCGCATCTTAAACGAGGCAAAAGCAACCGTATCCGCGGCAACGGCGAAAGCGCGAACCGAAATCGATGCGCAGAAGCTAACCGCACAGCAGAATTCACAAGCGATCGCAGAAGATGTTTCTAGCGAAATTTCTAAAAAATTAACGGGAGCCGCGTTATGAGAATCGCTTTCTTAATAGCTTTAATCGTCTCTATTAATACATTCGCGGCATCAGGCGGAGGTCATGGCGAACACGGTGCCGTTCCGTACGGTCAAATTGGCTGGCAAGCCGTTAACCTTGGAATCTTGCTGGTCGCGTTGATATTCTTTTTAAAAAAATCTGTTATCGACGCATTTGCGTCTCGCAAATCAAACTTTTTAAGCCAAGCTGAAAAAACTAAATCCGCGCTAAAGGCGGCCGAATTGGCTTTATCTGAAGTAAAAAACAAACTCTCTAATTTAGAATCTGGCGAAGCAAAGTCGCTAGAGAACGCTAAACACGAGGCCAATATTTTGAAGGCCAGCATTGTTAAAGATTCTGAGCGTCAGGCCGACAAAATGAAGTTGGACCTTCAGTTAACTTTGGCCAACGAAGTTGAAAAAGCGAAGTCAGAGATTAATAACTTAATTTTTAGCAAAGCTGTGGGCTCGGTAACTAAAAAGATTAATGATCAGAGCGGATCAATTTCTAAGAGCGCAGAAGCTGCGTTTTTAAATCAAATTTCACAGGTGAAGTCATGAGTGCTGATATTGTTGTAGAACGTTACTCGCAAGCCCTGTTCGACGCAGTTTCTGGTGGCGGAAAAGCCGAAACAGTCGCGCAAGAACTAATCGCTGTCTCAAAGATTTTTGCTGACGAATCGGTTGCTAGTTTTTTTGCAAGCCCCTTCAACTCGGCCGACAACAAATCAATGGCGGCGAAAGCAGCCCTTGAGGGCAAGTGCTCTCCAGAAATTTTTAATTTTATTATTATGTTAGTTAAAAATGATCGAATGTCAGCTTTGTCACAAATCAACGAAAGCTTTCAAATTGCGGCCCGCTCTTTGTCTGGCGAAACTGAAGGCGTTTTATATATGGCTACCGAGCCGTCACCAGAGTTCAAAGCTCAGGTTGAAGCGAAGCTCTCAACAACCTTAAATAAAAAGGTGCGCCTTAAGTCTGAAAAAGACACCTCATTACTATCAGGATTCAAAGTAACCGTCGGCGGATGGACTTTGGATGATTCTGCTCAATTTCATTTAAACAAGTTAAAAGAAGACATTTCAAAGAGAGGAATGTAGATGGAAGCCCAAATCAGAGCCGATGAAATCGGACGCGTACTTAAAGAACAGATTTCTAAATATTACAAAAACGTTGAGGTTGCAGAAACCGGAAGCGTTCTTTCAGTTGGCGACGGGGTTGCCCGCGTTCACGGTCTTGAAAACGTTATGGCGGGAGAGCTAGTTGAGTTCCCGGGCGGCATTCAAGGTATGGCTCTGAATTTAGAATCAGCCCAGGTGGGTGTGGTTATCTTCGGGGAAGATCGCGCGATCAAAGAAGGCGATCAAGTTAAGCGTACTAAAAAAATCGTATCAGTTCCCGTTGGTGAAGCACTACTTGGTCGCGTTGTAGACGGCTTAGGTCGCCCTATCGACGGCAAAGGCCCAATCAATACGCCGCACTCTCGCGTAGTTGAATTAAAAGCCCCAGGTATCGTTTACCGTAAAGGCGTTCACGAGCCTATGCAAACGGGCATCAAAGCAATCGATGCTCTAGTGCCAATCGGTCGCGGACAGCGCGAGCTGATCATCGGTGACCGCCAAACTGGTAAATCTGCGATTGCGATCGATACGATCATCAATCAAAAAGGCCAAAACGTTCAGTGTTTCTACGTAGCAATCGGTCAAAAGCAATCGACCGTATCAGTTATCGTTGAAAAACTTCGCGCATCAGGCGCTTTAGAATACACAACTGTTATTGCGACTTCGGCATCTGATCCAGCCCCTATGCAATTCTTGGCTGCTTACTCTGGTACAGCGATGGCTGAATACTTCCGCGATTCTGGAAAGCACGCCTTAATTATTTATGATGATTTAACAAAGCAAGCACAGGCGTACCGTCAGATGTCTTTATTACTTCGTCGTCCTCCGGGTCGCGAAGCGTATCCAGGAGACGTTTTCTATCTTCACAGCCGTTTGTTAGAGCGTTCTGCGAAACTTTCTGACGATAAAGGTGCGGGTTCTTTAACCGCGCTACCAATCATCGAAACACAAGCGGGCGATATCTCTGCGTACATTCCTACAAACGTAATCTCGATCACTGATGGTCAGATTTTCTTAGAATCAGATTTATTCTACAAAGGCGTGCGCCCAGCGATCTCTATCGGTAAATCAGTTTCTCGCGTGGGTGGTTCGGCTCAGATTAAAGCGATGAAACAAGTTGCTGGTCCGATTAAGCTTGAGCTTGCGCAGTTCCGTGCGCTTGAGGCTTTCGCGGCTTTCGCGTCTGACTTAGATAAAGCTTCTCAGCAACAGCTATCTCGTGGTCGTAAATTGATCGAGTTATTAAAACAAGGTCAATACCAGCCGGTAAAAGTTGAAGAGCAAGTTGCGGCAATCTTCGCAGTAACAAATGCTTACACTGACTCTATTCCAGACACAGATGTAAAACGTTATGAAACTGAAATGATTCAATTCTTAAAACAAAAGTACTCTGCAATCTTGAAAACAATCGAAGAGAAAAAACAAGTATCTGACGATGTTAAAAAAGATTTAGTGGCGGCGTTAAAAGAATTTGCAGCGATTTTTAAACCGTCTTCTAAATAAGGAAGCTAGATGGCTAATCTTAAAGAGATTCGCATACGAATTGATTCGACCAAGAACACCCAGCAAATCACGAAAGCGATGAAGATGGTGTCTGCGGCAAAATTACGTAAGGCGCAACATCAAATTCAAAACATGCGGCCATACGCAATTACTCTTAAGGGCGTAATTGCGGATATCGCGGCGACACAAAAAGTATCGCACCCGCTGATGGTTAAGAAGGCTAATCCAAAAACAGTTCTTTTGGTGGTTTTAACATCTGATCGCGGCCTGTGCGGTGGCTTTAACAGTGGTATTACAAAATTTGCAGATCGCTATATAGCTGAAAATAAAAATCGTTTTGAAAAAATCGACTTTGTCTTCATTGGTAAGCGCGGTATCGACTATTTTGCTCGCAAGGGCGTTAAGGCCGTACATAATTTTACGAAGCTTGATAAAGATATTTCGTTTCAGTTTGCTCACACGATTGCTGAAAGCTTAATTGCGCAATTCGAAAAAGGTGACTACGACGAAATTCGTTTGATCTACAACGAATTCAAATCTGCAATTTCTCAAAAAGTTGTATGTGAAACTATTTTACCAGTTGAAATTGACGTGAATTCATTCAACCAAGGTGATTCGCATATTGCCGCGGATATGATTTTTGATCCGTCGCCAGAAATGATTATCGAAGATCTTTTAAAGAAGAACTTTAATCTTCAAGTATTTCGCGCGATGGCTGAATCGGTTGCTTCTGAACATGGTGCCCGCATGACGGCGATGGAAAACGCATCGAATAACGCGCGCGACATGATCAACAAGCTGACTTTGAATTACAATAAAGCAAGACAAGAAAAAATCACGACGGAACTTACAGAAATCGTCAGTGGCGCAGAGTCTTTAAAATAATTATTTAATTTTTCATATACAGATAAGGGTGGTTAAAATGGCTAACGGTAAAATCAAACAAGTTCTTGGAGCGGTTGTCGACGTTCAATTTGATAGCGCAAGTCTTCCCGCGATCAATACAGCATTGCGTGCAACTAACGGCACGATTTCTGATCAACAATACAATTTAGTTCTTGAAGTAGCACAGCATTTGGGTGACGGAGTTGTACGTACAATTTCTATGGATTCAACTGAAGGTTTAGTTCGTGGAACTGAAGTTAAAAATACTGGAAACATGATTTCTGCTCCGGTCGGTCGCGAGGTTTTAGGTCGCATCATTAACGTTGTCGGCGAGCCGATCGACGAAATGGGTGAAGTTAAGACAAAAGAATCTTGGCCAATTCACCGCTCGGCTCCGAAGTTTGAAGACCTTGCAACATCTCAAGAGATGTTAATGACGGGCATTAAAGTTGTGGATTTATTAGCTCCCTACTCTAAGGGTGGTAAAATTGGTTTGTTCGGCGGCGCGGGCGTAGGTAAGACAGTTTTGATTCAAGAATTAATCCGTAACATTGCTACTGAGCATGGCGGTTTCTCGGTATTTGCTGGCGTGGGCGAGCGCACTCGTGAAGGTAATGACTTGTGGCACGAGATGAAAGATTCTGGAGTATTGGCTAAGACCGCGCTTGTGTTCGGTCAGATGAATGAGCCACCTGGAGCACGTGCGCGCGTTGCTTTAACTGGTTTAACAATCGCTGAATATTTCCGTGACGTTGAAAAACAAGACGTTCTTTTCTTCGTAGATAATATCTTCCGCTTCACTCAAGCCGGTGCAGAAGTGTCTGCGCTACTTGGTCGCATCCCATCTGCCGTTGGTTACCAACCTACACTAGCAACTGAAATGGGTGTGATGCAGGAACGTATTACTTCAACTAAATCTGGATCGATCACTTCGGTTCAAGCGGTATACGTACCAGCGGATGATTACACGGATCCGGCTCCGGCAACTACATTTACTCACTTAGATGCGACAACGAATTTAGATCGTGATATCGCAGCTATGGGTATCTTCCCAGCGGTACATCCTTTAACTTCAACCTCACGTATCTTAGATCCACAAGTTGTGGGCGAAGAGCATTACAAAACGGCTCGTGACGTTCAGATTCTTTTACAGCGTTTTAAAGAATTACAAGACATCATCGCCATCTTAGGTATGGATGAATTATCTGAAGAAGATAAATTAGTTGTGGCACGTTCTCGTAAAATTCAACGTTTCTTATCTCAGCCATTCTTTGTTGCCGAACAGTTCACTGGTTTAACGGGCGCGTACGTTGATATCAAAGACACCATTAAAGGTTTCCGCGAAATCTTAGACGGTAAGCACGATTCATTGCCGGAGCAGGCGTTCTATTTAGTTGGAACAATTGAAGATGCAATTGCCAAAGCGAAGAAATTACAAGCGTAAGCTATCGAAGGTGGTTTTGTGTTGAAATTAAATGTTTTAACTCCAGAAAGAAAAGCTGTTTTTGACGAAGAAGTTACCGAAGTAACTATTCCGGCTTTTTCAGGCGAGATGACTATTATGCCGGGCCACGCAGCTTTAATTACGACGCTTGGTACGGGGATTTTAAGATATAAAATTCCGAATCGCGACAAAGTGTTTAAAGCTGTCATTAGTTGGGGCTACTGCGAAGTTGTAAACGGAGCAGTTAATGTACTTGCTGAGTTTATGCAATTACCCGAAGAAGTTAACGTTGATAGCGCTAAAACGACGCTACAGTCGGCTGAAAAGAAGCTTACAACTGAGATATTAACAGACGTAGAATACAACCAAACTGTTAATGAAGTCGATAAAGCCCAAGCCGCGATTAACCTATCTCAAACATAAAACTAAGAAATAATTTAAAATTTCTTTTAAAAGGGCCCATTGAGGGCCTTTTTTATTTTTAAGCTACCGCTTAAAACCAGACCTTCGTGCCATGCCTCTTTTTGGTAAATACCCGTACTATGTAGGTATGAACTTAACCGGTGAAATTTCCAGAGCTGTGACCAGCGTAATGGTTTTATTTTCTTTCTCTGCACACGCGGATATTTTTTCACAAACCTTTGGTGAAGAAACTCCCGAAAGCGGACAAGTTATAGTTGAGCGCCCAATTGATTTAAGTGGCCCCTATAAAGAACGCCGACGAGTTCACGGCGGTCTATTTTCGATTAACTACGAAAAATATTATCCGGTCGACTACGGATCGCAATTTACAAACAACGGCTATGTTGAAGATATTATTGGTTCGAGCCCTATAGATATGGTGGGAGTTGAAGCTGGCTACAAGCACAACTTTCAATTTGGTTCGATTGCAGTTTTGGGTGGATTCTCTCAAGGAAGCTCGGCCGTTAGCGGCGACATCGCCGCGAGCCAAGGTCGGCTTTTGGTAGATCGCACAGTTTTCTCAGTGAGCTATGCAATGGACGCTATTTTTGAAGAGCCTTGGGTTGTTCCCTACGCGCAGGGTGGAATTTACAATATGACAATTCGCGAACAGAAAGGTGAGTTGTACGAATCGAAGTCTTCGGGCTACGCCCTCAACTATCGATTAGGGCTATTATTTCAATTAAATTGGATAGAAAAATCGATCGATCCATCTACCCAGATTGATGGTCTGCGCTCGACAGGATTGCAAAATACTTTTATTGATGTTTTCTACATCAGCCACTTGGCCTCACAGGATGCGGCAGATCCGTCCGTCGTAGCTACGACGGACTCATCTATTAATACACGCTCTGATGGCCAAATGGGTATCGGCTTAAAAATAGAATTTTAAACTACACAGTTAGATTTACGCGGCCATGTTCATTTGGACCGGCCTTGTAGGTTTCTCCGGTTAAAACCGATTTCGCAAACCCAACAATTTGCACGAATGTAGAAGAAGAATCCCAATATTCAACAGAGCTGATCGAAACTTTTAGCAATACTAAATTCGGGTCTTCTAAACCTTCCGGAAACCAGGCCTTTAAAGCAGGCGTCCAAAGTTCTTTAGCTTTCGCCTTATCTTGTAACACTTCAGCAGAACCGTTAACGCTAACAAATGAACTTGATCCCGGCGATGCGAAGGCAACGTTTACGCGAGCGTCTTTTTCGATATCAAAAACTTTTCCGGTCTGTTTTCCGGTGAAGAACCACAAATCACCAGCACCTAGATCAAACTGCTGCAACATCATTGGACGACTACAAAGTTCTTTTTCAGCGTTCTTCGTTGTTAACATCCCGGCTTTGATAACTTTCAACATGCTGTCGACATGCTCTAAGCTTTTTTCGCGGTTTTCTGGTGCGCTAGAATCTTTTTTTGAATCAGTGGTAAACATAAGGTCTCCTTGTTAAAATTAATTAAAGTTCTGTTAGTTCAGATACTGTTTATAGTGCAAGCGAAGGGCCCTTTAAAAAGGCCATAAAATGAACTGGAATCAAATAGGTTTTAGTTCGGCGGCGATGCACTTCTGTATAGGGAAATATGACGTATAGCTAAAACTCACAACGGGGCTGATTCGGACAGCTCAAATCAATGTAAGTAAGTAATTAAGTTCTTCGTATACGCTTGACCACGTAATATTGTTCAACCGAATATTTAAACGCTGATCTGGCGTAATTGAATATTTTTTATTCTCGCGCATAGCTAACTGAATAGCGGTTTCTGGCTTTAATTTCGTACGCTCGGTAAAAATTAAAGAAATATTTTTTAAGCCCGCGCTGATGTCGCGCACCCCTAAATCTTTACACTGTTTTCGAATCAGCATCAGACCCATTAAGTTAATGACGGGCTCAGGGATGTCTCCGAATTGATCTTTTAGCTCATCTTCGATTCGGTCTAAATCTTCTTGTGAAGTGATGTCGGCTAAAGCTTTATAGTAACTTAAACGAATACGAATATCGGCGATATACGAGTCAGGTATAAGTGCGGGCACGCGTAAATTAATTTCTGGGTCTAACTCACGGTCAGTGAGAGGCTCGCCCTTAGCTTCTGCCAAGGCCTCATTCAAAAGATCCATGTAAAGTTCGTAACCGACTGAGTTGACGTGACCTGATTGATTGTCGCCCAAGATATTGCCTGCGCCGCGCAGCTCTAAGTCGTACTGCGCGATTCGAATACCCGAACCCAGGGCCGAGTTGTCTTGAATAATCTTCAGGCGCTCTTGCGCATCTTTTTCTATACGCTTGTCTTTAGGTAATAATAAATAACAAAATGCGCGAGCCTTGCTGCGCCCGACGCGCCCTCGCAACTGGTATAGCTGCGAAAGACCAAACATATGCGCTTGATCGATAAACATCGTATTAGCTCGTGGTACATCCATTCCGGATTCGACGATTGAAGTACAAATTAATACGTCAATTTCGTGATTGAAGAACGCAAGCATTGCTTGCTCGAGCTGCTCTTCATCCATCTGCCCGTGGGCAACTTTCATTCGAGCATTTGGCACAATCTGTCTTAGCTCGTCAGAGATACCGTAGATGCTTTGCACTCGGTTATGAATAAAATAAACTTGGCCTCCGCGCGCGATTTCGGATTCGATGCCCTTACGAATTAATTCTGAGTCAAATTTCGAAATAAAGGTACGCGTCGGCAATCGGTCGACAGGGGCCGTGTTGATAATTGATAAATCACGCATGCCGGTAAAGCTCATGTTTAGCGTACGCGGAATTGGGGTGGCCGATAAAGTTAGGGTGTCGATCTCGGTTTTAAATTTTTTAATCTTTTCTTTATGGGTGACTCCGAATTTTTGTTCTTCGTCGATAATTAATAAACCCAAGTCTTTGAATACGACATCTTTACTTAACAGACGGTGAGTGCCGATTAAAATATCAACTTTTCCATCTTTTAATTCAGCTAACGTTTTCTTCTGGTCGGCGGGCGACACAAAGCGATTCAGCGAGCGAATCTGTAAATTCCATCCGTCAAAGCGACGCTTAAATGTTTCTAAATGTTGAAAAGTCAAAACTGTTGTTGGAGCCAAAACCGCAACTTGCTTTTTGTTCTGCACAACTTGAAAAGCCGCGCGCATTGAAACTTCGGTTTTACCAAAACCCACATCGCCGCAGACTAAGCGGTCCATCGGACGTTCGTTGTGGAAATCTTTCTGGATATCGTTGATGGCCTTTAGCTGATCATCGGTTTCGTCAAACGGAAAACCGTTTTCAAACTGGTGGTAGGCGAGCTCGTCGAAATTAAGTGGGTCGCGTGTGATTTCATTTCGCTTGGCGTAAAGTTGTAATAATTCGGAAGCGATATCGCGCAAATGCGACTTCACTTTGATTTTTGTTTTTTCCCAACCCGTGCCGCCGAGCTTGTCTAGTAGTGAAGTTTGCCCAGCACCCGAAAACTTCTGTAATTGCCCCACGCGGTACACCGGAAGGTATAACTTATCTTTGTCTTTATACGCGATCTGAATATATTCGGATTCTATTCCGCCGATATTCATAATTTTTAGACCCTCATAAACTCCGATGCCGTGCTTAACGTGTACGACCAGATCGGTTGGCTTTAAGTCACCAAAGGCCAAGCTTTTGGCTTTCGTTGAAAATTGTTCGTAAGCGTTTTGGGTATTGGCCCGCTGCTTACGACCGAAGAAGTCGTCGGTGCGTAAGAAAATAATCTTTTCTTCATTCAGCATAACGGTTTCAGAAAGAATTCGCGGAACAATCGTCACTTCGTTTTTATTTTCAAACCAAGAGTCCCAAAGATACTCATCACCCGCGGCGATGCTAAATGAAATATTCATTTTCTGCAGAAGCATTTTCAATCGATCGATCTGAGTTTGATTCTTGGCTGAAACAAAAATTTTATATTCGCTCTCGAGCCATTTTTTTAGACGCGGCTGTGCCGCCTCAACCCACGCATCTGAAGCGGGCGTTAAATTCTGAGCCAGTTGTGAAAATTCAGTTAGTGGTAATGAATCATACTTGATACGCACTTCATTGGCTTTAGTATCTTCTAGATAAGCTAGTCTTGAGAATTGAAAAATGCGCGAATCTTCGGGCCACTTAATATCTTCATAGCGCGTAAAAGCTTTTTTTAGATCAGGATGAAATACATGATGGGTTTCTGCGCGGTAGTCTGCGCTAAGTTCTTGATGGTATTCATCAGCAGCGCGCGAAACATCTGATGGATCTAGCATAAAAATATTTAGTCCCGAGCTAAAGTGATCTAAAGCCGACTCTAGTTTTTCATAAGTGTTGGTTAATAAATACTCGCTACCGGGAAAATAATTTTTTAACGAAATACTTCGTACGACTTCATCTATCTCGCTATGCGGAACTGTGCGCTGCTTTAAACTTTCGCGAAAACTTTTAATTATGTCTTCAACGTTTTCATCGGAAAACTCAACTTCGTAGGCCGGCACAATCTTAAGCGAAGCGACTTCAACCAAACTGCGTTGGTCGACCAAAGAAAAGTTTCGCATCGATTCGATCTGATCACCGAAAAGCTCTAAACGAACCGGATGAGTTTCGGCCGGTGAAAAAACATCGACGATCCCGCCGCGCAAACTAAACTGGCCGATATCTTCAACTAAGGGAGTTGATTGATATCCGAGCGAATTGAAATATTCGGCCAAATTTGTTGGCAGCTCATCGCCTGATTTTAAAATGCAGCTTCGTTTCGAAAACGGAAAGAAAGGAACCGACAGTTGCATCAGCGCAGAAACCGGCGCAATAAAAATGTCGCTTTTTTGTGCGTGCGCAGCCCGGTATAAAAAACGTGATCTAGAAAACCGAACAAGTGGCGATGGAGTTAAGCCCGAATAAGGTGAAACATCGTATTGCCGCAAAACATGACACTGAAAACGATCAGTAAAAAAGCTCAAGTACTGTTCAAAAACCAAAGCCTGGTCTAAACTAGACACCACGACGAGTCGGGGTAAGTTATTAATTTCTTTAGATAAAGACTGAGACAAAAGAAAAGAGCTGGCAGCAATTGAAGATGCGCCAACGATATTGAAAAGCGAGCGATCTTTTTGAAAGCCGCGAATCAAAAAATCTTCAAGCCGTGTTTGCGTTGGTTGCCATTTCATAGTGAAGGTCCAGATACTGCTTTAATCTAAGCGTAAGGTCACCTCATTTCGAATAATTTCGGCTTCGAACCTTCTGCAATTCTTAGACGATTTTTAATTGGTTTTTATTAAAGGGCTTTGTATAACTAAGCTATTGAAAACATAATGAAAAAGTCATTTACACCATTGAGGAGCTTACATGCCAATAGGCGGAGTCATTTTCATCACATTATTTATCGCTGCGTTTGGAACGGCACTAATTTATTTAGCTCGCTGGACCGGCGGTAGAGCAAAAAAAACCAGCCAAGCCAAATTCGATATTTACGAATGCGGCCTTCCGGCAGAAGAAAAGAAAGATACAAAAATTTCAGTTAAGTTCTACTTAACCGCAATTCTTTTTATTCTGTTCGATATTGAAATTATTTTTATGTACCCATGGGCTGTTAACTTTCGCCACTTTTTAAATACCGGCGCGGGCTTGACGGTATTCGGATCGATGATGGTTTTTCTATTAGTATTTATCTTCGGTCTTTGGTGGGAAATTAAATCTAAAGCATTGGAATGGGACTAAATCATGACATCAATGGGAATTACAGGTTTCGAAATTGTAATCAATGCCGTTAAGCTCTTGATTATCTTTTTACTAATGGTACAAGCGGTACCAATTTTAGTTTGGCTCGAGCGTCGCGGTTCGGGATTTATTCAAAATCGTTTTGGTCCAAATCGCGTAGGCCCGCTAGGCTTGGTTCAGCTGCTTGCCGATGCGGTCAAATTTTTAACCAAAGAAGATTTCGCTCCCGATAAGGGAAATCGCTTTATGTTCTACGCGGCTCCGGTGTTCGCTTTGATTCCGGGCGCGGTAGCTTTCATGGCAATTCCGCTATCGGTTCCGTTAAAAACTCCTGAGCATGTTTTCTTAATTCAGGGTTACGACATAAACGTTGGTATCGTTTTTATTTTAGGCGTTTCATCTTTGGCCGCCTACACAATCTTGATGGCGGGCTGGGGATCAGGCAGTAAGTTTTCTTTAATGGGAGCTCTTCGGGCTTCTGCGCAGATTATATCTTACGAACTAGCGCTGGGCCTTTCAATTGTCGGTATTATTTTACTGTACGGCACATTCAATTTAACAGAAATGATTCAAGCCCAGCACGGGGGGCTAAGCTTTAAGGCCTTCGGTTATACACTTGCGGCTTCGTGGTTGCCAAACTGGGGAATTTTTTATCAGCCACTGGGTATGATTCTATTTTTTGCCGCCACTTTTGCCGAATCGAATCGTTTACCGTTCGACTTAGCAGAGGGCGAGGCCGAACTGGTCGCCGGCTTTCACACCGAATACGGCGGCTTTAAAATGCTCATGTTTTTCATCGGCGAGTACGCGCACATGATGATTGCATCAGGCTTGATGGCCACCTTCTTTTTTGGCGGATACAGCATCTGGAATTTAACCCCACAAGAGGTTTACAATTGGTGTTACGGCTTAGTCGGCAGCGAGCAGTTGGCTAACGTTCTTAGCGTTCTTTTGCACTTTGTTTCATTCAGTATTAAATTAGCGATCTTTCTTTGGATCTTTATTCAGGTTCGCTGGACGCTTCCGCGCTTCAGATACGATCAGCTGATGGATTTAGGTTGGAAGACAATGCTTCCGTGGGCCCTAGGAAATACGATCGCAACCGCGGTTATTATTTTCGCAACAACTTATTTTGTGATCGGTTAGGAGAAAAAATGACGGCAGACGCGTTTCTTTTTTGGTTTTTAGCTTTAATCACCGTGATCAGCGGCCTATCAGTTGTGTTGATGGCGAACCCGATTTACTCGGCGCTAAGTCTTGCCATGACGATGATTAGCGTGGCCGCGATTTTTGTAACGTTACAGGCTTACTTTTTAGCCGGCGTACAAGTTATCGTTTACGCTGGGGCCGTGATGGTTTTGTTCGTCATGGTGCTCATGCTCTTCGACTTAAAACACGAGCTGCAAGCTTTCACGCGCGGCCGAGCAACGGGAGCGTTAAAAATTGCTTCGGTTGGTATCTTATCAGGATTAATCGTAGGAGCCGTGACAATTGGCTTAACGATTGCCGGTCGCTCAAGCGAAGAACTAATTGCGGCATCTGCTTCTGGCGGCGTTGTTGATACAACCAGAAGCTTGTCAGAAGCCCTATTCTTAAAAAATATTTTCGGATTTGAAGCCCTAGGCGTTTTACTTTTAGTAATTGCGGTTGGCACGGTGGCTTTATCACGCAGCAAGGGGGGTACACATGCCAGAGACTAATATCATCACAACAATTGGTGCCGAACACTATTTAGTTCTATCGGCGATTCTTTTTTCGATCGGCATGGCCGGCGTATTATTAAGAAGAAATTTGATCGTTCTATTAATGTCTATCGAGCTCATGCTAAACGCAGTGAATATCAGCTTCGTCACCTTTTCGCATTACTCTGGAAAAGTTGAAGGCCAAATTATGGTTTTCTTCGTTATGACAATTGCAGCGGCCGAAGCCGCGGTTGGATTGGCGTTGGCCGTTTCTATTTTTAAACGTTTCAAAGAAGTTAACATTCGTTTCTTCGAGCACTTGAAGGGATAGCCATGAATCAGCAAGCACTAATAGCTATATTAATATTAACACCCCTTCTAGGCTTTATTCTGAACGGCGTTCGATTTCGCAGTACAAACTATGTACTGGCTGGATCGATCGCGACTATTGCGGTCTTTATCTCGTTTGTTTGTTCGGTTTTATTGTTTTTAGATTTAGTCGGCATGCCGCCAGAAGCTCGTCGAATCACGGCGAACTTTTTTGAGTGGATCGCAGTAGATAAATTTAAAATCAATGCAGGCTTCGTAGTTGATCAAATAAGTTCGATCATGATTTTAATCATCACGGGCGTAGGATCTTTGATTCACTTGTTTTCAATTGGTTATATGCACCACGATAAGGGTGTTACGAAATACTTTGCATACCTAAATCTTTTTATCTTTAACATGTTAATTTTGGTGCTAGGTGATTCATTGTTAACGATGTTCGTAGGCTGGGAGGGCGTTGGTCTTTGCTCATACTTGCTGATTGGTTTTTGGTTTAACGATTCTGCCAAAGCTGCAGCGGGCATGAAGGCGTTTATTACAAATCGTATTGGTGATGCCGCCTTTATTATCGGGATGTTTATTTTGTTTATGACTTTCGGAACGTTGAATATGCATGAACTTAATATGCTAGCGCCAACGGTGGTTGAATCTAGCTGGTTAGGTGCCGTGACGCTAGGAACACTGATGATGTTTATCGGCGCGACCGGGAAGTCTGCACAGATTCCGTTATACGTCTGGCTACCAGATGCGATGGCCGGCCCGACGCCGGTTTCTGCTCTAATACATGCTGCTACAATGGTTACCGCGGGTATCTACATGATCGTTCGTTTGAATGGTTTGTTTATTGTAGCCCCAAATACGATGATGGTTATTGCGATCGTCGGCGCGGCGACCGCAGTTACCGCGGCAACGATTGGCCTAACTCAATTTGATATTAAAAAAGTTTTAGCCTATTCGACTGTTTCGCAGTTGGGTTATATGTTTTTAGCTGTTGGTGTTGGCGCGTTCGGCGCGGGAATGTTTCACTTAATGACTCACGCATTTTTTAAGGCATTGATGTTCTTAGGTTCGGGTTCGGTGATTCACGCCATGCACGAAGAGCAAGACATCCGCAAAATGGGCGGCTTAAGAAAATATTTACCCATCACCCACGCAACGTTTTTCTTGGGCTGGTTAGCCATTATCGGAATGCCACCGTTTGCGGGCTTCTTTTCTAAAGATGAAATTTTATGGAAAGCCTTTTCGTCATCACAGGGGCACATTTTATTGTGGGTCGCTGGCGTACTTGGCGCGGTATTAACGGCTTTCTACATGACACGGTTAATGGCACTAACATTCTGGGGCAAATCTCGTGTTGATAAAAGCGTTCACCCTCACGAAAGTCCATGGTTAATGACGGTTCCTTTGATTGTGCTAGCGATTCTTTCTGTGGTTGGCGGATGGGTTGGAATTCCGCACGTTATTTCTGAACATTTAGGACATATTCCTAATTTCTGGGAAACCTGGTTAGAACCGGTGATTCGTAAATTGCCGGCAGCAGTTGAGGGCGCGCACCACAATGAGGCCGCCCTAGAGTGGACTTTGATGGGTGTATCGGTTGGCTTAGCTGCGCTTTCGGCTTTAGCGGCTTACATCATGTATACGAAAAAAGAAGGCTCGTCAGATAAGGTTGCGAAAGCATTCGGACCCGTTTACCAGTTAGTGAATAAAAAGTACTTAGTCGATGAATTGTATTTCGCGGGAATTATTAATCCGCTGATCGAAGGCAGCAAGGGCCTTTGGTACTACGTCGATGTAAATATAATTGATAAAGCGACTTATAAAGTAACTGACTTCGTTCGCGGCGGAGGATCTTTTGTAAAATCATTGCAAACTGGAAACATGCAACAGTATGCGATGTACATTGGAATTGGTGTGGTCGTTGCGCTTTCATTCGTATTAATGAGGTAATCTATGTTATCAGCTCTTATTTTCTTACCAATAGTTTTTGCGATCGTGATGGCCGTCTGGCCACAAAAAAACACCGTGCGCCACCTGGCGCTGGGTTTTTCACTGATCCAATTTGCGCTATCCCTGGTTATGCTATCGAGATTCGACTCTTCGACAGCGGCCCTGCAAATGGTTGAACAAACCGCCTGGATTCAGCGTTTCGGAATTTCATATTTTTTAGGTATCGACGGAATTTCGGTGATGTTAGTTATGCTAACTACGTTTTTAGTTCCGATCATTATATTAGGCTCTTGGAATTCAATCGATAAACAAGTTAAAGGCTTTCACGCGGCGTTATTTGTTCTACAGGCGGCGATGTTGGGATCTTTCTTGTCGATGGATGCGATTTTATTTTACGTGTTCTGGGAATTATCACTTGTACCCATGTATTTCATCGTGGGCATTTGGGGCGGATCAAGACGTATTTACGCCACGTTAAAATTCTTTATTTATACAATGACGGGTTCGATGCTGATGTTACTTGCGATCATTTTTATGATGCGACTAACTCCAGAGGTAACGGGCGGAGCTATTAGCGCCAGCTTGTTAGACTTTTATAAGCTAAATATTCCGTTCGTTGCGGGAGAGTTTTTAACTCCGCAGACATTGCTGTTCTTTGCATTTGCAATTGCTTTTGCGATTAAAGTTCCGATGTTTCCGTTACATACATGGTTGCCAGACGCGCACGTTGAGGCGCCGACCCCAGGCTCGGTTGTTCTTGCGGGTGTTATGTTGAAAATGGGCACGTACTGCTTTCTGCGCTGGGTGATTCCATTATTTCCTGAAGCGGCTGAACATTATGCGTGGATTTTTATCGCTCTTGGTGTGATCGGAATTATTTACGGGGCACTGGTTGCGATGGTTCAGCCCGATGTTAAAAAACTTGTGGCGTACTCTTCAGTTTCACACATGGGTTACATTTTAGTCGGATTATTCGTTATGAATCAATACGGCGTGAACGGCGCCTTGTACCAAATGCTGAATCACGGTATTTCGACCGGCGCTCTTTTCTTGTTGATTGGTATGATCTACGAAAGAACGCATTCTCGTGAAATTTCTAAGTACGGCGGTTTGGCTAGTGTTATGCCTTACTTCACGATTGCTTTTGTGATTGTAACGATGTCATCAATTGCCGTGCCCTTAACGAATGGCTTTGTGGGTGAGTTTTTAATCTTATTAGGTTCGTACGTCTATTCACCCGTTGTTGCGGTATTTTCGGTAACCGGCGTGGTGCTTGGTGCGGCTTATATGTTGTGGATGGTTAAGCGCGTATTCTTTGGGCCAAAAGGCGAACTAGTCCGCGGTAGTGGTAATGATAGTAGCGATGGTCACGGCCACGGCGCTGTTATCACTCATGCGAATCATGATGTTCACGATGCGCACGCGGCTGATCACCACCCACTTTTAGATTTATCGACTCGCGAAGTGGTCGTGTTAGTTCCGCTGATCATTATGATTTTCTGGATGGGTATTTTCCCAAATCACTTTATGGACTTTTCTAAAGCGAGCGTTGATTACCTAGTAAAAAATAAAATGGATTACTCGATTCCGTTGAGTGCGAATGCCGCTCAGGCCCAGGAGAAATAGTATGAATACAATGTTGGCAGATATTTTATTAGTTTCTCCGATGATTGCGCTGTTTCTTTTTAGCTTAATACCGCTATCAATTAAAGTGTTACGCGGAAACGTCGAACAAAGTCCGACGGCAACAATCATAATAGGCTTGATCGGCCTATTTCTAACGGCCGGATTACTAATTGTATTTGGTGGTTCTGGTAAAACGGCTTTTAATGGTCAGTTGGTGTTCGACGGATTAACGCAGTGGATGGGTCTAATTGCAGTAATGGCGGCCGGTGGATCAATGGTTCTGATGTACGAAAACCCAGCGACTCGTGGACGTCAATTTTCAGAATTAATTTTCTTAGCAATGAATTCAATCGTTGGCATGTTGATCTTGGTTTCTGCAGTTGATTTGATTACGGTTTTTATTGGTTTAGAACTAATGTCGTTAGCGCTTTATCTAATGATTGCGATGTCCCATGAACAAAAAATCTCTAAAGAAGCTGCGATCAAGTACTTCGTGCTTGGTTCGTTCGCGTCGGCGATTTTCTTGTACGGAGTTTCATTTATCTTCGGAAGCGCTGGCACTATTAATATTTTAGATTTAATGGAAAACGCTTCGATTTTAGTTAAGACGAACAAAGTCTTCATGTTTGGTATTGCGTTTGTTACTTTGGGCTTTTGCTTCAAAGTATCAATCGCCCCATTTCACGCTTGGACACCTGATGTTTACCAAGGCGCGCCGACGCCAGTTACTTCTTTTATGGCGACCGCGGTAAAAACTGTTTCGTTCGCAGCATTTTTAAGAGTTCTAGCCACGAAGCCATTAATCGGATCTGAAAATTTATTTTTAGTTTTGCAATGGTTTGCCGTCATCACGATGACTTTAGGTAACGTGGCCGCACTGGTGCAAACGAACTTGAAACGCACGTTAGCTTATTCATCTATTTCGCATTCAGGCTATATTTTGGTAGGCGCAATTACTGCGGGCATCAGCCAGAATTCGGCATTTGCGGCATCGAGCGTAGTATTTTACTTGTTAGGCTATTCGCTGATGACTTTTGGCGCGTTCGCAATCGTAAGCTTAATTGAAAAAAATGAAGGTCATTCGATACAAACTGAAGACTTGGCGGGTTTTGCGAAAAATCAACCGTTGTTAGCTTTCTGCTTTGCGATCTTCTTGCTTTCATTAGCAGGCATTCCACCCTTACTGGGCTTCTTCGGAAAGTTTTATTTATTCAGCGCAGCCGTCAGCGAAGGCTTACTGTGGCTGGCTTTGTGGGGCGTTCTGAATTCAGCAATTGGTGTTTATTACTATTTGCGCCCAATCGTCGTGATGTATATGCATGAGGGTGATTGCGATGTGTCTGACGAAAGACATTTCGGCACGACCACGACAATTGTGATCGCAGCTTTATTAATTATCGTTCTGGGTTTAGCTTCGGGCCCGCTGTTTAACTCGATTGAAATGGCGCTGATGTAGTTTTTTGTTTTTAAAAATTAAGAAATGAAACTAAAAGGGCTCTGCAAAGAGCCCTTTTTTATGCGGCACTTGCCATTTTTATAAGTGTTCGCGAAGAACCTGTAGCCCAGATTTAAAGCCAATTCGTAGAATTTTTTCTAAGATTTTTGGATTCAAAGAAAAATGGTCTGCAAAAAACATTTCATAATTCTGCGCGCGTGGCGCGATGTAGATGTAATCAACTTCTGGCTTAAAGGCCAGCCCGTCACGCATTTGCTTCAAGATCTTATTTTTTACATCGTTTGGTAAGTTCAACTCTTCGCACGATTTTTTTACGGCTAAATAAGTGTCTTTTTTCTGCTGCTGGAACAAAATGTGTTTTGCGACCTTTTGCTCGAGCACCTGGTACAAAGCCTGGTTGATGATCGTGGGCATTCCATAAGTATGCAAAGAACCGATTTCGGGTGAATAGTGGTAAGGCTGCATTGAATAAGAAGCGATGATTAAATCAGCACCATGATCGGCCGCAACGTGGGTGCTTAAAGTGTCACGAATTTCGCCATCATAGTGATAGATAATTTTACCATCAGGTTTTTTAATCGGGTAAGGAGCAAATGCCGGAGGCAGCGAACTAGACGCTGCAACCGATTCAGAGATTTTAGAATAACCGATAAACTTGGTCGTATCGTTTTTTGTACTTTCTAAAAACGGACCAAAAATAGTTTTGCGCGAGTGGTTTAGTTGGGTAGCAATCACGTAAAGCTCGACCCCTAGTCTAGAAAACTCATTTTCGTCTAATACATACTTTCGTAAATATCTTTCCATCCCGTTCGTATTGAAAAGACCGTTTAATTTGAAGCCACGTTTTAATAAAACTTCCAGCCCGCCAGTTAACAAAGACTTTTGTAAAAGAGTTTCAGGCAACCAACTTAACATGCGTTTTGAATTTAAATTAAAAATGTGGCGATAACCCACGGGCTTTAATCGCTCTTCTTTGGGTAAATCATAAAAAGGTGAATCTCCGAAACCGACCTGAAAAGCTGTAACTAAAGACTCTAATGATCTACCCGAGGCTAAAATAGACGCGATAAACGAGCCCGCGCTCGAACCAACATAAAGACGAATAGTTGGACTTTTATCAGGCTTATCAGGCGAAAACTTCTGCTGAACCCATTCCTTAGAGCCGCCAGCAAACACAAAACCTTTTTCTTTTAAGGCTAGGCAGACGCCAATATGATAGGCAGCGGCTTTGACTCCGCCACCACTTAAAACTAAGGCTATCTTCTTTTTAGATTGAATATTCATTGTCAAAGTCTAGTTAAGCACGAATTAAACAGTAGATAAACCCTAAAATAAGCCTGAATAGGCGGAGTATCCAGCTTATTCAGCGCGACTAACCAAGACCAAGGGCCAATAGCTAAACACCCTGAAGTCCATATTTGACAAGCCTTTTGCCTGTGCTAGGGTTGAATAGTCGAGGTGAATACGAATGACAACAACCCAAAGTTGGCTGCCACTAGCTGAATACTCAATGAAGCATCAAGTGAGTATTTCTACACTTCGCCGTCGCATTAAGGCCGAGGATATCCAGTATCGCTTCGATGAAGGCAAGTATCTGATCCTAGATGATGAGGACCAGGCCAATGAAAACAGTGCCGTAAAAAGCGCCGATGAACATCGCCCCTCCCTAAAGAGTGACGTTCAAACCAAATCGGCGTCTTTTAATGCAGCCCCACAAGATATGGGTGAGTCTGTTATTACAGCGGCAAATCGTTTGTTGTCTGATTTGAAAAAAGCTTATACCCAAGTCCTGCAAGAAAAAGAAGGCCAAATCCAAGATTTGCGCCAAGAGATTGCAGATATTAAGACACTAGTTAAGGTTCTTGAATCTGAAAATAATCGTCTTAGAAACTAGTTGTCACCATTCATTACAACCGCAGAGTTTTGCAGCTGACTTGAAGCGCGCTGTGCTTCGGACATCGTTTTAGCTTTAGCCCAGAGGCTTGAAAAAAAGTTTGGACTATCAAATTTTGGAGCTTCTTTTCGAGCAATGGTTTCAGCTGTTTTAGTTTCGGCTTTGGTCTCAGCACGTTTAATGCTTTTTGCAAAGCGACGATCCGGACACTGTTTATAAGTCGAAGTTAGGCGCGATTGAATACGCGCTTGCATCGCTTGATAAGGTCCGGCCTCAATGCACGAACCATCTTTTGCGGTCTGGTTGCAATCTAGCTCTGAGAGTTCTTTTGAGAGATACGCGAGCGATTCGGTCAAAGTTGCGGCCGAACTATTTAGGTTTGAACGTAAAGTTGCGGACACAGTTGCCGTTGAAGCGACCTGACAAGCATCGATTTGTTTCGAAGCAGAAATTATATCTTTACAGGTCGTCTTCATCGAACCCGGATTTGTTGCACAAAACTCTTTGTCGTCTTGAGAGATGCCAGACAAAAGGCTTTCAGCTTTGGAAGTACAAGAGTTATTCTGTTTGCGCTGTTCTTGCACTGAAGTCGGTACCGCAGCCATATTATTAACTAGACCCATGAACACGCGCGCGTCGTTGATAATACCAGCGCGGGCTAAAGTAATTTGTCTTTCGGTAATAGCCCAAGACGAGTAAACAGAATCCATCGTTTCGCACGAAATTTTCTTGGCTTCGTCTACGGTTGTGCCACCGGCTTTTTGAATAATTTCTTTCATTTGTTCAAGCTGTTTAACTTCAAGTACACGTTTATTTTGGCAGTCATCGCAGGCTTCGGCATTAGCGACGGCCTCGGTTTGGGCGCGCTTCACGCGTGCAATATCGGCTTCGATTTGTGCTAAAGTTGTCTCGCCGGGTAAATTTCCTAACTGAGAAACCGAATTTGCTAAAATAGTTAGTTTAGAATCAAGACCAACTAAGATCGGCGAGTTTTCCTGAAAAGATTTTAAAGACAGTTCAAAGTTTTTAATTCGAGCCTCTGCTTCGGCCGGGCTATATTCGCCTTTAGCTTCATAATATGCACGCTTCGCTAATTCCCAAGATCCTTGCGCAGCGAATACGGTTAATCCGCCAACGACAGCCGCCGTTAACGATCCTACCGCGGCTAATTTGGCAACGTTTTTTGTGCTGGATAATTTATCAATCGAGTTAGATATTTTTGTGCTGCCTGAATCGAACTTATTGGAAAGATTGTCGATGCTTTGGGCGCCCGCCCCGATGCTGTCCGCAACGTTATTTACACTATTAGATGCGCCATCGATCGAGCCCAGTAACCCATTGCCAAAATTGACTAAGGTTGTGCTCGTGTTCGCAAAAACTTTGGGAATAAAAATTTCGTAGATCATTTGCGCCGTTTTTTTAGAAGCTGATCCCGTAAGTTTTTCAACTTGAAGTTGATGAATTTCCAAATAACTTGGCAGCAGAAAGCGAAGTTTAACCGCGGCGAAAGAAAACTGATTATTTTTTTTATTATAAGCTAAACGAAATACAGCGGTACTGCGCGGCTCGTAAGATTCTAAAATTTCTAGGCCGTCGGCCGTTTGCGCGCTCCAATTTTTTGTACCAACCGAATTTTTGAAAAACTTAGAAACCTGTTCGAAGCTTGCTTTGTTTTCGCTAGATACGCTTATGGTCGCAATATTTTTTAAAGTATTTAAAGGACTGTTTTTGGTATAGACCGAAAGCGTTACATCTGAATTTTTTAGATCTTCACGCACCCAATAGTTTTTATAATCGTAATTAGCAGCGAAGACTGATGTAAATACTAATGATGCTATTAAAAATACCAGAGATTTCATACTTACCTCAACACGCTAATCGGTTGAAGATGAGACAGTCTTGAGTCGAACGTGAAGACATATTTAAATCTCACAATGAAACAGCTCGGCTCTGCATTTGCGCAATCAGATTCGACTCAACCAACACAGGCCAAGGGTGAATTGTTAATAAAAAACCCAACGAGTTCATCGTTGGGTTCGTAAGGAAACAGTTTATGCGCCTCGCTGTTAGGGAGGGGGGCGCAGTCTGTAGTTGTTAAGCTGCAGCGGCAGAAGGTTTTTGCTTCTTCGCTGGGTTTTTGTTGGCGCCAGATTTTTTAAATTTTTCTGACTTTTCAAAAGCAACCGCAAATACTTCATCTAAGTTTTCAGCCAAGATGAAATTAATTTTTTCTTTAAATACTGCAGGGATATCTTCTAAATCTTTAGCGTTTGCGTAAGGGATAATGATGTTTGTAATCCCTAAGTTTAAAGCCGCTAAACATTTTTCACGAATTCCACCAACGGGTAGCACACGACCCTGTAATGTCACTTCGCCCGTCATCGCGATATCGTTTCTTACTGGAGTATCAGTCATCAAGCTGACTAATGCTGTCGTTAGAGTGATGCCCGCAGAAGGGCCATCTTTAGGAATGGCGCCGGCTGGTAAATGAACGTGAACATCAAATTTATCGAAAAACTCAGACGGAATACTTAATTCTTCCATATGGGCTTTAGCGTAAGACATTGCGGCGTGAGCAGATTCTTTCATAACGTCGCCTAATTGGCCCGTTAACATCATGCTGCCTTTGCCCTTCATTTTTAATGCTTCAATTAATAGAACTTCGCCGCCAGCTTGAGTCCAAGCTAAACCTTGAACAACACCAATGTTTGATTCAAGCATTTTATCTTCACGCATAAAACGTGGAGGGCCTAAAAGTTCTGGTACAGTTGTCGCGTTGATTTCGATGAAAGAAGCGCCGTCCATAACAATAGCCTTAGCAACTTTACGACAAACCGAACCCACTTCACGCTCAAGGTTACGAAGACCCGCTTCACGAGTGTAGCCCGCGATTAAGAACTTGATACCTTCATCTGTAAACTTGATGTTTGCAGAAGTGATTCCATTTGCTTCAACCTGACGGTCGATCAAATGCTTTTTAGTAATTAATAATTTATCATTTTCAGTGTAACCAGGAATGCTGATCATTTCCATACGGTCACGTAATGCGGCCGGGATATTTTCTACTACGTTGGCTGTTGCAATGAACAACACGTTCGATAAATCGAAATCAACGTTTAAGTAGTTATCACGGAAAGTTGCATTTTGTTCTGGATCTAATACCTCAAGCATTGCTGATGACGGATCACCTTTAAAGTCAGAAGCCATTTTATCGATCTCATCTAAAACGATAACTGGATTTCTAGTTTTAGCTTGGCGTAATGCTTGAATAATTTTACCCGGCATAGCTCCAACATAAGTTCTTCTGTGTCCGCGAATTTCGGCTTCATCTTTTACGCCGCCAAGAGCGATACGGAAATATTCGCGACCCATTGCTTTCGCAATTGATCTGCCCAAAGAAGTTTTGCCTACCCCCGGAGGACCACTGAAGCAAAGAATAGGGCCCTTCATTGTCGCTTTAAGTTTTCTGACCGCTAAAAATTCTAAAACACGGTCTTTTGCTTTTTGAAGATCATAGTGATCATCATCAAGAATTTGTTTGGCCTGCTTAATGTCGATAATATCTTCAGACTGCTTGCTCCATGGAAGGTCAACCATCCAGTCTAGGTAAGTACGAACCATCGTCGCTTCTGAAGCGTCGGGGTGCATTCTTTCTAAACGGGCTAACTGTTTTAATGACTCTGTTTCGATAGGTGCAGGCATTCCTGCATTAATAACTTTATTCTTAAGTTCATCCATCTCTTCAGATTTTGAATCTTGGCCATCGCCAAGTTCACTTTTTATAGCTTTCATTTGTTCACGTAAAAAATTCTCACGTGAATTCTTTTGTTCTTCGCCGCGGCTATTTCCGCGAATTTTTGCTTGAGCTTGCAATATTTCAAGTTCAGATTGCAAAAGTTGGCAAACGATTAAAAGTCTTTCTTTGGCATCGACCGTTTCTAAAACGCGCTGAGCGTCTTGAACTTTTAAACCCATGTTGCTTGCGATTAAATCGGCAATTCGACCGGCGTCTGTCACGTCGTCTAATACTAATAGTATATCAGGAGAAAGTGCTTTGCCTAAAGCGATCGTTTTTTCGATGCACTCTTTGGCTGTACGAACCAAGGCTTCAACTTCAGGCAAGTTGGCCGCGGGCAAGATGTCTTCTACTTTTTCTACCGCAACTTCAAAGCTGCCAGATGTTTTAGTAAATGATTTGATGCGGCCTTTAGCCTCACCCTGAATTAAAATTTTAACACGTCCATCAGAAAGTTTTCTCATACGCATAATTTTTGCGATGGTTCCGATTTCGTAGATGCTGTCTGCAGATGGATTTTCTTCAGCGATATCTTTTTGTGAAGCTAAGAAGATCAGGCGATTTTTTGCCAGCGCTTCTTCAACCGAACGGATTGAACTTTCTCTTCCCACGAATAATGGAATGATCATGTATGGAAATACGACGATATCGCGTACTGGTAACATGGGTAATGTTTGAGGAATTTCTACTGCCTGATTATCAAATGTCATGAGTTGCTCCTGTTTCCTTGTGGAATTATTCGGAGTGTTCTCTGCAACGCTTGAGTTATTTTAAGTCTGGTTTTGTTAAGAAGTGAAAATCAAGACTGACATCCGTGTCAGTAACACTCTTCCAATGAGTCTAAAGTCTTATTGGAAAAGATGTTTACCGGGAGCTTCTTGATCTTCCATGCATGAAATACAAAGAGTCGCCAGTGGGCGAGCCTTTAAGCGACGTACATCGATCAATTCGTCGCAGCATTCACACTGGCCATAGGTCCCAGCTGTGAACTTTGATAAGGCCTTATCGATTAATAGAAGTGATAACTGATCACGCTCATGTAATTGAATATTTAAATTATCTTGCAGATCTTGAACAACAGCATCTGCCTCATCTGCGGCCTTCGAAGATGAGACCTGTAAATTTTTAAATTCTAAATGTTTATTCAGGATTTCACTTTTTTGTACCAAAAGAGATTTCCGAACCAAATCTAAATCTGAGCTAAGTACTTCGGCGCTCTTCATCTAATTCCCCCCTAGATAAAAATTTTCCAAAAGTTTCAGGGATAATTAGCCGAGCTCAGATTTATGTCACCAAAATAGTTAAAACCTTTGCGTGACGAATCATCGAACATGATTTGTCATAGAGTATTTTTTCTGAGCATTTTCACGGATTTCCGCTCCTTCAATGCTCAAACGTGTCCAAGGAAGAGCAAGTAATCTGTCCGTCTCAATTTTCTCGCCAGTCTCTTCGCACAACCCGTAGTGTCCTTGTTCTATGCGGCCCAGCGCGTATTCAACTTCTAACAGTTGATTTTTGATTCTTGTCTGGTTGACTAAAAAAGTATGTTCTTCTTGATGTGCTGCAGATTGATCAATTTCATCTCCGCCGGCTTTATCGATTTGGTTGAAATGATCGGTCGCTTGTTTGGCGCGATTCAACAAATCAGTTTTTATTCTAAGCAACTTTTCTTTGCAGGCTTTAATTAGATCCACGGCAACCTCCTGTTACAGACCTTAGTTCAGGCCTTTGCGGCCCAACCTATGCGGCCCAGCCTAGCTTAATGCTAGCCTTTCTTGGGTCTTAAGACGTGCCTCACGAAAAAGTCGGTTAAAAACTACTCAACTTTTTTTATAATTCCTTTATCTAAAGATAAAACATGAACGGGGCGTTCTAATTCGCGTAAATTTGACATTCTAAGCTCTCCGGTGACGCCCTGGGTTCGACCCATGCTTCGCAGCCTAGAAGCCAGCAAATCCCTACTGGTAGCGCCTGCCGAGACGATATCGCGCACGATCTTAGCCGATTCGAAGGCCTGCATCTCTATAAGAGTCGGCTCTTCGCTATACTGCATGATGTAGTCTTTAAAAAATTCAGTTTCGCGCATTTTTGTATCATTCAAGTCGACCGCGTCTACGAAAAAAATACCATCGGCTTGTAAGCCCGTCCTTTTAACGATGTCGGGTGTATTCCAAATATTTGTGCCTAGGTAGGTTAATTTAGGTACATCATTCACCTTCATAAAAGCCATTACTTGGCCCAAAGATTTTCCGGTGTCGGGTAAAAACAAAACATCGAAATCAACAATCGGAGGTAAAACATTTTCTTCAACTTCATGTGCACGTGACTTGTTTTTATTTTTATTTTTTTCTTCACGTTCTTTTTTAACCAACCGAAGCTCTTTTAAGCGATCACGATATTCTTCGGGACGAGCTTCGGGGTAATACGTGCCAACTAATTTTTGAATGACATTCGTGAAATCATTTTCTTTGGGGTCGTAAGTTTGCGCGGCAACAACCTGACCATTACGAGCCAGCACGTGATCCCAAAAAATGTTTGAGAACTCAACGCCATAAGTATCATTTGGGTAAAGAATGGCGTAGCGGCGCGCCCCAAGCTTCTCGTAAGCATACTTAACTAATTGATCAACTTGCATTTCGGGAGTAAGCGAATTTCTAAAAATCGACTCGCCCATGCCTGTTAAGCCCGATTTTTGCGACAAAGCAATAAACGGAATATTTAGAAAATCTGCGCGCTGGGCAATTACGGTTGCTTCTTTAGAAGAAAGCCCGCCGACAATGGCCACAACCTTATCATCGCGAATGAGTTTGTCGACGCCGACGTTAGCTGACTCAGCGAGGCTTTGGGTGTCGTAAATAGCTAAACGAAAACGGGCATCTGATTTGTTTAGGCCGAGACCCATTCTAATTGCATTTAGTGCGTGCTGTCCGACGTTAGCGTTTTTTCCGGTTAAAGGAAGTATCGCGCCGATTACTTTTGAATCGGTTGATTCTGAAGCTTGAAGAATATTAACTAATTGTTGAGAGGGCGCGACCAGGGCACTTTGTGGAAACTGAGTCGCGAGCGAATTAAAATAATCGATCGCATCACTTGTCTTTCTTTCTTTTTGCGCGCGATACCCAAGGCTGAACAAAATTTGCGGACGGTAAGTAATTAATTGATCGTTTGTGGCCGCAGACTCGAGCTGATCCTGTGACATTCGATTATCAATAATATCAGCGGCATTTTTCTTGGCCAAGCCCGGAGCTCTTAGAGCGACTAAGTAATCAAAGCCAGTAGCCTGAGCCGAAGCGTAAGCGGGACTTGCGACAGCCGCAACTTGCGAGCTTTGCGTTGTGCCAACCAATCCTGGGTCGGCAACGATCGTTTCAGTTGCGCGTGATTGTTGAGCTTGATGATAGCTGTTGCTAAGCTGCGCGCGGGGCGATGGTTGAGGGGGGCGACGGTTAGTTTGAATTTGAATTGGTTTACTGCTGCAACTAAAGATAAATAAAAATGAACTCAACAATAAAACTCGAATCATTTCCGACCTCTTAAAACAGTTTGTAATTTCTCTTGATAACTTTTCACCAGGGGAGTCGCCTCGTTAAAACGGTGCAACTCTTCTAGAATTTCTTTCTGTCGCGAATTAACTTTATTAGGTGTGTCGACTAAAACTCGAACAAGCATGTCGCCCGCGCCTACGGACCCTAATTTAGGAAACCCTTTGCCCTTTAGACGAAAAGCTTGTCCCGAGTGGGTTCCAGCCGGAATTTTAATTTCTGCCTTACCAAACAAGGTCGGAATTTCTGAGGTCGCACCTAAAATAGCATCGGTGTACGAAACAGGTAGATCTAAAATAACGTCGAATTCTTCGCGCTTAAATAAAGCGTGTTCTTGTAAATCAATAATAACGTAAAGATCACCAGCGGTTCCCGAAGCTGGCTTATCACCTTCGCCAGCTAATTTAAGGCGCTGACCTTCTTTAACTCCGGCGGGAACAGTTACGGCCAACTTTGCAGATTCTTCTTTCGAGCCCACTTGGCGCATAAAACTGACCATTCTTTCACAGCCGGTTGCAGCTTCTTCAAACGAAACTGAAAGTGTGTAGCGCAAATCAGATCCGCGAACGGGCGCGCGCGGCCCGCCACGCTGACGGCCACTGTTGTAGGCGCCACCACCTCGACCGCCCTGGCCACCACCGAAAATATCCCCGAACACATCGCCGAAGATATCTTGAAAAGGGTCGGCGTTGCCGGCTCCGCGCTGCTGACCGCCAAAGCCGCCGCCGAACGGGTTTCCGCCCGCACCAGCGTGACCAAACTGATCGTAAGTTTGACGTTTTTTTTCGTCGCTTAATGTTTCGTAAGCCTCTGAGAATTCTTTGAATTTATCTTCGGCCTTTTTATCGCCGGGATTTTTATCAGGATGATATTGCATAGCGAGCTTACGATAAGCTTTCTTAATTTCATCTTGGGTTGCGGAGCGCGCAACGCCCAAAAGTTGATAAAAATCTTTTTTAGCCACAACTAAGCTTCTCCCTGCGGAATAGAAGACGTTGCAACTACGACTTGGCCTGTACGAATAATTTTATCGTGCAATTTGTAAGGTTTCTTGAATACACGGGCGATGTGACCATTAGGCACATCGTTTGTTGGTTCTGAGCTTAAAGCTTCGTGATGAGCCGGGTTGAAGGGCTGACCTTCGCTAGGCACTTCAAGAATGCCATGCTTGGCCAAAGCATCTTTTAGCTCTTTAGCGGTCATTTCAACGCCAACTTTAAATGTTTGCATAGTTTCTGGCGTTAGTTTTACGGCCAACGCGCGTTCGAAATTATCCATCACTTCTAAAACATCGCGGGCGATTCGCTCGGCGCCAAATTTTAAAAGTTCAGAGCGCTCTTTAATTGAATTACGCTTAAAATTTTCGAACTCTGCCTTAAGGTAAAGAAAATCATTCTTCCACTTCAAAGCATCTTCTTGAGCCAGCTCTAGATCGTTCTTTATTAGTTCAGCATTTGCGGCGACGCCATCTTGCGCATCTTGTGTGCTCGGGCCTTTTTTTTCTTCTGAATTTGACATTTTTTGCTCCCAAATATTTCAATATATACATTGAGGTTTACTTTATAAATGTCAATGCGCTTGCCAAAAAATAGACTTGAATAAGGCCCTAAAAAGTTAAGTCAAATCAGACTTAAGAAAAGTGAATTTTTCGAATACTTGATTGCTAACTAAAATACCTTTTTCAGTCAGACAATGCGAGTCACCCACTAGATATAGTAGATCGTGTTTGATGAGCGGAGCGATCAGATCACGCACCTGTTCGGCCGTAGAAGCTCCGAACTTATTCACTACTTTATCCACAGATAGTCCTGCGCTTAAACGTAGGGATGTATGACAAAAGTCCGTAAGTGCTTGATGCTTTTCAAGCACCTCTATCTGTGAAGAATGATCGTAGCTGCCAGTCGTGATTTGCTGCGCATAAATTTCAAGCGAATTTGGGTTCCAAAAACGGCTACCCCACTCAGAAGACTTCGAATAAGAATGGGCACTTAAACCAAGACCCCAGTATTGTTCGTCGGTCCAATAAAGTAAGTTGTGTTGAGATTCAAAACCAGGTTTTGCATAATTTGAAATTTCGTAACGGGCCTGGCCATTCTTTAATAACGCATTGTGAATAATTTCAAACATGCGCACTTGGTCATCTTCTAACGGCCGATTTTTAGAAAGCGGATGCCCCTCTGGAACCGTCAAGCAATACGGTGATATGTGTTTTGCGCCAAGCTCGACCGCTACGTCGACATCGTACTGAAGTTCAGACAGCGTTTGGGTCGGCAATGCAAATAGAACATCAAATGAGAAATTCAAATTGTACTTACGCAGCAGCGCCAGTGTCTGGCGGGTTTGATCAGCGTTGTGTTCGCGATGAACCATTTTCAGTAAGCGATCCGAAAAAGTTTGCGCACCTACGCTAAAGCGGTTGATACCAGCCTTCAAATAAATTTCAAGCTTACGTTCGTCAACCGTTGCTGGATTAATTTCAATTGTAATTTCAGTTTGAGGTCCAGTTGTGTATCCGAACTTGGCGAGTTCAGAAATCAGATCTACAATAAGCTCAGCCTCAATAAGGCTAGGCGTACCGCCACCAAAGTAGATGGTTTTAAGTTCTCGAGGCGCAAATAGATTTTTCTTATCAGAAATTTCTTTTTTAACTAAGGAGACGTAATCTTGAGGTGGGCGAATCTCAGTGTGCACGTATGTTGCGAAATCGCAGTAAGTGCAGCGCTGAAGACAATACGGAATATGGATATACACACCTAAAGCAGACATAAAGGACTTATAGATGAAGCAGATTAAATATCAACTGAAAAACAAAATGAAAGTCTTATTTATCCAAAGTAAAAAATCTCCGGTGGTTAGTGTGCAGATGTGGGTTAAAACCGGCAGCGCTGACGAGAAAAAAGGTGAAGAAGGAATCAGTCACTTCATCGAGCACTTGGTTTTCAAAGGGACCGACAAATTCAAAGTTGGCGAGATCGCAAACCTAGTAGAGGCTTCGGGCGGAGAGTTAAACGCGTACACGTCGTTTGATCAAACAGTTTTTTACGTAACAATTTCAAAGAGCTTTTCGGACGTTGCGCTAGATACTGTCAGCCAAATGATGGGTTACCCAACCTTTGTTCCAGCCGAAATCGATAGCGAACGTGAAGTCGTTTGTGAAGAAATAAAAATGGGACAAGATTCTCCGGGCCGCAGATCTTCGCAAGTTATGTTTTCGTCGGCCTTTAAAAAACACGCATATGGTTTGCCCGTGATTGGTTATGAAAAGAACGTTCGCTCGTGGTCGGCTAAGAAAATTAAACAGTTTTATCAATCGCGCTACGTGCCGTCCAACATGTTTTTAGTTGTTTCCGGAGACTTTGAAATTCCCGAGATGAAACAAAAAGTTGAAAAATATTTTGCCGGATTTGTTCCGTACAAGCTACGCAAAGTTAAACGCGCGCAGGAACCAAAACAGAAAAAATTTCAATTTAAGGCCGAAAAATATAAGATACAAGATCAGCATCTACACTTGACCTTTAAGGCGCCGAACGTAAAAAGTAAAGATGTGCCAGCATTAGATATCTTAGCGATGACTTTGGGTCAGGGCGATAGCTCGGCGTTGGTTAAAAAACTTCGTCTTGAAAATCCGATTGTTAACTCGGTTTCTGCATTTAATTATAATCCGCAAGATCAGGGCATATTTGCAATCTCAGCTCATTACCAAGAAGATAAGTTTGAAACAATTACCGAAGAAATTCTGAAGCAACTCGACTTCATTCAAAACAACCCGCCTTCGTGGGACGAAATTAAACGTGCACGTATTGCGATCTCGTCGGAGCAATTCTATTCTATTGAGACCGTAGATGGTTTAGCCAGCAAAGCGGGCGGCCAAGAATTCTATCTTGCAGACTCGAATGCGCATAAAAAATATTTAGCGGCCGTTAATAAAATTACGCCAGAAGATGTGCAAAAAGCGGCCAAGAAATACTTTAAGTTAGATCAATTAAGCGCCTCTTTTTTAGGGTCGGCTGATAAAGCATCTTCGGAGAAGAAATTACAGACCCTTCCGGCTCTTTGGAAAAAAACGATTTCGACAAAAAAGTCACCGAAGACAAAAACAAAAAAAGTATATATTCCTAAGCTAACCATGACCGAGAAGAAGAACAGCGTTGATCACAACGTTGAAAAAATTGAATTGAAGTCAGGCATTAGAATCTTATTTAAGAAAATGGACGATATTCCGACGGTCTCCTCAAAATTTGTCTTTCGCGGCGGAGCCCGCTTAGAAACGCCGCAAACAATGGGGCTTTCGGATTTAGCAACTCGTAGCTGGATGAGCGGAACTAACACACAAAATGAAGAGCAACTGTTAAAATCAGTTGAAGAACTTGCGATGGGATTATCGCCTTTCACGGGAAAGAACACGTTTGGTTTTTCTGTTGATTACATGACGGCGTTCGAAGACAAAGCTTTAGATCTAACGTTAAGCACAATGACTGAGTCTCCGTTTACGACAGAAATTATTGACCGCGAGAAAACTTTGATGGCTCAGCAGATTAAGTCGAAAGAAGATCATCCCTCAAGTCTTTGCGTACGTCAGTTTATGAAGGCGATGTATGGCGAAAGTCATCCGCTGGCTTTTGACGGTGCCGGCACATTACAAACACTAGAAAACATCGGGCGAAAAGAAATCGTTCAATTAAAAGATCAAATTTTGAACCCAGCTAACCTAACGGTTGCAGTCGTTGGCGATTTTAATAAAAAAGAATGGTTAAATAAAATCGAGCAGCTTGAAAAGCGCATGACGAAAAGCTCTAAAGCGGCACCAACTTTTGATCTTCCAAAATTGTCCGAAAACAAACACGAATTTCTAGAAAAAGACAAAGAACAGTCTCACGTTATCATCGGCTGGAGAGGCTTAAGTATCACCGACCCAAACCGCTTCGTACTTCAGGCTATTCAAGCAATTCTTGCCGGCCAAGGTGGCCGACTGTTCTATGAATTACGCGATAAAAATTCGTTAGCTTATTCAGTGTCGCCTTTGAAAATGGAATCTTTAGAAACAGGTTATTTTGGAGGTTATATTGCGTGCTCTCCCGAAAAAGTTGAAAAAGCGATCGAGATGTTTCAGGTTGAATTCAAGAAACTAATTTCTGAAAAAGTTTCGTTTGAAGAATTAGACCGCGCTAAGCGATATTTAATTGGCCAACATGATATCGGTCTTCAACGTAAATCAGCCTTATGTAACTTACTGGTATTCGATGAAGTGTACGGAAATGATTACAACCAAAGTCTTCACGTTGCTTTAGAATATCAAAAAGTAACTCAAGACAAAATTATCGAACTTTCGCAGTCTTTATTTACAAAGCCTTATGTGGTTAGTATTGTAGGAAAGCGCCTGTAAGAACTTCATGCAACAGTAATACATAGACAAAATTCATCCCTTTTTATAGATAACAGCTTCGTTCAATTAATAAGCAAGCTTTAGTTATACGGTTGAAAGACCAAGGGATGTATTATGACGACCAAAATAGTTCTGTTGTTCGCAGCCGTACTTTTTATTTTCGCATCGAACGCCTTCGCCGCGCCTGAGTCAGATCAAGTCGCAAAAGTTTTAAAATACCGAACAAATGGTAACGATGCATTTTTAAATAGACTTTTATCTCCTGCAAAAACCCTAGATATTACTAAGAGCGACTCAGACCGAGTACAAGGTGTAAATAATAAAATCGCGAAAGAAATAGATCTTATTGCGGCCGCCTTTAACTCAGCCGCCGAAGACAAAAAAGTTGACGCGACTTTTGCTGCAGCAAACTCTATTGATGCAAAACTAAAAAGCTCAAATGGTGCTAATATTGTATTCGTTGACGGAACACCTAGCGCAGCCACTTCACGAAACTTAATTTTAATTCCAAAAAAAAACTCCTCAATTACAGCCGCGTCGGTTACAGATATATTAACTTCATATAAACGCTCCGCAAAACTCAGTGATTATGTTTATGAATACGCAGACGTGCAAAGTCTAACCTCGGGCTTAATTAAAACAGCGACCGGGACCGAGACTTCGTGGATACCGCCCGAAGCGGCAACCGCCTTTTCTTCGGGTAAGCCATACGTGTTAAAAAAGTGTCGCCAGCTACTTGGCTGGAGATGCGTCACATCTTTTTACCGAAAAGACGCTTACCTAAAGTCTACGCACGCTTTTAGCTTACTGTTTGTCGCTATCGTTGACCTAACCCAAAACCCCGACCACGCTAACTTTGCAGGCGATAAGCGTTCGATTAACCAAATCGCGGGTAGTACCGCAGTGTACATGGTGAAAGAAAGCTCTAAGTGGGTTATGATTTACGGATCAGAAACTCAGTGGGCTAACGAGAAGTTATCTTTCACGGGAGTTATTCAAAAAGAATTTCAAAAAGACTTTGATCGCTTTAAGGAGCGTCTATCATTAGATTTAAAAATTTCAAGCGGAGAGCTTTTCTAGCCCTAAGTCGAAACTAGCACCCCTTACCAGATTTTTTTAAGCGACTCGTTTAAAAAACCGATAAAATAGTAGTAACTATATAGAGGTGTCTCAAAATGAAATCTTTTGTGTTTATCTCTCCTGAAGAACATTTCGCTGAAGTTGTGAAAGAAGCCTGTCTAGAAAGACAAGTGAAGACTCAACCGCACATCGAAGCTTATCTTGTGCAACTACTAAAACATTATTTAGATTCTAAAAATTTTCACCAGCCCTTAGCGTTAGACTCGGCCACAAAGCCGTTAGATACTTTTGCTGAAATGTATTTGCACGCGATGAACGCCGAACCACCAAAAAATCGCGAATTAATGCGTATTGTGGCTGACCGCTCATTATATTTAACCGGATTTTTTGCTGATTCTCTGCAACGAAAAGTTGTCGATATCGACTACTACATTGAAATTGGTTCTGCAGCTTACTCAAACCTATCAAGCTGGACACGCCAAGACACAATCTCTTCGGTGTTTGATACATTTTCAAAAAGATTTTTAGACTACGTTGAAGTTTTAAACTACATAAGTGAAAAATCTCAAGTTCAAGGCGACCAAGATGTGCTAAGGCTGTATGACCGCTATTTGCGCACAGGGTCTGAAATCGTCCGCGATAAATTGACTGAGCTGGGTGTTGTTACTTTACCAAAAGAACAATTGAAACTGTCTAAAGCCTAAGTTAAAAATTATCTATGAGCTTTGCACACATGATCATTCTAGCGTTGATTGCGCTAGTGGTAATTCCTCCAGAAAAACTTCCTGAATTCGCTAAGCAAATTGCGCGATTATTCAATGACATTCGCCGCAGCACGACAGGCGTTTGGGATGATTTAAAACAAGAGGCCATGCTGAAGCCCGAAGACTTAATGAAGTATAAAGCTCCTGAAGAAAAAACTTCGCCGATCGCGCCCGTTCGGGACCCACAAGGCCCACAGCCTGTAGATCCAAATGCCACGCCTAATGCAAACACAAATGCTGAAACACGCGAAGATCAGTCCGAGAAAAAACCAAATGAGTGAGAATTTATTAAGTTCGCAAGACGAAGAAAAAAGTATGACCCTGATTGATCATATCAGCGAATTGCGCTTTCGTATCGTACGCGCGGCCGTTGGTGTTTTTGTTGGAATGTGTTTTTGTTGGGGTTTTAGCGAAAAGATTTTTGATTTTGTTCGAGCGCCGATTGCGCCCTTCCTGCCCAGCGGTGGTTTAGTATTTACCGCGCCCATCGATAAATTCATGGCGCACATTAAAATTGCGTTCGTCTGTGGAGCTTTAATTTCAGCTCCGTACTGGCTATACCATTTCTGGAAATTTATTTCGCCGGCGCTTTATAAAAATGAAAAACGGGTCGCCGCAGGATTCGTTTTTTTCGGAACATTTCAGTTTGCCTTAGGAATTGCGTTTGCTTATTGGGTTGTTTTACCGATGGCATTTAAGTTTTTGATGAACTTTGGAGGCTCAGTCGATAAGCCGATGATCACGATAGATCATTACCTGGGCTTTTTTACCCAAACGGCAATTATTTTTGGTTTAGCTTTTGAAATGCCGGTCGTTATTTCTGTTTTAGGCATGGCAGGTATTTTAAGCCAGCGTTTTTTAAAAGAAAAACGGCGTTACGCGGTTGTAGCTATAGCAGTGGTGTCGGCGATTGCAGCTCCGCCAGATGCACTTAGTATGATTTTGCTTTTGGTGCCACTGTGGTTTTTATATGAAGTTTCAATTATTATTGTTGGTATATTTGAGCGCAACAAAGCAAAAAGAGAAGCCGGTATTTAAGTTAAATTTTTTAATCTAAATTAGTAACGCAGCAATTGAAGCAACCATAAACGAAGATAGCGTTCCACCCAGCAGTGCGCGCATACCCAAGGCAGCCAAATCTTTCTTTCGATCCGGAGCCATCGCCCCAATCCCACCAACCTGAATCGCAATAGAAGAAAAATTTGCGAAGCCACACAAAGCGTAAGATAAAATTACAACAGTGCGCTCACTTAAGTTAGGTGCCTCACGAGTTAAAGAAAGATAGGCGACAAATTCGTTTAAAATAGTTTTCTCGCCAACCAATGCCCCAGCTTGAAAAATCTCAGAAAACTGAATTCCCAAAAACGGCATCAACGGAGAAAAAATCCAAGACATCATTTTTTGTAATGAAAGGTCAGGGAAGCCAACAAAGCCGCCCATCCAGCCGATAATCGCATTTACCAGTGCAATTAAGGCGATGAACGCCAACAACTGAGCGCCAACATTTAACGCTAACTTTAAACCTTCTGTTGTTCCCTCGGTAGCAGCCTCTAAAGTATTGCTGTAGGGTTTCTCTTTATACTCTTCAGGAATACTTCCTAAAGTTACTGGTATTTCTTTTTCTGGTAAAAGAACTTTCGCTAATAACAAAGAAGCTGGCGCAGATAGTACGCTGGCTGTAATCAGATGACCCGCGATATCTGGAATACGATCACGCAGTAGCGCAACGTAAGCCGCAAGCACACCACCGGCGACATTAGCCATTCCACCAATCATGAGTGCAAGCAGCTCAGAGCGGGTCATTTTACTAAGATAAGGCTTAATCACCAGGGGAGCTTCGGTTTGACCCACAAAAATATTTGCTGACGCCGCCAAGGTTTCGGCGCCTGAAGTTTTCATCACGCGATAAAAAATCCAGGCAAAAAATCCGACCACTTTTTGCATAATTCCCAGTTGATAAAGAACGCTCATTAGTGCGCCCACCAAAATAATAGTTGGTAGCACTTGAAACGCGAAAATGAAGCCAAACTTTTCTGTCTTAAGTAGATCGCCAAAAATAAAAGTAGAGCCTTGCAATGTATAATCAAGTAAGGCGACAGCTGCCGTATTTGCCTTGTTAAACAGAAAGCGTAATGGTCCGGTAAAACCCAAAGAAGGCGCACCTAGTACCAATAACGCCAGCGCAAACTGCAGCAGCAGCCCGCGAATGACCACCGATACTGGAAATCGTCTTCTGTCGGTTGAGAATATCCATGCGATAAAAATCCAAACGAAAACACCCACGAATGCTAAGAGTTGAGACACAACACGCCCTGGTTAGTAGTTTAGATTATAAGCCCGCAATTTTTTTAAGTTCATCTTTGTAGCCATTCAGAGTCTTGCGAAAACCTTCGCGTTCGACCTGTGTTGTCATATTCCAAAAATCAGCCTGAAACTTATAAAAATCTTCAAAATAATTTTTTACTGAGACTTGGTTGAACTCTTTAGCGCCTCCGCCGAAGTAGCTCATTACGAATGAAGCGGTAGGCTCTTTAGCCACTAATTTTAGATGAAAGTTATCAGAAAATTGCTTACGAATCTTGATTCGCTCTACAAAGTAGGCGTAATTGCGGTTAACAAAGTCTTCTGTTAGTTTTTTCTGTTTGTCAGAAATATTCTTAAAGAAAAAACTATAAGTTTTAATAATCGAATTTTTTCTAGCATTTAAAAAATCTTTGCGGTCGGTGGTTTCTTCAAGGTCATTTTTTAATTTACGATCGCTGTGTTTTTTAAAGTATACAACTTCTTCGTCTTGCATATCTGAAAGAACAGTCTCAAAAGAAGTTTTGAATAATTGAATCGTTTGAAGCTGCGTCTTTCTAAGAGTTTCTATGAAAAGATCGATCTCGCGCGATGTGACTTCATCTTTTTTTGAGAGCGCTAAAAGAGCATCTATGTGCTCGATCAGTGCGATCGCCAAAGGTCTCTTGCCAAGACCAATGTCTTTTTCAATCTGGCTACGAATGGCGGCTTTTTTATCTGATTTAAAATCGAAAGCATCATCAATTTTGCTTGTTACAATTCGCGGCGCTAATTTTAAACCGGTTTCTATCTTCGAGCATGAAAACAAAAAAAGAAATCCCAAAGATAAAATTAACGCCTTCATTTTTTACCACTTCACTTAATAGGCTCGAATTTAATAAGTACCGAGCCAGATTCGACTGAATCACCCTGCTTCGTGCAGATCTCTTTAATTTTTACGTCGCTTGATGCGCGCATTTCATTTTCCATTTTCATGGCTTCCATAATCAGCAAAGGCTTGCCCGCTTTTACTTCGTCGCCCACTTTAACGAAAATCTCGATTACTTTGCCCGGCATGCCGGCCTTTAACTGCGCATCGTTTCCGAAGCCGCCACCTTTTTTCAATGATTCATGCAGTAACATTTCGTCATTAAAGATTTTAATCGTACGGAATGAGTTTCGCGTAAAGACTGTGTATTCAGTATCTTGTCCCAATACGTCTATTAAGTACGACTTACCTTCAAAAAGAAAACTGATGTACTCTTCTGCACTTTTAAAATCGTTTTTTGAAATATCGTAGTGCTTCCAATCGTTATCTTCTAACTGCAAAGAGACTTTCCAGTTATGACGACCCTCGGTTACATCTACTTTATATTTTTTGCCTCTTAGTTCAGCCTCAAAATACATATATAATTCCTTCTTTGACTACGTACGTAGTTGTAATTTACGTCCCATGCGACGCCAGTTAGAAGCCACGTTAAGTCTGCGAACATCTTTTGACTGACGATCTTGGTAAGCCGTAATCGCCGCCGAAATTAAGAATACAGGGTCATCAATATCTTTAAATAACTCGGGCTCAAGCACTTCGAAATTCTTTTCGATGAACTGAGTCGTGTACGAACCATCTAAAAATTTTGGATGTTTCAATATCGATTTATGTAAAACGATATTAGTTTTAATTCCGGTTAATACGAATTCAGTTAAAGCGCGCTGCATGCGATCGATCGCTTCTTCACGCGTATCACCGTAGGTAATAACTTTTGCAATCATCGGATCGTAGTAGATAGGAACTTCATAACCAGGATAAGCGTAAGAATCGATGCGTAAGAACGGCCCCTGCGGGTGGCGACAGGCACGAATTTTACCCGGATTTGGCTTGTACGTAACCGGATCTTCTGCACAAATACGCGCTTCGATTGCGTGACCTTTTTGTTTGATCTCAGATTGTTTAAAACTAAGTGGTTTACCCTTAGCAACCCAGATTTGTTCTTTAACTAAGTCATAGCCCGTCACAAGTTCCGTAATTGGATGTTCAACCTGCAGGCGTGTATTCATCTCCATGAAGAAAAATTCTTTAGTTTTATTATCGAAAATAAATTCAATTGTACCGGCGCCGACGTAATCAATTGATTTTGCAGCTTTAACGGCCGCATCGCCCATTTTCATACGTACATCGTTGGGAACGGACGGCGACGGAGACTCTTCAATAATTTTTTGATGGCGACGCTGAACCGAACATTCGCGCTCGAATAAGTGAACCACGTTACCGTGCGTATCACCGAAAACTTGAATCTCAATATGCTTCGGATCATTAATGAATCGTTCCATGTAAACGGTCGGGTTAGCGAAATAGTTTTGACCCTCAGAACGACAAGCGCGAAAAGCACTTTCTAATTCGTCATCAGCCCGAACGACGCGCATTCCTTTACCGCCGCCACCAGCCGTGGCTTTAATAATAACGGGGTAACCAATTTTTTTCGCAACTATTTGCGCTTCTTCAACGGATTCAACTCCGCCATCACTACCTGGCACCAATGGCACGCCGGCTTTTTTCATTAAAGCTTTGGCAGATAGTTTATCTCCCATGGCTTCCATGTTTTCTGGTGTAGGGCCAATGAATACGATGCCCGCTTCTTTACAGGCGCGAACGAAGACCGGGTTTTCAGATAAGAAACCATAACCCGGATGAATTGCATCAACGCCGGCCTGCTTTGCGACTTCGATAATTTTACGAAAGTTTAAATAACTTTCTTTCGAAGGGCTCGGCCCGATGTGATAAGCCTCATCTGCTAAGAAAACGTGTAGGCTATCACGATCGGCGTCACTAAATACGGCGACCGAGCCAATACCTAATTCGCGACACGCACGCGTAATGCGAATCGCGATTTCACCGCGATTCGCAATCAAGATTTTTTTAAACGGAGGAGTAATCATGTTGTGATCCTTACGCTTTCTTAGAGCGGAATGTTTCCATGTTTTTTAGGCGGAATGATATCGCGTTTATTTTTTAACATTTCGAGTGAATCAATAATTCTTTTTCGAGTTAACGCTGGCTCGATTACTTCGTCGGTGTAGCCAAGTTCGGCCGACACATACGGATTACTGAACATTTCTTCATATTCGGCTGTTAAGCGCGCGCGTTCACCGGCTGGGTCTTTCGCTTTAGAAATGGCTTCGCGGTGAATGATATTTACAGCGCCGTCGGCACCCATGACCGCAATCTCTGCCGTGGGGTAGGCCAAGTTAATATCGCTACGTAACAGCTTAGATCCCATCACGATGTAGGCGCCGCCGTAAGCTTTGCGTGTGATTAAAGTTACCTTAGGAACTGTGGCCTCAGCGTAAGCATAAAGAAGCTTCGCACCGTGGGTAATGATACCGTTCCATTCTTGATCTTTACCCGGCAAGAAGCCCGGTACATCCACGATCGAAACGATCGGAATATTGAACGCATCACAAAAGCGAATAAAGCGCGCGGCTTTTCTAGAAGCTTCAATATTTAAACACCCCGCTAAAACTTGCGGTTGATTCGCAACAATTCCAACGGGTCTTCCGTTGAAGCGTGCAAAACCAACGATAATGTTGGCGGCGAACTGCTTATGAATTTCTAAAAAGTAACCTTCATCAACAATTTCAGAAATCAACTGAAGCATATCGTAAGGTTTTTTTGGACTGTCAGGAATTAAAGAATTTAAAGATTCATTAATACGATCGGGGCGATCTTTCGTCGCCAAAGCCGCCGCGTCGTCTAAATTATTCGACGGCAAAAAGCTCATCAATTCGCGAATCAACAATAAGCAATGCTTATCGTCTTTCGCGGTAAAGTGGGCAACACCTGATTTTTGAGCGTGAGTTGAAGCCCCACCCAATTCTTCTTTAGTGACCTCTTCATGAGTAACGGCCTTGATAACTTCAGGGCCAGTTACGAACATGTAGCTGGTATTTTCTACCATAAATACGAAATCAGTAATCGATGGAGAATAAACCGCGCCACCCGCGCAAGGCCCCATGATTGCGGTGATTTGTGGAACCACGCCCGAACCTAGTACATTGCGGGTAAAAATATCGGCGTAGCCGCCAAGTGATTCAATACCCTCTTGAATACGTGCGCCACCTGAATCATTGATTGAAATAAACGGGGCGCCGTTCTTAATCGCCAAGTCCATCACCTTACAAATTTTATTTGCTTGGGTACGAGACATCGATCCACCGATAACGGTGAAATCTTGCGACGAAACATAAACTAATTTTCCGTTGATGCGCCCGTAGCCCGTGATAATTCCATCACCCGGAGTTTTCGTTTTTTCCATTCCGAAATTAGTTGAACGGTGAGTAACGAAACGGTCCATTTCAACAAAGCTTCCTGGATCTAGTAAAACTTCAACGCGCTCGCGTGCCGTTAAGCGTCCGCCTTGCTTGTGCTTCGCTTGTTTATCAGCGCCGCCACCAGCAAGGGCCTTGTCATTTCTTTTTTCTAGCTCATCAATTTTCTTCTGCATCATCTCAGTCATTAGTGACTCCTAAAAATTAAATTATGGGTATGAACGACCGTACAAACGAGGGAAGGCTCCGGTTTCGCGGATGTGTGGTAATCCACAGATCCACGCGACAGCGCGCTCTAATCCTAAACCGAAGCCAGAGCTTGGTGTCGAACCGTAACGGCGAACGTCTAAGTACCACTCGAAATCTTTTTGATCTAATTTATGTTCTTTAATACGTTTAATCAAAGTCTCAACGCTTTCTTCACGCTGACCACCGCCAATTAATTCGCCGTAACCTTCAGTCGCTAACATATCGCAACCCATTGCATAGCCAGGCTCTTTCGGATCTTCTTTCATGTAGAAAGCTTTGATTGCTTGCGGGTAGTGATGCACAAATACAGGCTTATCAAACTTAGAAGATACGATTGTCTCGTCAGGTGCTCCAAAGTCGTCACCGATAATAAATTCTGGATTTTCTCTTTTAATAATTTCAGCGGCTTCTTTGTAGTGAAGGCGCGGAAACGCGCCCTTAATAGGCTCTAACTTAGAAATATCGCGCTCTAAAATCTTTAATTCGTCCGGTCGGTTTTTTAAAACGCGTTGAACGATGTATTCAGTAAACTGCTCGGCTAATTCCATATTGTCGTACATGTCGTTGAAAGCCACTTCAGGTTCAACCATCCAAAACTCAATTAAGTGACGGCGCGTTTTCGATTTCTCGGCACGAAACGTTGGTCCGAAACAATAGACTTTACCAAAAGCACGCGCAGTTGCTTCCATGTAAAGCTGACCTGATTGAGATAAATACATTTTGTCGTCGAAGTACTTTGTTTCGAAAAGATTCGAAGTTCCCTCACAGGCGGCGGGCGTGAAAATAGGCGCATCTGTTAAGGTGAAACCACGACCATCAAAAAAATCTCGGATTGCCATAATAATTTCGTGACGAATTTTTAAAATGGCGTGTTGGCGTTTCGAGCGAATCCATAAATGACGGTTGTCCATCAAGAAATCAGTGCCATGCTCTTTCGGCGTAATTGGGTAATTTTCTGCCTTACCTAAAATTTCGAACGATTTAACACCCATTTCAAAAACATTCGGCTGCTTCGGATGTTGACGAATTGTGCCGGTCACCGCCACCGAAGACTCTTGCGTAATTTGATCAAAGTTAATAAAATTTTCTGGGCCACAATCAGCTTGAAAAAAAACGCATGAAATAATTCCGGTTCCGTCGCGAAGTTCTAAAAATTTTACTTTTCCAGATGAGCGTGTTTGATAAGCCCAACCTTTTAATTCGATTGTCTGTCCGACATGATCTTTTAAATCACTGATATAAATGCGCATAGTTGACCCCTCTCGTAGTAAGAATCGATTCTAGCGAGGTGTTAGTTGATCAACAAGAAATTAGTCTTTCGAGAGGGCGCGTTGAGTAAACACATCGTCTTTTAGTCCAGAATTTACCTTCATGCCAGAAAGCGACAGCTCGGTCGAGCGCTTATTATTCAGATTCTTGATGATAACTTTTTGTGCTCTTTGCACTTGATTGATTTTAACGTAGTTTTGGAAGTCGATTCGCTTCTGCGCTTGCCCACGAGCATCATAAAACTCAATGCGCAGGGGAACGAACTGGCCCAGATGCACCCAAACAATGGCCTTGCTATATGCAGTTTGGTTCGATTTCGAAGTAACTTCAATTAATGCGACTTCCGAAGCTCCAATTTTATCTTTTTTTAAGAATTTAGCCGCTGAAGATTGAATAGTTGTCAGATCTAAATCTTGCGGGCTCAGTTCAGAACCCAAAACGCCTTCCTGCTTATTTTTAGACACAAATCGGCGCACCTGTTTAGAACTAGGAAGGTAAATCCACTGTTGTTCGGAATTGTCTTCCACAACGTTTAAAAAGCCCGCACCACGTTGGTCAACAGGCTTCAAAATTTTAACGATCGTTTGATTTTTCTTATCAGCGAACTTTCTTTTAAATGTAAGCTCGCGTTCTTTGCTAGAGCCGTCGGCCTCAATAATTTTCATCTTGATAGTCGCGCTGTCGTCTTTTGAGGCCAAAGCCAACTGAGACTTCTTTAAAATATCGATGGCCATATTCGTTTCGGCAGACACATTTTTGGGAATTACTAAAAGAACGAAAGCTGCCGAGATAAAATACTTTTTAAAGTGTTGTAGAAAGCTTGGCATAAACATCAGATCTCCTATAAGGGCCGCGACAACCGATAAAATCATATACTGTCCAAATAAACGGTTTACTCCAAAATATGAAAATAAAAACACAACAAAGCCTAGACAAATTAAAAGAGTGGCCAACAGGCAAGGGTTACCCTCTTCAAGTAACGCACGTTTTAGCGGAATATAGCTCTTCGCATGCGGACGCGCTTTTTGAAGTTTAATGATCCGCCCAATTACATAAACGGTGTTTGCAAATGCCAATCCAATAGCGATTGAAAAAATAATTGCAACTGTTGGCTTAAGAGAAACCTGTTGATAATTCAACCAAATCATCAGCGAGAGCGGCGGAAGCAAATTAGGCAAACAGGCCAGCAGTGCGAATCTCCAAGACTTAAAAGCAAAAACTAAGATAAGTCCGGCTAACACGATGGCATGCCAGAAATTGAATACGAGTTCTTTTGAAATTTCTTGATTCATCGTGTGAAATTGTTCAGCAAAGCCCGAACTAGTGACTTTTGCCTCGGGAAAATGCGCTTTAAGTATCGAATTAATTTGGGAAGTGGCCATTTTAATTTCGTTTGTCGGAACATCTTGATATCGAATTTTAATTAATAAATCTTTTTTATTTTGCGAAACGTGTGAATCAATCGGATTGCTTTGGGCGAGCGAAAAAAGAAAATTCTTTTCTGAAACATCTGCGTTCGAGACCGGCAAGCGTCCGCCTTTAACGTTAGGGTTTGCTAAAGACTTGTAAAAATCATTCACCGAAAGGGCCGAACCAACGGATTTAACACGTTTGATTTTATCAAGGGCTAAATCTAGTTTTCTAATGCTTTGGGCCTTGTTCCAATTGTTTTTAATAAGGGGGCTGTGCACCACAAAGTTCATTTCCATTGTGCCACCAAAGTTTTTATCCATAAATTCAGTGGTGATGCGCGTATTCTGATGCTCAGGAAGATCATCTAAAGCGCGCGAATTCCAATTTATTTTCGTTACACTGTAACCACCGAAGGCAAAAACAGCTAAGCCAGTAATTAGAACTTTTCGTCTATGTCGCAAAGACCATAGTGACCAGTAGGCTGGGCGCACAAGCCAATCACGAAAGTCAGTGTTGGTGAAAACGAATGATAGGGGCCAATAGACCAAGTGGGTTAGTAACCAAGCTGAAAATGAAGACAAAGCTACGATTATTCCGTAATTCTGAATCATATGTGATGCCGAAGTTTTTAGAAATAAAAAACCGACGCCCGAAATTAACACGGCTAGTAAGTTTTCCCAAAAAAGATCTTTGTATGTGTTCCAGGTATTTTTGCTTTTATTGAGGTGACCCTGAATGTGAATAATCAAAGAAATAACCTGAAGCGAAACCAAAACCGGCAATGTCGACAGTAAAACATTTAGAGGTATTTGAAACCAAGCAAGAAATCCTAAGATAACTATGTTTACGAAAACCAATGTCGCTAGAACCGACAAAACAGAGAAAGGCTTTTTGTAGATAACAAGTAAACCCAACACAAAAAGAAAAAGTCCGATAAAAACTGACCTAAACAATTCTTTTCTAAGTAAATAGCTCATGTCGGCCTGAAGCGCGCTGAGTCCGCCGATGCTTACATCGTATCCGACAAAGTTAGATGCAAAGTAGCCTTTTAAACTTTCGGTATATTTATTTACTGCGATTGGTGACGCTGGAAGCAAGTTTAACACTAGTAAAGTAGAAGATTCATTGGCCGACAGAAGATGTGGCTTTACGAATGGATGCTGCTCGGATACCAATTTTCTTTTAGACGGCGACAAGCTTTCTAGCAAGGGTCCGACATCTAGTTGATCACCAGAATCTTGCGCACCTTGAAGGGTCGCAAGTGATATAATCGATTTAAGCTGAACGTTGTTTTGAAACGCGAGCGTCAGCGCTTTAAGATCTGAATAGGCTTTATTATCTAGCCAACTCGTTTTGTCTTTCGTTTGCAATAGTACGATAACCGATAGGTTTTTTTCGATTTTAAAAATTTGAGAAATCTTTTCTTCTTGAAGAAGCAGTGGATGGTTAGCCGGGTAGAACTGCTTCAAAGAAAACTCTGTTTTTGTTTGCAGGCTTGCATAAAATCCGAACAAAAAAAGTAAAGCGCAAAACGTCGATAGCGCCTTGTTGAAAGTTACGACAGTTTTTGAATCTTTCAAACCAAGTGCACCAGAAAAACGCTTAACTTTGCTATTTAGTTCTAGACGAAAGTCGCCGAAAAGTTTTTGTATGAAATTGAAAAATTTATTTCTTAGCACATTCATTATTTCGGCCTTTCAGGTAGCAGTTCTGAGTCCAGATCTGAACGCCGAAACTACAAGTATACCTGCGAAAATGGATGCAGTTGTGTTTATCCCGTTTAAGAAGATAATTGATGAGCTTCAATCTTCATTTCGAGGCGAAAACTTAGCTTTTCAGGAAGGTCTTCCAAACTTTCGGACTCAAACCGCAGATGGCTCTATTCAAATTGCGTCAGATCGAGTCGATTTTAGCGCAGGTGTTTTCGCTAAGTCGTTAGAATACGTCGACAATCAAAACTTAAATTTTGGTTTAGAGCTTAAAACAGCATCGGTTGTCGCTAGCGGCATCAATATTTTCGTTACGGTAAGAAAAGACCTCGGCTTCGGCTGGGCTACATTGCGCTTAAATCTTCAATGCCAACAATTACGATTGGGTTTACAGAATCACAATCCAATAGACGCCAAAGTATTGATAAAGGCCGGGTCTGCATCAGTCACGCAAATTAACTGGGATCTTGCTTCAACCGCTGTTACGACAGAACTAATAGGCTGCAATGAAGTAGCTGGGTTTGATGCTGAGTTAAAAAGTCAGATACAAAACTTTGTTCAGCAAAGCTTCGCAATAGAAACATTAAAAAGTATCATCAACGAAAAAATTAATTCAGCACTCAATGATAAAATTTCGTCAGAAATCTCTAAACTATCAATTGCCTACGATGTTGAACCTGAGCAAAAACATATGTTCGACCAAGCTAATAATTTATGGGTGTATTCAACGGAGGCATCCGAAAAGGCTTTCCTGGCAAGCGACTTAGCTGCGCTAGCGGCTTCAACTAAACCAACGATACTGGTAAAGAAATCAACAATAGAAGAAATAGTAAAAAAGAGTCTTAATTCATTTTTAGCAAAAAACGTCGTATCTTCAAGATTGTACGCAGGTCTTTCAAAGATAACCTGTTCGCGCTTTTCACAATTTTTCGTCTGGCCGGCATTAAAGTCTTTGCCTAAATGCTTCAACTTACAAATTCAAAACCAAGTTGAAGTTGTACAAATTAAAAATATAAACACCTTAGAAATAAATCTCAAACTAAGCTCGTGGGCCGCAGGCGAAGGCCGCAACCTGGCTTACTTTTCTTCACAATTACTAGTCAGCCCATTGACTGAATCAGCCGAAGTCTTATCGCTAACGGCGAAGCAAGACCATCAGTTTACAAGCTGGTCGGGTCGCTCAAGTCGCATATCGACAAATCTGATGAAGTCTCCCCTTCAAGATCTGCTATTGAAGACAATTAGTGATTTGGGTAAGAATGAAAGCTTTAGCATCTTCAAAAAGAATGCGGTTATTAAGCTAATCGGAACAGATACCGTTTTAGTTTCTTTAAACTAAAAATCATAAGTCATAACGATCGATGCATTATCTGTACTGTCGTATGCTTTTCCGATAATATCCGAAGTTGAAAAAATTTGGTTAACGCTTAGTTTGCTTCTAAGTTGATCTGTGAAGCGATACTCATATCCTAGGGAAGCCAACCAGGACGGATTCTTTTCGTTGTAAACGAAAGTCCCAGTCACCAAACATTTTTGATCAAGATCGACCAAGTAGCCAAGAGCAGTTGATTTATCAAAGAAGCCAAGCAAGGTTTCAAGCTCGCTGGCGACGTCTTTCTGTCGCCATACCCGATTATTTAGTAAAAAGTAGTGAACCGATATCCCGCGAATAACCAAACTATTTTCGACAGAAAAAGTGCAGGCCTGTGAATATTCTTTCTGCATTAAAAAGTCGGTTTGTTGTTTGCAAAATACTTTCCCAATCCAATCAGACACAACGGCCGTTAACCCGCCGCCGCCGTGTTCTGAGCGGTACCAGTTTAAATTAATTTCTACGGGCGGCTTAATCGTTCCAATCAAAGGATTAAAAGAACTGATATCAATATTAAAGTCTGGCGACACCTTCGGCATTTGGTTTGCGCCATTAAAATAAAAAAAATGAAAATCAAAAGACGAAAAAGATGCTTTAACACTGGTGCCGAAATTGTGATCGAATGGCTTTTCATATTCACTTTCATTTTTGTAAACGTAACTCATCTTATCTGTTACATAAAAAGTTCCGCTCGAATTTCGTATAGGCAAAGTTTCTGTGTGGGGCCACCAGGCTGAATCTAGATCCGGAAGAAGTGACTTCGTATTTTTAGGGATATAAAAAAAATTAGCCGTTACAGGATCAATCGGAATAGTAACTAAGGCGCCCAACGACCCGAAGCTTTTCGAATTGAACGGGTTTCTATAATCTTTGCCGTGCACAACATCGAAGATATTATTTAAATCGGCGGCTTCAGGTCTAACGGTAAACCCTCCGACTTGAATTTCAAAGTTAGCAGCCGAATAGTTAAAACCAAATTGCCTAGGATTGAAAATAACGGTCTGTACTCTAGCCTGTTTATTCATAAAAACGGAGTCGATTGAAGAATCTAACTTAAAGCTCATTTTAGTAAAAAGCTGGTAGTCGCCTTTTGTTTGTAATTCAACCCGACCAAACAAGTCAGCACTGTTTTGTGGGTTTAAATAAAAACTTTGCAACTCGGTCGATAAAGTAAAAAAAATTTCATTCGCTTCAGCAAAGAAAGCCATTAGAATTAAAAAGAAGAATAGGGTGGTGGTTCGAAAAAATCTCACGTAACCTATTGCCCCGTTAACTTCTTTAGTTCTGTATAGGCTTTATAAACATTCAAGCGTCCGCGACTTGAAACATCAAATGGGCGCCCGGACGGAATGTCGACACCCTTGATAATAGCTTGCTTGATTTGCGTTGCCGTTGCCGATGGAATCGCTCCCCATAACAACGCGGCTGCGCCGGCAGTCATTGGTGAAGCCATACTTGTTCCGCTCATAGACGCAACGCCATTATTGGGAACGGTAGAATAAATATTTACGCCGGGTGCGGCAATGTGAACGCCGACCGCGCCATAATTTGAAAAACCAATCATGCTGTCCGAGATTGTTGAAGCAGCAACGTTAATTTGATTTAGTAAGTTGTAAGCAGACGGGTAAGTTGGGTAAATATCCACATTGTAACCAACGCCACGGCTGTCTCCGTTGCCCGCGGCTGTGACCAAAAGAATTCCTTGGCTTGAAAGCTGTTTCAACGAAGCTTGCAAGTTCGGAAGCTCTACACAAGGGCCGACGCCCCAGCTCATGTTAATGATCTTTGCACCACGGCTGGCCGCATAGTTCATTGCAACGATAGCGTCGCCGATTGAACCACTTGCACCCTGTCCATTTGTAGGATCGTTACCGATAAACTGCGCGGGAAGAATTTTTGCGTGCGGAGCAACGCCCTCAACGACTCCATAGGTTGAATCGGCCGCAATTGTTCCGGCAACGTGCGTGCCGTGCTGATTGCGCGATGGTATATTAGCCTCGACATTGACTTTGATGCCGTTGTAATCGTCGACAAACCCATTGCCGTCGTCATCAATTGCGTTATTTGGAATTTCACCTGTGTTCACGTAGATATTTGATTGTAACTGCCCGTGATTAATATCAACCATTCCATCAACCACTGCGACGATAACGCCGTCGCCTTTTAAATTCTGACTCCATAGTTGAGAAGCTTGAATAGCGGCGGGGCCCCAGTTCATGTCTGAAGCAGACCCGCTGACCGCACCCGAAAGGTTTAAGATTTTTTGCGGCGATAGTTGAATTTGGTAATCGTGATCAACATGTTTTATCAGGGGTAAATTGCTTTTCACAAAACCGGTGCGAAAATTTTCTGAAGAAGAATCAGATTCGACTGTAAAGGTGCCATCTTCCCACTGAACAATGAAACGATTTTGACTCGCTTGTTTACTGCAAGAGCTCGCGACTTGCGTAGGAAATACTGATTCCGCCGTTTTTGATTGGCTACATCCTGCAGCAATCAATGCTAGTAAAACTAAGGCTAATAAACGACTCGCATCCATGCGAACTCCCATTCGGAAGACCATCCTGGTCTTGTTATAAGAACCAGCAGTGGACCTTCTATGGTTAGTAGATCGGCTTAAATATGTATTATTTTGAGTCGAGAAGAGGTCGGGGACGCCTAGTCGGGGACGCCTAGTCTAGCTTTGCTAGCGTGTAAATCCCGCCACTACAGCGGGTTTTATGATTTTAACGAAAAGGTTAAATCTTTGTTACAAATTCAGTTAGAAACGAACAAAATTTTTGTTCTACTTTTTTTGCGGTTTCGGTCACTTCGGCGTGAGTTAATTTATTTTGTGAAACGCCGGCCGCTAAATTTGTAATACACGAAATCGCCGTGACTCGAATACCCAAGTGATTTGCAGCAATAACTTCCGGAACCGTCGACATTCCGACAGCTTTACCGCCAAGAGACTTAAACATTCTAATTTCTGATGGAGTTTCATAAGTTGGCCCAGTCACGCCCACATAGATACCTTTGTGAAAGAATGTTTTTTGAGATCTAAAAATTCGCTCAGCTGTAATAATCAATTCACGATCGTAGGCCTCGGTCATATCCGGAAAACGCGGACCTAATTCTTTAACGTTCGGCCCCATCAGCGGATTCGTACCCATTAAATTAATGTGATCTTCGATAATCATAAAATCACCGGCATTCATTCCGTCGCCGTAACCACCCGCTGAATTGGTAACAACTAAAATTTCAATACCAAGTAAGGCCATCACGCGCGCAGGAAACACCACTGTCTCCATTGAGTGACCTTCGTAATAGTGAAGGCGACCTTGCAAAACAACTAAGCTTACCTCACCAATTTTTCCGAAAATTAAATTTCCAGAGTGGCCGTCAACTGTCGGCGGAATAAAGTTGGGTATGTCGCCGAAGGGTAACGTGATTTCAACTTCCATATGCTGAACGAAGTGACCTAAGCCCGAGCCTAAAATAACTCCAATACGCGGTTTCATTTTAGTTTTTGACTTTAAAAAGCCTACGGTTTCGGTCAATTTTTCGATTACAGTCATATAATTACCCCAGTACTTCTTTAATCAAAACGTGGTCATTAGGCTTTTGCAAGGTAATTTCAAATGAGTTATGTAGCATTTGATAGGCATTTGCGAAGTAATGAGGTTCGTCACCGTGAATTGTGTAAATTAAGTCCCCGGTCTTAACTGCATCACCTATTTGTACGTGAAATTCAATTCCCGATGTTGGATTAATTTGATCTTCGGTTATCATGCGGCCGGCGCGCAAAATAATTCCGGCTAAACCAATTTTCTCAACATTGTAGGAAGTTAAATATCCACCTGAAGTTGCGTGCAGATCGACCTTCTGTTTAGGCATTGGTAGCATAGATAAATTTCCAGATTGTTCTAAGCACATTTCTTCGAACTTTTTTAGAGCAGCTCCGGATTCAAGAATATTCTTTGCTAATGCGTAAGCATCTGCAACCGAAGTTGTTTTTCCAGATAAATGAATCATATGTGCAGAAAGCTGCAGAGACAGTTCGCGAGTATCGGCATAAAGATCTTTACCTGCAGCACTATCAAACGTTTTGTTCTTCATAATTTCAACGCATTCGAAAATTTCTAATGCATTTCCACTGAACCGACCCAGAGGCTGGTTCATCGAAGAAATAACCGAGACAACTTTCTTATTATAACTTTTAGCGATATCCATCAAAGCGTTGGCTAATTTTTTTGCATCGTCAGCTGTTTTCATAAACGCGCCGCTGCCAAATTTTACATCCAGCACAAGTCCGTCAATACCTTCAGCCATTTTCTTCGACATGATGCTGGCACAAATCAGAGGTAGACTTTCAACAGTGGCGGTTACGTCGCGTAATGCGTATATTTTTTTATCAGCCGGACAAATTTCTTTGGTTTGCCCAATGAAACAAGTTCCATTTTTTTTTGTCAGCTCGACAAATTTTTCTAAGCTTTGCTGGGTATTAAAACCCGGAATGCTTTCTAATTTATCTAAGGTTCCACCAGTATGACCAAGGCCGCGCCCCGAAATCATCGGCACATAAACACCGGCAGCGGCAACGATTGGCCCCAAGATCAAACTTGTTTTATCGCCCACGCCCCCCGTTGAATGTTTATCAACTTTAAAACCGTGGATTGAACTTGTATCAACGACTACGCCAGAGTGTAACATCGTACTTGTTAAATCGACCGTTTCTGCGGTTGTCATTCCGTTAAAATAAATAGCCATTAACAACGCCGACATCTGATAGTCGGGTATTTGGTGACGAGTGTAAGATAAAATAAAGAATTCAATTTCTTCTTTAGTTAACTCAGCTTTATTTCTTTTCTTCTTAATAATTTCTGCTGGTAGCATTTTCGCCCCTAACTAGTGAGACGCCAGAGCTTGTACCCAAACGTGTTGCTCCGGCTTCGATCATTTGAACGGCTGTTTGAAAATCACGAATACCACCGCTGGCTTTAACTTGTGCTTTAGTGCCGACGGCAGCCTTCATTAATTTAATATCTTCTAAAGTTGCTCCGCCGCTGCTAAAGCCAGTCGAAGTTTTCACAAAGTGTGCGCCCGCGCTTAAGCTAAGCTCGCAAGCTTTTAATTTTTCTTCATTAGTTAACAAGCAGGTTTCAAAAATAACTTTGACTATACGGCCCTCTGCCGCTCTTACCACCGATTGAATTTCTTTTTCGACATAAGAGTAGTCCTGTGCTTTCAGGGCGCCAATATTTATAACCATATCAATTTCGTCGGCACCTAAATTCAGCGCGCGCGAAGTTTCGAATGCTTTTAAAGAAGACTCAACCGCGCCAAGTGGAAAGCCCACCACGCTAGCTATGTGCACTTTAGTATTCTTTAAAATTTCACGACAAGTATTAATCATCCAAGAGTTTACGCAAACAGCATAAAAGTGATTGGCCAAAGCTTCTTCGCAAAGCTTTCGGATGTTTTGTTTAGTTGCTTCGGGCTTCAACATTGTGTGGTCAATGAGTGGCGCTAAAGTATGCGGTTTGGTTGAATCAAATATGTTAGCCATAGCCAGATAAGCTAAGGCTTTTTAATCACTCAAGCAATCTTTGACTTCACGTAATAGTGGCTATGATACTTTTTTAGTAGCCGGCAGAGGTGAACTGCCGCCGACATCATCTTTGCCCAAGAAAGATTTCGCATCGGCCTGTGAAACCAAGCCTTTTTTTACTAAATCTTCCACATATTTTTCGTACAGAACCATACCTTGTGCAGCACTAGTCTGAATGATCGATGGAATTTGATGAATTTTACCTTCACGAATTAAATTCGCAATAGCTTTTGTACCCTTCATAATTTCGAAGGCGGCAACACGACCTTGCCCATCTGCGCGCGAAAAAAGAGTTTGTGCAACAACTCCGCGAATAGATTCTGCCAGCATAGTTCTGATTTGCCCTTGTTGGCCAGACGGAAATACGTCGATGATACGATCGACAGTTTTAGCTGCTGAACTCGTATGTAAAGTAGCAAAAACTAAATGGCCGGTTTCAGCGGCAGTCAAAGCCAATGAAATAGTTTCTAGATCGCGAAGCTCGCCGACCAGAATTATATCCGGATCTTCACGTAGTGCTGCTTTCAAAGCATTCGCAAAAGTTTTGGTATGTGAACCAACTTCACGTTGATTTACTAAAGATTTTAAATTGGGATGTACGAATTCGATTGGGTCTTCAACCGTCAAGATATGCGCTTCACGAGTCGAATTTATATGTTGAATCATCGCGGCAAGCGTTGTTGATTTACCGGAACCGGTTGGGCCAGTTACTAAAATAAGACCGCGATCACAATCGATTAGATCAATAATTGAAGATGGTAAGTTAAGCTCTTGCGCTGATTTAATTTTTTCTGGGATTGTTCTAAATACTGCGCCTAATCCTTTTCTTTGCATAAAGATATTGCAGCGAAAACGTCCTAGCCCCTCGATGACGTACGCAAAATCTAGCTCCCATTTTTCAACGAAAGATTTTTTTTGTTTTTCATTTAGAATTTCAAAGATAAGGCCCTGCACGTCTTGGCTACTAAGTTGTCTGTAGTTCAGCGGCACCATGTTGCCATGCAGTCGTAAAAATGGGGGCGCACCACTAGTTAAGTGTAAATCTGAGGCTTTTTGTTCGACCATAAGTCTAAAAAGATCGTCAATAGTTGCCATTCGCGTTCTCCAGTTATAAGTCTCACTAAAGCGAGATTTGCTTATCAATCTATTCTTCGGTATTACTGAAGAGATTTTAAACAGTCCAATGGTCTAGTTACCGGTAGCGGGGGTTTTATGGCAGCAGAAATTCTAATCAATGTGCGTCCCCAAGAAACTCGCGTGGCTTACGTCGAGGCCGGAACCCTAATGGATCTTAAAATCGAGCGCAAAACATCGCCGACAATGGTTGGAACCGTTCACCGCGGCGTGGTCACCCGTGTACTTCCGGGCATGCAAGCCGCTTTTGTTGATATCGGTTTAGATAAAGCCGCGTTTCTTTATGTTGGAGATATTTTAACTGAAGAAGGCAAAGAGTTTTTTGAAGAAGAAGATGAAAACCAAAATCAAAACGCAGAAAACGAATCTGAAAACTCTCGCCCATCTCGTGAAATAAAAACTCCTATCCAAGATCTTATTAAAGAAGGCCAGCACCTCATGGTGCAAGTAGCGAAAGATCCACTAGGCACAAAGGGCGCGCGAATCACAACGCATATCTCTTTACCCGGCCGCGGCATCGTGTATATGCCGTACGTAAAACAAACCGGTATTTCTAGAAAAATTGAAGACGAAGATGAAAAAGAGCGTTTAAAAAAGATCATTCAAAAAATTAACCCCACTGGTGGAGTCATCGTAAGAACTGCTTCTGAGGGCGCTAGTGAAGAATCGTTGCGTGCAGATATTGATTACTTAGATCGTTTAGGTAAAGAAATTCAAAAAAATTACGAAAAGAAAAAAAGCGCTGGCCTTGTACACGCTGAGCTTGATGTCGAATTACGTGCCCTGCGTGATTTAATGAGTGAACAAGTTACTACCGTATGGGTCGACGATGTAGAAGTTTACAAAAAAGTTTCGAAATTTGTAACTCAGCTAATGCCGAAGTACCGCCAAAACATTATTTTATACGAAGAGCGAAAGCCGCTTTTTGATCTTTACGATATCGATTTAGAAATCTCGCGCGCGATCGAAAGAAAAGTCTGGCTGAAGTCGGGTGGTTACATCGTTATCGATGAAGCCGAAGCGTTGGTGGTCGTTGATGTTAATACGGGTCGCTACGTCGGCAAAAAAGATTTAGAAGACACCATTTTAAAAACTAATCTAGAAGCCGTAAAAGAAATCGCGCACCAGTTGCGCGTGCGCAACGTCGGCGGAATCATCATTATCGACTTCATCGATATGGAAAAAGCCGTACATCGCGAACAAGTTATGCAGGCTTTAGAAGAAGAATTAAAAAAAGACCGAAGCCGCACCAACATCATGTCGATGTCTGAATTAGGTCTAGTCGAAATGACTCGAAAACGAATTCGACCAAGCTTAGTAAAAATTCTTTGCCAGCCTTGCTCGTACTGCGATGGCAAAGGTTACATCAAGCGCAAGAACACAATTGTAAACGAGATCTTCCGTGAATTAGAGCGTGAAGTCAGCTTGGGTGACCGCGCGCAAAAGCCTGGAGTAATTGTTCACTGCCACGCTGAAATCGTCGACTTCGTATACGAAAGTGAATCTGAAGCACTTGATGCATTAGAAAAAAAAATCGGCCGCTCGATCGCATTTAAAATCGAGCCTGCTTACCATACCGAACAATACGAAATTTTCAGCGAATAAAGCCTGCTCCGTAGCTTGTTCGATAGATTTTCCTGGACCTTTTGCGGGCTGCGAAGACGGATCAATAGAAACCTTCTATCGATAGATAGAAGCAATACACATGTTATTTCCAATAGGTTTTTGTGATGCTACGGTCATCAAGTAGTAAAACAAACGGGAGAACAAAATGTATTTACAGTCTATGAAACTAGCGCTAGCTGTTTGCTTGATCAGCTCAGTCGCTTTATCTAAACAAGAGGGTAGTCAAACGCAGACATCGACGGCACCCGCAGTCAAAAACGTATCAAACCAATTTTGGTGGCCCGAGAGACTTGATCTGGCGCCGCTTCGTCAACACGGCATTCAGTCGAATCCGATGGGAGCAAAATTCGATTACGCGACTGAATTCAAAAAGCTCGATGTCACCGCAGTTAAAAAAGACATCGTTAAGTTAATGAAAACCTCACAAGATTGGTGGCCTTCAGATTACGGCAATTACGGACCATTTTTTATTCGTATGGCTTGGCATAGCGCCGGCACATATCGTGTTGCCGATGGCCGCGGCGGAGCGGGTGGTGGTCAACAACGATTCGAACCACTTAATAGCTGGCCCGATAATGCCAATCTTGATAAAGCGCGCCGGTTACTATGGCCAATTAAGCAAAAATACGGAAGTAAAATTTCTTGGGCCGACTTAATGGTTCTAACCGGAACTGTTGCAATGGATTCAATGGGTTTCAAAACTTTTGGTTTTGCTGGTGGACGAACTGACGACTGGGAAGCTGATTTAGTTTACTGGGGACCAGAAGCTAAATTTCTAGCCTCTGAAAGATACAAGGGCGATCGCAAATTAGATAAGCCACTTGCGGCTGTACAAATGGGCCTGATTTACGTTAACCCAGAAGGACCTAACGGAAATCACGATCCTTTATCAGCGGCTCAAGATATTCGTGAGACGTTCGGTCGGATGGCAATGAACGATGAAGAAACGGTTGCTCTAATTGCCGGGGGTCACACTTTTGGTAAAGCGCACGGCAAAAGAAATCCTGAAAAGTGTGTAGGCCCCGAGCCTGCAGCGGCAGGGGTTGAAGAACAAGGTATGGGCTGGAAGAACAAGTGCGGTACCGGTAAAGGTATTGACGCAACAACAAGCGGCTTAGAAGGTGCTTGGACAGCGGCTCCGACTCAATGGACGATTTTGTATCTAGCAAATCTTTATGCATTTGAATGGGTAAAAACAAAAAGTCCGGCGGGCGCAACTCAGTGGATTCCTAAAGACGGCGCAGCCGCGAATACGGTTCCAGACGCGCACGATCCACAAAAAAAGCATGCTCCAATTATGTTTACAACGGATATCGCTTTAAAAGAAGATCCAAGCTACCAAAAAATTACGAAGCGTTTTTTAGCAAACCCAGCTGAATTCGAAATGGCATTTGCAAAAGCATGGTTTAAGTTAACTCATCGAGATATGGGCCCAGTCACACGCTACATCGGCAAAGACGCTCCGAAAGAAACGCTTTCTTGGCAAGATCCAATTCCAGCATTGAATCATAAGTTGATCAACGCGGCGGATATCGCAAGTCTTAAAAACAAGATCTTAAATTCTGGTTTAACTCGGTCTGAACTTGTACGTACGTCTTGGGCATCGGCGTCTTCTTTCCGCGGAACAGATTATCGCGGCGGAGCTAACGGAGCTCGTATTCGTTTAGCACCCATGAAAGATTGGGCTGTGAATAATCCGGCTGAGTTACCGAAGGTCTTGAATAAGCTAGAAGAAATTCAAAAAGAATTTAACAAGTCTGGTAAAAAAGTATCATTGGCGGATTTGATCGTACTAGGTGGATCAGCAGCAGTCGAACAAGCTGCAAAAATAGCTGGTCAATCTGTAACAGTCCCTTTTAAAGCCGGAAGAATGGATGCTTCGCAAGAGCAAACAGATGTTAGTTCTTTCTCTTTCCTGGAGCCGAAAGCAGATGCATTCCGTAACTATTACGGTGAAGGCAATTATATGTCGCCGGCAGAAATGCTAGTAGACCGTGCGAACTTACTAACACTTAGTGTTCCTGAGATGACGGTTCTCATTGGCGGAATGCGTGCTCTTGATACGAATACTGACCAGTCTAAGAACGGCGTTTTCACAAGCAAGCCGGGAATTTTAACAAATGATTTCTTCGTCAATTTGTTAGACATGTCGACGATTTGGCAAAAATCTGCAAAAAACGAAGGAATTTACGAAGGTCTTGATCGCAAGACTGGCGCCGTGAAGTGGACGGCTACGCCGATCGATTTAATTTTTGGTTCACATTCTGAGCTTCGCGCGATTGCAGAAATCTATGCGGCCGAAGATGGAAAACAAAAATTCACACAAGACTTCGCCAAAGCCTGGGGCAAGGTGATGATGCTTGATCGATTTGATGTAAAATAAAGTAAACTGCGATTTAAAATAAAAGAGCCGTTACCTTTAAAGTAACGGCTCTTTTATTTGGATAGAACTCATGCTCAAAATTTTCATTATTAAAATCAAACGAGCCTGTAACGTACGGCGCGACCCTTTGTACCGTCTGAAGTAATTAAATTGAACGATTTAAGTTGAGCCAAATCTCTTTTGGCTGATTCGCGACTTACTTTAAAAAGCTTCGTGTAATCTTTATTCGAAATCGTTGTAATCGACAAACTGGCTAATTCGGCCAGAAGCGTTCGCTGGCGTCGATTAAGCTCAACGTCATTTTTAATTTTCCAGTAAATTAAAGCAGACATCGTTTTTGTAGTCGGCTTTTCTACTTTTGTTAAAGCATTCAGTAAAACATTTAAAAAAAATACTAAGAATTCTGAAATGTCCCCAACATTTTTATTCGCGTCCGCAAAAATTTTTGCATACTCGACAGATTGCAAATTCAATTGCGCGGGTAAATCATACAGACGAGTCGTCATTTTTTCATCTTGCGCTAAAGCCAATTCGCAAACTTCGCGTGCGATTTCTTCGTTATTTTCTTCGAAAGGTGAAACCGCTAAAAACCAAAACAAGGCTACACCCGAGCGCAGGGCCCCATCTAAGCCCACTGGTGGCTCATTGAACCAAGCTAGAAATCGCTTAAGTTCGGCCGCCAAATCGTTTGAAGAAGTTCGTCTTAAATCGCCAAACAGCTCGGTGAGCGAATCTTTTTGCAGGGGCTTTTCTAGAAAGTCGATTAACAAAATATCTCCGCGCTGACTTTCAATCAGGGGCGCATAGGCCAGAACCTTGCCGTGGTTGAAGCGTACTTTGATAAGCAAATCGAATAAAATTGAGTTCTGCCAGCTAAATTGGGTCATATTTTGACCCAATTATACAGTGTTGAGCCCGTATTAGCCAGACGTATTTAAATCTCTTTGACAAAGCTATTCGAAAAATGGCATTTAAACAGATCTTGTTAAGAATAAAAAAGCTATAAAGCGAGGGTAAAAATGTACGCAATTATTAAAACGGGCGGCAAACAGTATAAAGTTCAAGCCGGCGATGTATTACAAATCGATAAAATTGACCAAGATTTAGGTGCTGAATTTAATTTCGCAGAAATTCTTATGATCGGTGGAGATAAATCTCATGTTGGCGCTCCATTAGTTAAAAACGCAATGGTAACGGCAATCGTTACTAAACAGGCGCGTGGCCGCAAGATCATCGTTTTTAAAAAGAAACGTCGTCAAGGTTACAGAAAATTCGGAACTCACAAACAACACTTCACTGAAGTTTTCATCGTTGGTATAGCTTCACCAGATGGTACTAAAACTAAATCTGATAACAAACCAGTTGTTAAAGATATGGCGTTAGAGCGCACTCAGCGTATCGAACAAAAAATGGCTGACCGTGTAGCACGCGTAACTGCTCGTGATGGCGATGTTCCAGCTGAAGTTAAGGCAACTGTTAAAAAAGCTGCGGCACCTAAAAAAGTAGCTGCTAAGAAAGCCGCTCCTAAAAAAGCTGCCTCTAAGCGTTCAGTTAAGAAAGCAGCGGCTCCTAAAAAAGCAGCTAAGAAGACTAAGTAGTCAGTAGTTAATTTTTAATAGGTAATTTTTAATAAACTTTAAACGGAGTATGTAATGGCAAGTAAAAAAGCTGGTGGTAGTACCAAGAATGGTCGCGATTCGCAGTCGAAAAGATTAGGCGTAAAGCGTTTTGGCGGTCAGTTAGTAAAATCAGGAACAATCATCGTTCGTCAGCGTGGAACTAAATTTCACATGGGCAACAATGTTAAAATGGGCCGTGATTATACAATTTATGCAGTTATCGAAGGTCTAGTGAAATTTGAAAGATTTTCGAAAGAGAAATTTAAAATTAGCGTTTACCCAAAAACAGCGTAGAACTAATTTAATTTTCTAATTAGTAATAGACGCGTAAAAGCGTCGAGCTAAATAGTAAAAGGAGCCCACAAAGGCTCCTTTTATTTTGTAGATAGCTATTTTTGTACGAAAGATTTTATGAAATTTGTTGATGAAGTTTTGATTACGATTGCATCGGGACATGGTGGGCCTGGGTCAGTTAGTTTTCGCAGAGAATCGTTTGCTCCACGCGGTGGACCAGATGGTGGTAATGGCGGAAAAGGTGGAAATGTTATTTTTAAAACGTCAAAGCACGTAAACTCACTAGTCGATTACAAGCCGCACCGTAAGTACTCTGCTCAGAACGGGCAGGCGGGCGCAAGCGTTGACTGTTCTGGTTCTGACGGGGAAGACTTAGTCATCGTCGTTCCTAAAGGGGCAGTTATTCGTACTCGCGAAGGTGAAATCGTTTACGATTTAGCCGGCATGGACGAAGTAGTCGTTCTTAAAGGCGGCCGCGGCGGCAAAGGCAACGCATTCTTTAAGAATAGCGTCAACCAGGCGCCTGAATATGCACAGCCAGGCGAAGAAGGCGAAACATTAGAAATAATTCTAGAATTAAAACTAATTGCTGACGTCGGTATTATTGGTTTTCCGAATGCAGGTAAATCAACTTTAATTTCACGTATTTCGGCCGCGAAACCAAAAATTGCTGAATATCCGTTTACGACTTTAACACCTCAGCTGGGTGTGGTTAAAGTTGGCGACTACAGTAACTTCGTAGTGGCCGATATTCCGGGTTTGATCAAGGGGGCGCACCAGGGGATTGGTTTAGGAATTTTATTTTTAAAGCATATCGAGCGCACGAGTTTATTTTTACATATGGTTGACGTATCAGGCATGAATGGGCGTGAGCCGATGCAAGACTACGAAGATATTCAGTACGAGTTAAAAATGTACGACGAAATGAATAAAGACAAAGATGGTTTTTTCCCTTTACTCGATCGCGAGCAAATCGTTGTTTTAAATAAAATTGACTTGTTATCAAAAGAACAAGCTGAAAAAATTAAACAAACATTTAAAAAAAAATATAACGTTGAAGTTTTCACTGTGTCTGCGGTTACAGGTAAAAACATGCAAGAATTTTTGGTCTATTTAGCTGATAAGATTATAAAAGCTAAAGAAGAAGTAGAAAATTAAAGAATAGAAGTAGGTAGAAGTATGAAGATAGGTATTTTTGGCGGTAGTTTTAATCCACCACATAATGGTCACGTAAATAGTTTAACTACAGTTCAAAAAAAGATGGGTTTTGATCAAATCCATATTATTCCAAATAGCCAGAATCCGTTGAAGATTCCTATGGACGGCCCATCAAGCGAACATCGTCTTGAGATGGCTCGCTTGGCGTTCAGTACTTACGGAAAACAATTCACAGTTAATGATATCGAATTAAAGCGCGGCGGCAAAAGCTACACGATCGATACAATTAATGAGCTTTTAAAAACTCACAAGTCGAGCGAACTTTACCTCATTATTGGTGCCGATAATTTCGAAAATTTATCCGAGTGGAAAGATTATAAAAAAATTCTCGAACTAGTTAATATCGTTGTGACGACTCGTCCAGGCTACCAAATTCCAGAAAGTGAAGAAGAGTGGCCAGATTACTTAGTCAAATTAGTTGCTGAAAGCGATTTTGGTACACTCGAGCTAACTACGGGTCGCTCAGTCGAATTTATCACCTTAGAAGACTTAGATATTTCATCCTCTGAACTACGTAAGAAATTACGTCTTGGCCGACCTGCTGAAAAATACGTGCCACTTTCGGTAGAAAGCTACATAAAGGAAAACAATCTTTATAAAGTTACAAACAGTAAAATCTCTGACTTTACGACCTTCGCCAATTTTTGCGCTCAGATTCTTTTTGATAAGAAAGCAATTGCCGTAAAAGGTTTCAATTTAGAAGGTGTTTCGACAACATGTGATATTGCTTTAATCGCATCTGGAACAAGCACTAGACATGCCTCTTCAATGGCTGAAAACTTAGTTAAAGCTGTCAAAGATGAGTTCAATCTTTACCCTCTAGCCGTCGAGGGCGTTGATGAGGGTCGCTGGGTTGTGGTCGATTACGGTGCTTTACTAATTCATGTGTTTTATGACTTTGTACGCCAAGAATACCGCTTAGAAGACTTATGGAAAGACGGGACTGAACTTAAATTAGTCGATAGTTCCATCAAGCATTAAAAAGCTTTTGTGAAGTGGATACTTTTTGATTTCAAAACTGCTAAAGAGCCGTGGTTCGAAGAAGCCACCGAGCTTTATTTAAAGAAGATCAAGCCATTCACTCAATTAGAAGTTGTGCGATTAAAAACAATTAGCGTTGATCGCGCAGACGCTGAGGCAAAAAAAAAATTTGAAGAAAAAATCCTGCTAGAAAAATTAAGTACTGATGATTTTATTATTCTTTTAGATGAAAAAGGCAAAAAATTCGACTCGATCGAATTTGCTAAGCAAATATCTAAAACAATCCAATCAGGTAAAAAGCGCGGAGTATTCATAATAGGCGGGGCTTTTGGCGTAAGTGATGCTATCAAGAAACGTAGCCAATTAAATGTTTGTCTATCAGATATGACAATGAATCATCTTGTAGCTGAGATTATGCTGTTAGAGCAAATCTACAGATCATTTACAATTATTAACCGAATTCCGTATCACAACATCTAGCTAAATCAACTTTGTGTTGCTTTAGTAAGAGCTAGAATTGCAGTTGCATTCGCCCGTGCTACCGAACCTTAAACAATACTTCTTTTCGCCAATCTGCATGAATTGCGGCTCTTTCTTTGTTGCCGACCATATGTTTTGCGAAACTTGCTACAACATACACATTGAGCCCCGGCTTAGCGTTAGCGTGAAAGAATTAACACCACGCTCTTCCCACGCATATATGATCGATTGGGCACCCGGGGAAAGCGATTTGGTTTCACAAATGGTTTACCGTTTTAAAGCAGACCGAAGCACAGAAGCCTGGGCGTTTTATGCAAAATTGTTTGCGCAGCTTATGTGCGAACAAATAGATCTTTCGGGATTTGATGCATTTGTGCCGCTACCAGGCTCAAAGACTAACTCTACGCATGCGCATATTTTCGCAAAACAGCTTTCGCTGGCGACCGGGTTACCAGTCTTAAATGCGCTTCTTAAAAGCCACACTTCTGATGAGCAAAAAAATAAAACGGCAGCGCAGCGCCATAACACTTCGGCCCTGAATAAAATTACGCTTAGTGAAGTATTTACAAACGATGAGCTTGCCAACCTGAATCTCATTTACGTCGATGATATTATGACAACCGGATCGACGTATCAGCGCGCCCAAGAAGCGATTGGCACGAAGGGTTACTCTATGCTGGCGACGCTGTTCTACAGGCCGAAGCTTAGCCAGACATAGCTTGTTGTTAATCGTAAATTTTGCTATAAAGAAAGCATGAAATTTTCAAATTTTTTCACTTTAGTTTCAACCATGCTATTCGCCTTTTCGGCATCGGCAAGTTTGCAGGTTAATAAAATATTAGAAAAATATTCGAAGTCTTCTTCAGTCGAAGTTCAAATTAAAAAAATTGACGAAAAACTAACTTTAGGTTCGAAAACAGTTAGCCAGGGTATTCTCAAGCACGCCGGCGGAAAAATTTATTTAATTCTTGAAAGCGATAAAAAAGTCGAGTTTTTCTATAAAGACAAAAAAATCACTCTGGTCGAATACCCAGACCAAGATTTTGATAAAGACGGCAATCGGAAAGTGACAGTTCTCTCGAAAAACAAGCCCGCGATCATCGATGGTCTTTTAAAATTATTTTCTAATACTAAAACTTTTCTACGTGAGTTTAAAGTTCTTTCAGAAAAGCCAGATGGAGATAGTCTAGTTGTCGAATTAAAACCTCCGCAGAAAAACCTAAAAAGTTTTTCGATCATTCTAAATAAAAAAGACAAACTAATCGATTCAATTATTCTAATCGATGATGTCGACACCAAAACAACGCTTGAGCTAAAAAGCCTAAAGCTTAGCGAAAAAATATCACCGTCTACTTTTGAATTTAAGCCAATGAAATCAGATGAGGTAATACCAGAATGAAAACAGTCGTCGAAACCGCACCAAAAAAAGTTCACTTTATCAGCTTGGGCTGCCCTAAAAATTTAGTCGACAGTGAAATAATGGCTGGGACTTTGATGAAAGATGGCTACGAAGTAGTTGGTGAAGCAGAAGATGCTGATACGGTTGTCGTGAACACTTGTGGATTTATTGAAGATTCAAAAAAAGAATCAATCCAAAGAATTTTGGATATGGCTCAACTAAAAGAGCAAGGCAAAATCAAAAAGATCGTTGTCGCGGGTTGCTTAACCCAGCGCTATAAAGATGATCTGGTTGAAGGTTTGCCCGAGGCCGATCTTTTTGTGGGCTCCGGAGAATTTCAAAATATTGGTAAAATTTTAAAGAATCATTCGCAAGGCGAAAAGAAGCGTACGTTTTTTAATTTACCCACGTACCTTCAGGAAGAAGCGACTCCGCGTGTAAACTCGCAGCCAGCCCATCGTGCCTATTTGAAGATTTCTGAAGGCTGCATGAAGCGTTGTGCTTTCTGCGCTATCCCACTTATTCGTGGTAACTTACAGTCACGCAAAATAGAGAACATCATCAGCGAAGCCAAGCTTTTGGCAGCGGGCGGCGTAAAAGAGCTTATCATAATTAGTCATGATTTCACTGACTATGGATTGGATTTAAAGCGCAAAGACCCAACGGTTAAAGAAACGCCTGTTGAACTACTTAGAGCACTTGCAGAAGTAGACGGTATTAAATGGATTCGTATGCTTTATCTTTATCCGGATGGAATCACACCCGAGATGATTGAGCTCATTAAAACAAATGATAAATTTGTGAAATACTTTGATATGCCCCTACAGCATGTTAACAACGACGTTCTAAAAAAGATGAATCGCAAAATGACTCGCGAAGAAATCACTGAGGTTCTGGCCAATATTCGTCGTGAAATTCCCGAAGCAGTGATCAGAACTCAGTTCATCGTTGGTTTCCCGGGCGAGACCGAAGAAAACTTTGAAGAGTTGTTAAAGTTTATTGCCGAACAAAAATTTGACCGTGTAGGTTGTTTTCAGTATTCGCCAGAGGAAGGAACTCCGGGCGGAAAAATGACTGAGCAGGTTGACGACGAAACCAAGCAGCGTCGCCACGATGCAATCATGGAAGTTCAACAGAATATTTCCCGTGATAAACACCGTGCCTTCATTGGAAAAACAATTGAGGTTGTGGTCGAAGGTCTAAGCGACGAAACAGATTTATTACTTCAAGGTCGCACATCGACCCAAGCCCCCGAAATTGACGGTGTTGTGTTAATCAACGATGGCCAAGCTAAGATAGGTCAGTTCGTTAAAGTTAAAGTAACCGAAAGTATGGAATATGACCTAATCGGAGAAATCGTTGAATAGTTATCGCCACCTAGTCGTTGTGGATCTTTCTTCATACGGCAGCGCGCTTGCTTTAATAAATCAGTTTAGTGATGACCTTGATGTTAAGGTCTTCGAAATTAGCCCACTTGGATCGGCAGCGCTGTTAATACTGATGACGAAAGAGTCTATGGCAGCCGAAGTTTTGAAAAATGAGATTATAGCCTATCGTTCGGCCGCGATTATTAAAATCGCCGTGATTAAAGATGCGCACGAAGAGTTGCTTAAAACGTATTTAAGTCAAAACAACCCAGGCTTAAAAAATGAAATGATCGTCTTAGAATCACCATACGTTAGCGATGCGATGCTTGCGGCCGATCAGCTTTTAAAAAAGTCAATTTCGTTAGATGATTTTCGCGTTGTAAGAACTTTTCCTAGCAATTCAATTCTAGTTGCCAGTCACAGCGAATTAAACCATCTGGTTGAGTTCGGAAATCAAAATAGTAATTTGAAGTCGACGCTCATTTCAAATGTTGGCGCGAGCTTAAGAAGCTACTTTGAAGTCGTAAAATAGAGATATCTAGTCAAGTAAGCTTACTGTATACAAAGTTGAATTTCGTCCGCGAATTTTTTTGCATCAAGTGAATTTTGTGTAGTTAATAATTTATAGGCTTTTCGCATTTCTGAAACTAGCTTGCGATCGGTTTGACATATTTTTTTAAAATCCTGAAGAGCCGCATCAATATTTTTATTCTGCAGCTCGGTCCACGCTAGCCCGATCATAGCTCGGCTTGATTTAGAGAAAACATCTAAACTTTTCTTAAAATTTTCTATCGAAGAATCAAATTTCTTTTCCATGAAGTTCACTTCAGCCAAGCACGTATAGCCCATCTCAGTGGGTTTTACTTTTAATGACTTCGAGAAGTATTCGGCGGCCGCCTTAAGATCATTTTTTTCACGATTAGAAATTCCAAGAAAGATAGTGGGGTAGGGGCTAGTGGGTTTTTCAACAGCTGCTTTCTTACAGATTTTTTCGCCATCGGCATGGTGTGAGTCTGTAATCAAGACCCCACAGAGCTCCTCGTAAAAACCCCCGCCAATTTGTTTGTTAAGATCTTCGTATATCTGAGCCGCTTCATAATAATTACTTTGCTCTTTAAATATTTCGGCTAAAAATTTAGAAGCTTCGATATTAGTTGGTTCAAGGGTGACTACTTTTTCAATAAAAACTTCTGCTTTTTTGAGTTTGCGCTGCATAAATGCGAGGTAGCCATCAATTAAGTTATTCTCGGATTCAGAAAGTTTTAATTTTTTTGCTTCAGCGTATGTCTCGTTTGCTAATTTTTCTTTTCGCTGATCAACATATTCTTTTACCAACCTAACTTGCATACGGTTTATATCTTTTCCGCTAGCAATCTTATCTTGTAGTAATTTTACACGTTTATTTTTTATGTCATCTTCTAAATAGTAGATATGGTCATACTCATTGCGACGGCAGATTGATTGATACTCTTCGTATTTTCCGGGTAGTGCTCTGGTCGGAGCAAGTGTATTGCCAATTGCAGAATTAGCGGGTGTAGCCGGGGTCGCCGCCGGTACAGTAGCATTCAATTGTGAACTTGCCGCAGAGGGCGCATTCAATGCAGGCTGACTAGGTGATGACGTCTGGGCTTGGCTCAGATTGAGACAAAAAAGAAAGAAGACACTTAGTAAAATCAGTTTAAACATGGCACCCTTGTATCGTTTCAGCATTAATCATCCGATAAGTTTTAGTGTGAAACAAGAGTCAAATTGCCCGCTACGGGACCAGAAATTAATTCGCAACCAGCGCGGGCAATCCGTTGTAGAACTGATTTTGGTTTTAGTCGTTATCGTCAGTATGTTATTTCTGGCAAAAAATATGTTTACTGGACTTTCAAGTTTTATGGATAAGTACATGGGAGACTACATCGCATGCTTAATGGAGTATGGAGAGCTTCCGTCGCTAGGGGTCCAGGCCACTGATTTAAAGAATCACAAAGATGGCGCGGGTGGCGGTAAAGTTTGTGATTCTAAGTTTAATGGTTTTACGATCGCAACGGGGCGAGCTGCATTTTCGGGAAATGGTTCGGCAGCAGGCGGATCGGGTGCGGGCGCGGGTGCGGGCGGTAAAAATAATTCAGCTAATGCATCAAAGTCTGGCAGCAGCTCTTCAAGCTCGTCAAATTCAAAAAAAGACTCTGACAGTTCGGCGTCACGCAGTGGAAGTCGTAGCGGTTCAAGGTCAGGTTCTAATACGAATGATGTCACACGCTCAGATTCGGCATTTGGTTCGGCCGATGGGCCTTCAGTTAACTCACAATCAAAAGTACGAACTATCGATGATGAAGAGGCTGAAGATTCTCAGCTGGCCCGAAACAGGGATAGTTCTCGAAACTCATCTCGAGTGTCTTATAATCAGCCGGCTTACCGGGGAGTTTCAGGCCGTTTAAGCGAACAAATTGAAAAAAATATAAAAAAATTAACGCGAACACCGTCTTCGAAAATACTCACTTCATCAGAGGATAGCTATCGATTTAAAGCATACAAAAAGACCTTCACTCCCCCTGAGGTTAAAGCCTCTGAGCCGCCTTCAGAAGACGAGGGCTTCGCTTTCGCTGGCTTTTTGAAGTGGATCATCATTGCGGGCATTGTGATTGCGATTGTAATTCTATTCGGTAGTCAGGTTCTAAATTACTCGAATTCAAAAGATCAGTAATTAAGCCGTTTATAATACCAACGCTTTGCGCGATCTAAATAATCTACAAAACTAAAATTGCAGATTGAATCTTCAAACCATTTAAAAATATAACAAGCCATGAATTGAGGTTCGCTTTGGTTGAAATTATAAATCGTCAGCAAGGTCGTCATTTTTCACTAAATCAAGCTCAAGAGCTTTTGCCATTGGTTTACCGTTTGACTGAAGAATCAGCACGCGAAGCCAAATATCTTATGGCATGTATAGAGGCCCTTCCAGACAAAAAATCGCCTCGCGCACTAGAAATTCAAGATCAAATTAATCAACTTATTGAAAAATGGCAGAATAAGTTAGAACGACTTGGCGCTAAGCCAAAGGGGCTATGGCTAGCCGATTTTGATAACGGAACAGGCTACTACTGCTGGAAGTTTCCAGAAGTAAAAATTTTACATAAACATGGCTACCAAGATGGCTTCACTGGGCGTATCCTAATTTCCTCTAACGAGGAATCACATGAGAATTGCCCTAGCCCAAACTAATTCTGTTTTAGCCGATTTTAAAAAGAATAAAGAAAAAATACTAGAGTTCGTCCAGCGGGCCAAAGAAAAAAAAGCCGAGCTGGTCATCTTTCCGGAAGCGAACTTATTTGGTTATCATCCGTTCGATCTTTTAGAGCGAGACGTGTTGGTTGAAAAACAAATCAAAGAGCTAAAAGATCTTATCAAGAAAATCCCGAAAGACATTTTTGTATTAGTCGGCGGCTTTGAGCGCAACCCAAGCAAAAAAGGGCGCCCCTACTATAATGCGGTCTTTCTTTGTCAAAAAAATAAAATCGTAAAAACTTTCTATAAAGAACTTTTGCCGACCGGCGATGTTTTCGACGAAGCACGCTTTATTGAAAAAGGCAGCGTTAAGAACAATTTTTTCAAAATTAAAAACAAAATTTTTTTCTTAACCATTTGCGAAGATATTTGGGCCTGGGAAGACTCGGCTAAAAAATCAATTTATAAAGAAAATCCGCTTAAATCGGTTCCCAAAAAGAAAATTGATTTGATTATTAACATGAGTGCCTCGCCATTTTTCGACGGAAAATTTAAACAACGTCAATTTGTTGTTGGCCAAACGGCAAAACATTTCAAAGCTCCCATGGTTTATGTCAATATGGTTGGCGCTCAAGATGAAATTATTTACGATGGTCAAAGCTTTGTTGTAGATAAAAAAGGTAAAGTTCAATTTAAGTGCCGATCTTTTGAAGAAGACTTAAATGTTTTTGATTCAGAAACTTTAAAAGATTGGAACGTCGACCGCAGCACTAAAAAAGAAAGTGTTAATGAACAATTACGCAAGGCTTTGGCATTAGGAATAAAAGACTTCATGGCAAAATCTGGTTTATCTAAAGTACATTTAGGGCTATCGGGTGGTATCGATTCAGCGCTAGTGGCTTGTTTGGCGGTCGATGCACTGGGAAGTAACAACGTAAAGCTATTTGCGCTGCCGACAGAATTTAACCATCAAGAAAGTTTTGATCTTGCTAATCAATTGGCAAAAAATCTACGTGTAGAAATGCAAACAATATCAATTCAATCTAGCTTTGAAAAAATAAAATCTGTCTTAGACCAAGAATTTCACGTCGATAAATTTCAATTGATGCACGAAAATTTACAGTCTCGCTTGCGCGGAATGTTTTTAATGGCCTACTCGAACTTAAATCACAGTTTACTGATTACAACGGGCAATAAATCAGAGTACGCAACTGGTTATGCAACCTTGTACGGCGATATGTGCGGCGGTTTAGCACCGATCGGTGATCTAACCAAAAAACAGGTCTACGATCTGTCGAAGCATTATAATTTAGAATACGAAGTTATTCCGAAAAGAATTATTGAAAGACCGCCTACGGCCGAGCTTAGACCGAATCAAAAGGATCAAGATAGTTTGCCCGCGTACGATTTACTAGATAAGTCCGTGCAGAATTTAGTTGAAGATCGCAGACAGGCTAATACAGCGACCGATAAGTGGCTACTTCCACAGTTGATGAAAACCGAGTTTAAACGATGGCAAGCTCCGCCTATTTTAAAAGTGTCTGAGCACTCTTTTGGCCGCGGGCGTAGATACCCGCTAGCACATAGGGCTGAAGAGCTTTAAATTTTTGAACGATTTAGAACAGGAAGCCCATTTGTTTGGGCTGTCTTTCGATCTGCGGAAACTTCAATTCTGGCTTACCGGTTAAGGCGACCAGATTTTCAATTTGAGGAGCTTTTCCGCCAATTGAAATTCTTTTCACGAGTTCAAGAAAAACTTGTCCGCAGTAAGTTGCATCTTCTTCAGCGCGGTGAAAACCGGTCGAATTAATTTTTAAATGCTGAACCAGAGTACCTAATTTATAATTGGGCATGCCCGGAAATACTTTACGGCTGATTGGTAATGTATCTAGTAATAAACCACGTGGGGCCGGAGCCTCATGCTTTTTGATATCGGCCGTTAAAAACTGACAATCGAACGGAGCATTGTGTGCAACCATAACAAGGTCACCGCAGAACTCTGCGAACGAAGCAAGAATGGTTTCGATTCTTGGTTTGCCTTGCACCATTTGATCCGTGATACCGTTAACAGCGGTTGCGCCGGGGGGGATTGATTTTAAAGGGTCGATGAGGGTTGCAAAAACTCCGTCGACTTGACCTTCATCATTAAAACGAACAGCGCCGATCTCGACGATCTGATCGACTCCAGGGACTGTTCCGGTTGTTTCTAAGTCAAAAGCTATGAATCTCATATTAAATTTGATACAAACAAAAGGTGTCTGATTCAACAAAAACACTCACTATTTTGGGAAATATCCACAGCCTGAATTTCAAAGGCCGCGTGAACGTATTAGATTTTTTGAATGCGAACAAAGTAAGCATTGATCAGTCTTGTGGTGGAAACGGAACCTGCACCACGTGCCGATTTTTTGTACTTAGCGGCGAAGAAAATATCAGTCCACGGACCGAACTTGAGATTGAGCGCGCAGACGAAAGAAATTTTTTGCAGAACGAACGACTGTGTTGTCAGAGCGAAATATTTGGATCAGTCGAAATTGAAATTCCACAAAAATAATTGGGTGGTTCTACTTTGAAATTAATTAATATAAAAATTATTTGTGTAAATCCAGCTTAACCACTTGATAGCATCCGGCAAAGGTAAGCGCGGGCTAATTCGAACCTGAATTCGATAGGTACCGGGCCCGGTTAGGTCGAACAAGCCTTCAAATGTATTTAAGGTATCAACTCGTGAGCCATCTTTCATTAAAATGACTTCATAGTATGAGGTCGGTTCTGACGGAAGTTTAAAGTACAGCTTTAAATTTTTAGAATTAGCCGCGGTAGAGCCAATTGAGAATTTTCTATGTGTAGCCTCGTCGTACAAATAGGCTTCGAAGCCTTTAGGGTCGCCAAGTGCATCGAAACAAACGTAAAACTGTCCGTTTTTTAAAGCTTCTAATATTTTCTTACGGTCATTGCTCATGTTGCCACTTAGTTCAGAAGTCAGTAGCAAGTGGTTTGAAGCAATACTTAGCGAGCGTTCGTAGCTTGGAAATTTAACGAGCCAATCAGTTAATGGAATGGCGCGCGCCGAAGCCTCGGAACCTTGAAACGCCACGAACCTTCTTTTCTGTGAAACTTGGTCAAATAAAATTAACTCATCGGTAGGCTCTTGAAATAAACGAATAAGTGCTAGTTTAGGATTGAAGGGGTAAAGTAATAGACTCCATAACGTTGAAAGTTTTGAATAATCCCACGAACGTTGTGACATACTTTTTAGGTTCGCGATTTCAACTCCGTCTAAACCCTCGGGTATTTCGCCAGTCCAGCTGAACCCTGATTTGAATGGGTGGGCTAATACAATTAAAGATGAACTATTTGAATGTGAAGGTTGTGAAAGTAGGTCAGATAGCTGAAGTTGAGACTCGCCCTTCCTAAGGCCAAGGTTTTTCTCAGATGTTGAAAAATAGATTAGCCGCGCATCTTTGTAACCGTATTTTGCACCCTGCAGCACGCCCAAATTTTGCAGATAACTATCATCAGGGATCTTTAACGTCGGATTTAAATCGGTCATCAGCATAAATTTATTCTGGGCTAACTTTGCTTCTGACAAGATCACGCTTAAAGGTTCAGAGCCAATCGATAAATTACTATGAATATTCATGGCCAAACGATAGTCATAGTAAGAGTCGGTTGTTTTTGTTTTTCGTGGAACGAAGTCGAATTCAAATTGCGAAATATAAAATCCGTAGATGAAATAGCTAATTAATATAAATGCAAAATAAGCAAATATTCTATTCACGAATCACTCTAAATAGATCGACTTGTTGTTTTTCAAAACTTTTAATTAATGTGATGTCGGTATACTTAAAATCATCTGGCCAAAATGAATTCGAATGCTTTAGGACGTAGAATTTTTTTGTTTTAGGCTCAGACTGAGGCAGCGAATCAAAAAGATCTTTGCGCGTTAAACCGCGAAGCTTGTAAACTTCGGTGCCAGTCACCCAGGTTAACAACGACGAAATTTGATAGCTTGGGCCATAAAGCGGCTGGTATTGCTGAACTATGGGTATAAGTTCATCGAGCTGATGTGAATTAATTTGATTTTTAAGCAAAATTTGCGTTTGAGGTAATACAAAAATTAAAGTGAAGATGACATATAAAACAGACCAGTATCCGACCGCCCATTTAAATTTTTTGCTGGTTATCGATTGGGTCGCATAGCTGGTTCCATGCAAATGTGATGTGATTGGCCAATTTGCTTCGACGACTGCTTTGAAAGAGCTTACTAAAAAAAAGAAAAATTGGCTCAAAGCAAAAATACGATCAGCTTGCTCACCATTTTTTTTGATTAAGTTGCTTAGAAGAAATGGGTTAAGAATTAAAATTTGCGATGCGATAAATCCGCCGGTCCATGTCCAGTCGTAGTAGGTTTTACCAAATCCGTGCTTCAGCTGAAAAGTAAATGATACCCAATCGTTTTGATAGTTCCATAGAATGACCGGGGCGCAAAATAGTAAGCCAAAAAATATAGTTAACGGCACTTTTGCGGCAACCAAGCGTTTATACTCTTTTGACCAAATTAAATAAACCAATCCGCAAAGTACAAACAAAACAATATGGTACTTTGAACAGAAGCCAAGCCCAAGAAAAACGCCAAGCAACGCGTAGCTGATCGCCGTTCTGCGTTCGATGACCTGAATAAAAAAGTAATAACTGATACTCCAGAATAAAACTAAAGGTACATCCGGAGTTGCCACGATCGATCCGACCCCAAGTAGTGGATTTAACAAAGCTAGTGTTATAAAGTATTCGATATGCTTTTGAGAAAAATTTTTCTGTTTTAAAATCGCGACCCACGTCACCATAGTGATTGTTCCGGCGATAACAAAAAAAGATCTTAAAGAAAGACCGTTGCTAAAAGGAAAAACAATTTCACCTAAAGCGACAAACCAGCTAACCATCGGCGGGTGATCAAAATAACTTAGCTGCGGATGCAAAGTCCAAAAATGATAATAAGCCTCGTCGGCGTAAATGGGTACAAGCCAAGCCAAGAAAGCTTTTATTAAAAATGAAAAAATAAGAATGTAATAAATTCTTTTGGTATTCAAATTAGAACGTCAATTTAATAGGTTTGTTGTTGCCGCCCACCGTGCCTTTATCCACTCCGTTGACGATTAAGTGCAAGGCTCCGCCATCTTCGGTTTGTAAATACAAACCATCTGGTGAGCGAATAACTTGAATTTGTTTTGATTGTAAACTTAGTTTAGAAAAGCTTTTGCTGTTACCTTTTGCGTATTGAAGCTCGACATTTTTTTTCGCTTCGATAATAATTTCTACGGGCTTTCCTGAAGACGGTGCAAAACCCTCTTCAGGAGTCAGAGACAGTTTCGACGAGTCGTCGAGGCTTTCCGCAATGGCTGTAGGCTTAGCCGTAACGATTGTGGTATCAGCTGATATGCCAACTGCGGTTATGGGAACTGACATATTCGAAATAGTCTCAACAGATATCGGAGCGGCCGCAACGCTAACAGTTTCTAAGGGTTTAATCTGCGAAATGTTTGAATTGTCGGCGCCATCTTTTTGATACTTATCTACAATTTTATTAGTAGTTATTATTAAAATAACCAATACGGCCGCAACCGCAATATAGACGAAAGTTTTTTTATTATGTTCGTTGTTTAAGTTTTGGACAGGAGTGGTGCGTTCTTTTTTAGTAGGCTTCAGGTGTTCGCCAGTCGGGCTGGGTGAAGACATCGGCGGTGGAGTTTTTGGCATGGGTTGCGTTGAGCCCATTTCTTCTTGAAATTGCCGCATCACTTGATCAACATCAATTTTTAATAACTGTGCGTAACTTTTTACGAATCCGCGAACGAACGTCTTTGCGGGAAGCTCTTCAATTTGACCCGCCTCAATAGAAGCAATAATTTTAGAGCTTAATTTCAAAGAAAAAGCGACATCTTGGACCGACATATTTTGCCTGATACGTTCACTTTTTAGTAGCTCGCCCGTTATTTTCATAAATCACCTTTTTTCAACACGTTCAGCATTTTTTGAGCTCTATCTTGATACTTGCTATCTGGAAATAACTTATTTAATTCTTCAAAGCGAAAAATCGCCCGATCTTTCTGCCCATTCCTGAACAATGCGATCGCGCTGTAATAGTGTGCATCATCAACCTCTATCGGCTGACAAAAAGAAATCGATTTTTCTAGCTGACCGACAGCCAATAAATTCTCTTTTAATTCTAAATAACTTCTACCCAAGTAGACATTTGTGGAGCAGTTTTCGCGATCCTTCTCTAAAGAACGCTTAAAATAGCTGACAGCCGTTTTATATTTCTTACGATTGAATTCTAGTATCCCGTAGTTTGCGTTTGCGCGAGGAAAGTCGATATAAGTTAAGTCAGTTAAAACTTCCTTCAGCAGCTCTTCTGCGGCACGATTTTGGGAAGTTTCAATGTAAACGCGTGCTAAATTATTTTTTGCATCGGTAAAATTGGGCTGTAGAGCAATCGCGCGTTTATAATGCTGCTCAGACAAGTCGTATCGTTCGCGCATGAAGTAGACATGGCCAAGGTTTGATTGGATGAGCGCATTTCGAGGACTAAGATCTTGCGCGATTAAAAGTTCTTTAAGTGCTAAAGGGTAGTTTTCTTTCTGCATATAAGAAACTGCAATTTGCATGTGCAAATCGGCATCTTCATTCTTTTCAACTTGTCTACCCGCGCAGCCACTTAAAAATAAATAGATAAATAGGTAAAAAAATAGCCGATTGAAATTCATGCCTTAAGAGTAGCACTGTGGGTCTCTGAGTCAACGCTGGATCCAATAGAAATATCGGGGATTAATCTGTGGATAAATGGATAAAGGTTTCGAAATGATCCGTTTGCGGAAACATGTCAAATACCTGCAAATGTTTGATCTTATAATTTCTATTTGCCGCAAATATTTTTTGCAAATCTCGAGCTAAAAATACCGGGTGACAGCTGATATAAATAAGGTTTTTCGTCTCAGCGGCGATAACATTTTTAATGACTGAATCGCTGCAACCGGCGCGGGGCGGATCTAGTACGATGAACTCGCTAGAAAGTGCGCGACGGTTTGTAAAAGACTCGCAATCAGAGGTAAATGCAAAAAGTCTTTTTTGAAGATTAAGCTCGGTTATTTTTTGCGCCGCAAACTTAGTCAGGGCCGGGTTCATCTCGGCGCTTTCAATTCTTAAGCCCGGAAGTGCCTTAAGTAACGAAAAAGTAAAGTTACCCGAACCAGCATAAAGTTCGGCTAGGAAGGCAGGATTTTGAGCTGAAACAATTTTAGTAACTTCGTCTACCAAAAATTGATTAATTTGATTATTTACCTGTGAAAATGAAAGACCTTCGCCGGTTTCGCCAATGCGATAATATTCAAAATCATTTTTATGGTTTAATCGAAGCTCATATTTTTGTAATTCGGATACAGGGCGAATTTTTGATTTTATTATGGGAATTTGATCCGAAATGGCTTTATCAGCGATGAGGCAATAATCGATATCAACGATATCGTGAGACTCACTTTTAAAATAACCTAATTTTGCGCCGATTTGCTTCAACTGAATACGATTTCGGTAATTGAAACTTTTTGGTGAGGCAACAGTTTTTGACAATACATAAGCTACGTCCGGAATAAATTTCTTAAATAATTCCGTTAAAATAAGCTCTTTTTGGCGAAGCTGTTCATCTTCGTTGATGTGTTGCCACACGCAGCCACCGCAAGCCGAAAAATAGCCGCAAGGAGCTTCTCTGCGCGCTGGCGAAGGCTTAATAATCTCGATGATTTCGGCTCTTAAGAAAGTTTTTTCAACCACAGAAATTTTAATCTTTAGTTGATCTAAGGGTGCCGCTTTATTTACGAAAACCACCATCGTACGATCTTTAACCGGAATACGCGCGACGCCGTCGCCGCCTACCGCCAGTTTTTCAACCGTTACTAGGTGCTCAGAATGTAAAAGGGACTCTTTCAAGTCCCTTCCAGCTGACGACCCTTGAGCCGGGCCGCCCTTTTGATTTGAATTTGATGAACTTCGTTTGTTATTCACAATTCAGATCAGTTTAAATTACATGTTTACTAATTCGTGACGGTCAAAAAAGATTGCCAATTCGCGCTCAGCTGAAGCTACTGAATCAGAACCGTGAACTGCATTTTCACCCATAGAATCGCCGTGCTTAGCGCGAATTGTGCCAGCATCAGCTTTTTTAGGATCAGTTGCACCCATGATTTCGCGGTTTTTTAAAACTGCATTTTCGCCAACTAAACACATCATGACAACTGGACCAGAAGTCATGAAAGATACTAATTCGCCGAAAAAAGGGCGAGCGCTGTGTTCAGCATAAAATAATTCGCATTTTTCTTTAGACATCATACCTAGCTTTGCAGCTCCAATAGTTAAGCCTTTTGCTTCAAAAGTTGCGATGATGTCACCAATTGCATTTTTCTTAACTGCATTTGGCTTGATGATTGAAAACGTTCTTTCTTTTCCCATGAGATCTCCCTGTTTATTTCTACTTTTACTAACTGTAATACTAAAAAACTTCTATTAAAAAATTCTAACTACTTCAACATTGATTTCAAAGTCGTGCCCATATCAGCCGGACTACGAGAGATCTTGCAACCAGCTGCTTCTAGGGCCGCAAATTTTGCTTCTGCTGTGCCTTTGCCGCCGCTAATGATCGCACCCGCGTGACCCATGCGTTTTCCTGGAGGAGCCGAAGCACCCGCAATGAAAACTGCGATTGGTTTTTTGAATTCTTTTTTGATGTATTCAGCCGCGTCTTCTTCAGCCGTTCCGCCGATTTCACCGATCATGATTACGGCGTCAGTGTCTTTATCAGCGTTGAATAACTTCAACATATCGATAAAGTTAGTGCCGTTAACGGGGTCACCACCGATACCAACGCAAGTTGATTGGCCTAAGCCTAAAGCTGATAATTGACCAACAGCCTCGTAAGTTAATGTACCAGAACGCGAAAGAACGCCGATACGACCGGCCTTATGAATATGGCCTGGCATAATACCGATTTTACAAGCTTCAGGCGTGATAACGCCCGGGCAATTCGGACCGATTAAACGAGTACGACGACCTTGCATGTATTTTTTTACTTTAACCATATCTAAAACGGGGATGCCTTCAGTGATACAGATCACTAAATCTAAATCAGCATCAACGGCTTCCATGATTGAATCGGCCGCGAAAGGCGGTGGTACGAAAATCATTGAAACAGTACAGCCTGTTTTAGCTTTTGCTTCTTTTACCGTGTTGAAAACGGGCATACCTAAATGAGTTGTGCCGCCTTTTCCTGGAGTCACGCCACCAACCATTTGTGTTCCGTATGCTTTACACTGCTCAGTGTGAAATGAACCTTGTGCGCCCGTGATGCCTTGGCAAATTACTTTAGTATTTTTATCAATTAAAATTGCCATCTGATTACCCCTTGATCGCTGCAGTGATTTTTTTAGCTGCGTCAGTTAAATCACTCGCGGGAATGATATTAAGGCCGCTATTTGCTAAAATCTGTTTACCTAATTCAACGTTTGTTCCTTCTAAACGAACCACTAATGGAACTTTCAAGCCAACTTCTTTAGAAGCAGCGATAACGCCCTCTGCGATCACGTCACATTTCATGATGCCACCGAAGATGTTTACTAAAATTCCTTTAACGTTTGGATCTTTTAAAATGATTTTGAACGCGTTTGTTACTTTTTCTTTGTTTGCGCCGCCGCCTACATCTAGAAAATTCGCCGGAGCAGCTCCGTGAAGTTTAATGATGTCTAAAGTCGCCATCGCAAGACCAGCACCGTTCACTAAACAGCCGATGTTTCCATCTAATTTAATGAAAGCTAGGTCAAACTTAGAAGCTTCAACTTCAGTTGGGTCTTCTTCGGTTAAATCACGTAATTCTAAAATTTGTGGTTGGCGATACAAAGCATTTGAATCGAAATTCATTTTTGCATCTAAACAAAGAACATCGCCTTCTTTAGTCACAACAAGTGGATTGATTTCAGCAATTGAACAATCGCACTCTACGAAAGCTTTATACAAACCCATCATAAACTTAACGGCTTTATTTGTTTGTTCAGGTTGAATACCGATTGCGAAAGCTAATTCGCGAGCTTGCCATGCGCCCAAGCCAGTTACGGGGTCAATATCAACGCGCTTGATTGCCGTCGGATTGTGTTCAGCAACCTCTTCGATATCCATGCCGCCCTCAGAAGACGCCATCATAGCTACGCGACCTGTTTCGCGGTCGATTAAACATGCAACATAGTACTCTTTTGCAATGTTACAGCCTTGTTCGATAAAAACTTTTTGTACAAGTTTGCCTTCAGGCCCAGTTTGGTGAGTGACTAATGTCATTCCCAAAATTTGAGAAGTTAAATCGCGAACTTCGTCTAAAGATTTTGCTAGTTTTACTCCGCCACCTTTGCCGCGCCCGCCAGCGTGAATCTGAGCTTTAACGACCCAAACCGGTCCACCCATAGCCTTAGCCGCGGTAACGGCCTCTTCTGGAGAGCTTACAACTTGGCCTTTTAGCGTTGCTACGCCATATTTTCTTAGAACATCTTTTGCTTGGTACTCATGAATATTCATTTACTGAAACCTTTTCTATCCGCTCGATATTTCGAGCGGGTTGTTAATACGAAATTACTGAACAGTTTTTAATAAAGCGACTAATGCGCGAACGGCTTCAACAGACTTATCGAACTCAGCTTTTTCGTCAGCATTCATTTTGAAATCGATGATCTGTTCCATGCCGGCGCCACCTAATTTACACATAACACCAACCATTAAATTATCTTTTACGCCGAATTCGCCGTTAAGCTCAACCGCGCACGGGATAATTCTTTTTTGATCTTTTAAAATTGCTTCGGCCATTTCAATTGCACCACGCGATGGAGCAAAAAATGCTGATCCTGTTTTTAAATGACCACCGATTTCGGCGCCCGCAGACTTAGTGCGCGCAACGATCGCGTTGATTTTTTCCATTGGTAATAAATCAACCAACGGTATTGATCCAACGGCTGCCGTGCGAACAACCGGCATCATTGCATCACCATGATTACCTAAAACCACTCCCGTTACATCTTTAACTGAAACATTTAGCTCTTCGGCTATTAAAGCGCGGAAACGTGCTGAATCTAAAGATCCGCCCATACCGATTACGCGTTCACGCGGAAAGCCTAGCTGTTGTTTTGCATAAACCGCCATTACGTCCATTGGGTTACAAACAACGATTACAACTGAGTTTGGAGCGTGCTGTTTAATACCAGCACATACGTCTTTAACAATTTTTGCGTTAATACCAACAAGTTCATCACGGCTCATTCCTGGTTTGCGAGGCATACCGGCCGTAACAATTACAACGTCAGCATCTTTTATGTCTGCATAGTTCGAAGTACCTTTGATTTTTGTATCGAACATTTCGATTGGGCCAGATTGGGCTAAGTCCATTGATTTACCGATAGCGGTGCCTTCGTTAATATCAAGAAGTACGACATCGCCTAATTCTTTTTGAGCTGCCCAGTGAGCCGTCGTTGCGCCAACGAATCCCGCACCAATCACAGCTAATTTTTTTCTTTTGTGAGCCATAAAATATCTCCCTTTTTTGCATAAAAAAACTTAATTACTTTTTTGATTTTGATCACTCAAGTTCTAGAGGATTAGGGCAAAAAGCACAAGTCTATAAGCCCCGAATCTGCAGTGAAGAAAGTGAACTCAGAATTATCGGTGAGAATACAAAAAATCGTTAGGGCGACAAACGAATAGAAAATGGCGGTGTGCTCATTATTTAGAGCGAAAAACCTACGTTTTTATAGATGTAGATGTCGTGCGTTAGAGTAATACATGTTTTCATTTTTCACAGGGTTACCTACCATATTTGCATGAGAATAAATTTTTTCGCGAAATCGTGTGTTTTAGCATCCATTTTAACGGTCTCTTCAGCTTCTTTTGCTCAAACAACTGATCAAAGCTTCGAAGAAATGATGAGCGAACCAGCAGCAACGACTCAGTCGACCGAAATCAATAATGGTGAATCTTTGACATTAGTCAGTGATGAAATTGATCGAGAAATTTATGCTATGCACGGATTTTCATTCGGTCTGATCGGCGCCACGCAAGACTATAATCAAGTGATTGAAAGATATAACCCATCAACAGGTGCAGATATCGCTTCTGCACGTATTCCCGAAACCAAGGGTTTTCAAAACTTTGGAGTGATGGGTCGGTATTCAATCTTGCCTGTTGATCGTATCGGCACGGACATTAATGTTAGTTACGTGAAGTCTATGAATCACACTTCAATCGGACGCGAAGGCATGAGCGCCATTAAAGGGGAACTCAATCTGGCGTATACGTTTGGTATTAGTAGAGCCGTTAAATTGTATGTTCTTGCCGGAGGTGGTGTGGAACAACTTTCTGGTACACAAATTTTATCTTTAGCGGATGCTCAGGGTTACGGCGGCCAAGCTGGTTTTGGAATTAACTTCGGAACGATTAACCTGGAAGCAATGTACTCATTCTATCGTCACAAAATTAGTAACGGTCTTATCGGGGCCGGAACGTCAACAGATACCGTTCGAGCTGAAAAGTCTTTTGTCGACTTTTCGGGAATTGCGGGTCGTGCCTCGTTTAATTTCTAACTAGTCGAAAAATGGAAAGTAATCGTTACGATGTATGTATCCACCCGGAGATACGTCATAACTGTTTCCGAAGCTTCCGACAAAGTCGTCTGGACCAGTAAAATCATCGCAAGGACCTTCGATACCGACGCAGGCGCCGGGTTCACTTCCGGTTCTATCGGGAACGGCAACAACACCGGCACTAGAAATATAATTTAAATAATCAGGGTAGGTATCCCATTCGCGAACGTAAAGCTTAATTCGATTTTTTACCTCGTAGGTTTCATTTAAGCACTCGTACATATACGAATCTTCACCGGGAATTAAAAAGTTATTTGCCGAATAATTTGAGGTAGAAATCGGCGAACCTGATCTGTCATCAACCGGATCTACATAAAACGGTTTTGTTGTTAGACGAGGTAAAACAAAGCCCGTGTGCGAATGAAATGCTGGAGTGTAAAAATTAGAGATCGCAATGTTCGATTTTATTCCGGTGGTTAAGATCGGCGCCGTAACCGCGAATTCGCCCATTATTCCGGCTGAGGCGCTTTCGATCGACGGAGCCGGAATGCCGTACTTAGAAAATAAAGACCAATTAGTTATACCTGGTCCGCCGATACATGACTTAGTATCTCCGCCCCACTTTGCTTTTAAAGTATCGACCACGGCAGGGTTAGCGCCCGTCGTCGTCGTCGTCGTTAGGGTGTAGTTGCCGAAACAACAATTAGCTCCGTCTTCAGAGCCTGTCGTATCATAAACACAGACCGGAGTGTTCGTTTTTTGATTAACTGAAACTTCTCTGAACGAATTACAAGCATTAGTAAAAGCAGAGCCATCAACTGAACATTCATAGTTAGTAGTGTCTCCTGATGCATTCTTTGTTATGGCTAATGAAACTGAAGAAGGGCCAACGCCGACTTCTTTATTGTAGTACCAGTATGGTGTTCTTCTTAAATAGCGGCACATGCCCGCAGGCACATTGTACTGAAAAGTAATTCCTTTTACGAAAACATCACCCTCGGGTACATCAACGTAACAAGTTAAATCAGTCATACCAGAAGTTGGCGAGATCGAACATTTAGCATCAAACGCTGCTGCAGAACGAACATGCGCAATAGAAGTCGATTCTCTTTTAATACCAACATAGAAGTGCGTTGGATTGTCGATTCCGTCTGAAGTTCCTTCAACGCCGCCGTCGCCCGGTGTTCCGCCGCCATTGCCAACGGTTGGAAGAGCAAAGGAAGAATTTTCGGCTCCGCCGCCGCATCCTGATCCCGCAATGATGAAAGCACTCATTATAAAGCAAAAGCTTGTAATTGATTTTACGTTTTTATTTTTCATAACAGCCCCTTATGTGGACAAAAACTTTCAAAACATCTTATTTTGAAACTATTCCCATTTATTCATCGGCTGATTTCAGAAAAATTCGATGGACTTAGGTCATGAATGTTAATAAATTTTACAGTAACGGTGTAATTCGCACTTTTACTAAAGCGAGGTTTTATGAACAAGTTAGCAATTGGTCTTGTTTCTGTATTGTTGTCTATTAATGTTTTCGCGCAAGAGTCTTCAAGTTCGGTAGGCGCTTTTTCTGGCAACAACGAATCGATTTTCGTTAAGAAACAAAAAATCGACCGCGAGGGGATTGAACTTTACGCAACTAACTGGGACATGAAATCACTTAAAAAGGTTGGTTTAGGTCTGGCGTTGGGTGGTTCAAACGGAGTAATCGGATTAAATGGCGAGGTTAATTTAGATCCGGCTGAAGCGTTAGTCGTCGGGCTAGGTTTGGGGCCAAGCTACGGAACATTTGGTCTAGGCTGGAAACACAATTTTGAAGGCGAATATTTATCTCCATATTCAAAAGTTGGTTATTCGAAGTGGTTTAGTTCATCTAGCGGATCAGGTTCGGCTGCTGACTCTGATGTCTTGAAAAGACTTTTTTCTGAATCAGATTTACGCTCTAACAGATTCGATGCTGACTTCATTACAGGTGGTGGCGGTATTGAATACAATCAGCTTGAAGGTGAGCTTGCGGGCATAAATTTTTACGGTGAAGTCATATTAATGGCTGAAGTCAGATCGTTTACATTTATACCGACGGGTGCGGTTGGTATAACTTACTATTATTAAATTAAATACGACATTTTTCTCTCTGTAAATAGGCGACTGCGGTTGCCTTTTTTATTTTCAAACATCTAAAAAACTTTATAAAAACATGTATCCCTAAAAATAAAAAACCCCTGGTCAAAGACCAAGGGTTTTAAAAGCCTAAGCTTTTACAAAAGAAACTACTTCTTTTTCTTTTTAGTAGCTTTTTTTGTAGTTTTCTTAGCAGCTTTTTTAGTTGCTTTTTTAGCAGCTTTTTTCTTAGCCATGTGTTGCTCCTATCGGTAGTGATCATATTTCTATAACCACAGTTGTTGTTGTTAAGACTTTTCAGTCTTCCTTATTAAAATTGTTAATAAATCGACAAGCTTCGTCAAGAAAAAATTTGCTGTGCATCAAAATTGCGTTGAAGAAGTTGAAAATGTAGGGGGTATTCATGCTTCAAGCGCTGCTTTCGATGTTCGGAATCGTAATCGTTTACCGAAATTTGTCGGTTCTTGCGAAATTTGAAGTGATCACTTTGCGAAATTCGCGGATCTATTTCATTTTTCTTCACTCGCCGTTGTACGTTTCTATCATTTTCAAAGATCAAACTGCGTTTCTCTTCATATACATCGGCATTTTTTTACTAACATTAATCTTTTATCGAAAGATTTTGAACTTTTTCGCAATTTCGACGTACGAAAATTGTCACTTGCAGATATTAGATCAACTTATTCTGCTATTGAAGTCAGGAAAGTCTGCGCAAACTGCGCTTAAAATCGTGTTAAGTGGTTTTTCGGCGTGGGAAAAATTGATTTTTCGTAATTTGCAGTCGATTTTTGAAATCGAAAGACAAGAATTGAAGCCACTTTGCGAAAAGAATCAGTTTTACTTTCAAGAAATGCAGCTGATGTTGCGCTCTTCATCGCATGTGATTGAACAATTAAGATCTTTTCGCGAGGGTCTTCGCATTCAGCGAAGCTTGAGACATAGGTCGAGACAGGTTTCACAACAAATTCGTGCGCAAGCGGTGGCTTCAGTCGCGATTTATATCGGAATATTTTGCCTGAGCAGCTCATTTTTAGATTTAAAAAAGTCTTTCAGCTTAGTTTTAGCGTCCGTTATCCTGTTTTTAATCGGATTTGGTAGCATTTTTCTATTAGGGGGGCGTATTAAATGGAAAACTTAGCACCATCACTTATTCTTTTGTGGGACGTGAGGCGATCTTTAGAAAAAGGACAGGCTCTTTCGACCGGTATTAAAACTTTTTTGGCACGAAAACGCACAAGTTTGTTTGCAGATCAGGTTGAAAGCTGGTGGTTAGCACAAACCAACCCTCAAATCAGCTTTGATAAGCAAAAAATTTCGATGACCCGGAAGTATTTGCTCGAAATTCTTGAACAGGGGCTTCTTGGGCAAGCGGTATTAGAAAATCTTAAATCCTACGAGTCTGAACTTATTTTAAGCTGCGAAGATGAGATTCAAAAGCATATTGCGAAACTGCCCCTTCTAATGATGATTCCATTGATGGGATTTATATTTCCGGCGTTGATGTTATTGCTTGTGGGGCCGCTACTAAACGCTCTTCAATTCTAGAAAAAAGGATTGTTTAAAAACCCTCCGGAAGTTATTTTTAAAGAATAACCCACGGAGGTAGCCCAAATGTCATTGATTCAGAATGAAGATTTAAATGTTTTGGTTCAAGAATTGTCAAAAAAGACTCCAAATCCTCAATTAATAAAAAGTAAAACAGAAATTCTAGGAATTCCGTACAGCGCTGATCTGATTGTGCTGATGTCTGAAGTTTTAGTGTTTCTTTCTCAAAACGACTCAAAACGCTCGGTCATGAAAGAAAAGGCAGTATGAAGCAACTCGAAATATCTAGCGATATTCTGAAAACAATCGGTAATACGCCACTGATTAAGCTAAATAAGATCACCAAAAATTCTCCGCACCAGTTCTTTGCCAAGGTCGAGTACTTTAATCCGGGCGGATCAATAAAAGACCGCATTGGGTTGGCTATGATCGAGGCCGCAGAAAAGCGCGGACTTCTGAAGCCGGGCGGAACAATCGTTGAGGCAACAGCCGGTAACACGGGCATGGGGCTGGCTTTGGCGGCATTAGTAAAGGGCTATAAATGTATTTTTGTTCTTCCGGCAAAGATGTCAGGAGAAAAGCGCGCAATGTTACGCGCTTACGGTGCGCGCGTCATAATTACTCCGACGGGGGTGGAGCCTGAAGACCCAATGAGCCACTACTCGGTGGCGAAAAGAATCTCTGAACAAACCGAGAACTGTCTTTATACAAATCAATATCACAATTCAGATAATTTCGATGTTCACTATCAAGTGACGGGTCCAGAACTTTGGCAACAAGCCAAAGGTGAAATTGACGCTTTTGTGGCGGGCGTGGGAACGGGCGGAACGCTTTCTGGAGTCGGAAAATACTTAAAAGAGCAAAATCCGAATGTAAAAATTATTTGCGCAGACCCGATTGGCAGTATTTTAGCTGATTTATATCATCACGGAAAAGTTATCGACCCTCCAGGCGCTTACAAAGTTGAAGGCGTTGGCGAAGATATGTTGCCAGGTAACTGTCATTTAAAAGTTTATGACGGTTTCGAAAAGGTTGATGATCTAGAGGCTTTCTCGATGACTCGCCGATTAGTTGAAGAAGAAGCACTTTGCGTAGGGCCATCTAGCGGGCTTATTTTAGTTGGCGCGATGAAATACGCGGCTAAACTAACGAAGCCATCAAAAATCGTCGTGGTTATGCCAGATTCAGGTAAGGCGTATATGTCGAAAGCATTTAACGACCAGTGGATGGTTGAAAATGGCTTTTTAAATCCCGAAGCTCTAAAAAAAGCTTTCAACGTTGAAGTTTTAGCGGCAGAAGAGTTAAAAAAATACAAATAGAGGTCTGATATGTCTTCAGTAAAAGAAAAAATGAAATTTTCAACGCGCGCAATACATGCGGGTCAACAACCAGACCCAACGACGGGCGCGATTATGACTCCGATCTACTTAACCTCAACTTACGTGCAAGAATCTCCGGGCGTTCATAAAGGTTGGGAGTATTCGCGAACCCATAACCCAACACGCCGAGCTTATGAAAACTGCATCGCCAATCTTGAAAGCGGCAAATTTGGTTTTGCCTTTGCTTCGGGTTGCGCGGCAACAACCACTGTTCTGCATTTGTTGAAAAAAGGCGACCACGTGATCGCGATGGATGATATGTACGGCGGCACATTTCGTTTATTTGATAAAGTTTTGCAAAATGATGGTTTTGAATTCACTTACACGGATTTAACGGTTGTTGAAAACTTCGAAAAAGCGATAAAGCCAAATACAAAAATGGTTTGGTTAGAAACTCCGACGAATCCAACGTTGAAATTAACCGATATCGCAGCGATCTGTAAAATTGCGAAACAAAAAAATATCTTAGTCGCGGTTGATAACACATTTATGTCTCCGTACTTTCAGCGCCCGTTAGAATTGGGTGCCGACATCGTTGTTCATTCGGCAACGAAGTACTTGGGTGGGCACAGTGATATCGTCGGCGGTATCGCGGTTACTTCAGACGAAAAAATTGCTGAACGTATCCAGTTTTTAACTAATTCAATGGGCTCTATTCAAGGTGCTTTTGATTCTTTCTTAGCTTTGCGGAGTTTAAAAACTTTAGCGATTCGTATGAAAGCTCACCAAGAAGGTGCAATGAAAGTTGCGGCTTACTTAGAGTCTCATCCGATGGTTGAAAAAGTTGTGTACCCAGGTTTAGCTTCGCACCCTCAGCATGCTTTGGCGAAACAACAGATGAGCGGCTTCGGCGGCATGATCACTTTCTTTATAAAAGGTGGGCTAACGGCTTCGAAAAAGTTCTTAGAATCAGTTCAGGTATTTGCCTTAGCTGAATCTTTGGGTGGCGTAGAATCGCTTATCGAGCACCCGGCGATCATGACTCATGCTTCAGTTCCGGCAGAAATGCGCAAAAAACTAGGAATTGATGATTCTTTAATCAGATTATCAGTTGGGATCGAAGATATCGACGATCTATTAGCAGATTTAAAGCAGGCATTCGATCAATTGAAATAGTTGACTTAAATGCCCGTAATCGTTAGTTTTCAAGTTCACTTTTTAGCGTGGCCCGGTAGCTCAGTCGGTAGAGCAGAGGACTGAAAATCCTTGTGTCGGCGGTTCAATTCCGTCTTGGGCCACCATTTTTTTTCTTCAAACAGATCTAGAATCTTTTTGTTTAAACAACACCCTTAATTCGCTAAACTTTTCAGATGAAATACAAATTGCCAAAAGGCTACGTCGTTAAGGAAATGTCTAAAGATGACTTTTCAAAGTTATTTGGTTCTCCTCCAAAGGTAGGGGCACCTGGAGATTCTGTTAGCCGCAATAGGCTTTTACTCTG
>JANPPC010000017.1:0-34528 GCA_031428275.1 Bdellovibrio sp.
CCTGTGTAAAAAAACTGTAGCAAGACTTCCTGATGATGACTAGTAGACCCATCGCGGCAATGTGTGGAGTATCTGTCTAAGCTGCTATAGCATCATCCTATGACACTTTATAATTACTTTAGAAGCTCGACCTCTTATCGTGTACGCATTGCTCTGCACTTGAAAAATTTAAATTTCGATTACAAGCCCGTTCATCTTTTAAATAACGGTGGAGAGCAGAACTCGGCCGAATATCGCAATTTAAACCCTATCGGCGGTTTACCAACTTTAGAACACGACGGTAAAGTCATTTCGCAGTCTGTAGCTATTATTGAATACTTAGACGAAGCCTTTCCGGGATCGTACCAGTTGCTTCCAAAGGATATTTTTTTACGAGCTAAAATTCGCCAGGTTTGCGAAAATGTAAACGCGGATGTTCACCCACTGCATAATTTAAAAGTGCTACAGTACTTAGAAAAAACTCATGGTTATTCACAAGAAGAAAAAAACCTGTGGGCGCAAATGTGGAACGAAAAAAGCTTCGCCGCCATAGAAAAAATAATAGAACCCCTAGCTGAAGAATATAGTTTCGGTAACGAAATAACGATGGCTGATCTATTTATTGTTCCACAAATTTTTGCGGCTGCCCGATTTGGTTTTGATATTTCAAAATTTGAGACACTTAATCGCATCAACGAAAATTGCATCAAACACCAAGGCTTCAAAAAAGCGCACCCCTATCATCAAATTGATACGCCCGTAGAACTTAAGCTTACATAAGTAAGCCAAGTACCGTCGTAAAATATTAGAAGTAGGTATCTGCAAATAGGGTCGTCAATTAACCGCGGTCAAAAAACAAAAAGCTCCATTTATCAATAACTGGTACGAATACGAAAACCAACATGCTGATGTTTGTCCACATGAAAAAAGCGAACCAGCGTTCTTGAGCGTCGCTTTTATAGACGCGAAAAAATTCTTTCAATAACATGAATGCAAACGGAAACACGAACGCCGCGTAAACCCAGCTGGCGTGTAAAAAAAATGGCGACGCAATGGCTACTCCGGCATAAGTAAACGTATAAAGTCCTACATGAAACAAAGTTTTTCGAACGCCCAAGGCGGTCGGTAAAGTCGGAATTCCGCCAGCGCGATAATCTTCTTTAAACTTAATTGCTAAGGTCCAAAAGTGCGGCATCTGCCACAAGAACAAAATTAAAAATAAATACACTGAATCCGAATTGAAAATATTTTGGTTGTTAACCGCATAGCCAATTGTAATGGGCAAAGAACCCGGAATGGCGCCTGGCACGGCTGCGAAAATCCAGCGAGGCTTCCAGTACATTGTGTAAAGCACATTGTATAAAAAGATCGAGATCAAAGATAAATGACCAGCCATCGGTGACAACTCATACAGCATTCCGATTCCGCAAAACATCATCGCAAAAGCGATAATAAAACCTGCCGCCGGAGTAATTCTTCCGCTTGCGATTGGACGATTCTGCGTACGGGGCATTTTTTGATCTAGTTTATATTCTTGAACTTGATTCAGGGCTAAACTGCCCGAGCTTAGAAAGTAGAGCCCACCTACGAACCAAAGCAGATGTCTCCACTGAAAGACCTGCTCAATTTCGAAACTTGTTGCATAACCGGCAAGACCGGTTAACAACACAAATATCACAATTCCGAATTTGGTTAGACTGGTGTAGGTCTTAAACACGATTTAAAGAACACTTCCTTGAAAAACACGTGTGTAAATATCCAACATACAAATAGCGAACAATAAAGCTAAGAAAATAAATCCGGTCGCGAAGATAATGCGATTCGAAGGCACATCGTATTTTAAATGCATGAACCAAGACATAACTAGGTATGCTTTCACTGCAGCAATCGCAAAGGCGATAATCGCAGAGAAGGGCTCAAAGTGTTCTCGTAAAGCATGCGCACCTACCGTTAAGAAAGTCAGAAGAAATAACCCGCCGGCTACTTTTAGGTAAGTGTTAAAAGGCATGATGTGATGTTCATCATGCGAATGACTTGCATGGTTACCAGACGGATGAGCAGTTGAATGTGTATCGTGATTGCTTGCCATATTTTTCTCCTACCCAACCAAATAAAGTAATGGAAATAAAAAAATCCAAATCAAATCGATGATGTGCCAGAAAATCCCGACGCCTTCAACCGGGGTGAAATAACGTTCGTTAAATTCACCGCGCATATTTTTGATCATCACCCATACGATTAAACCCATTCCGATTAGAACGTGAATACCATGCAGACCTGACATACAATAATAGAATCCAAAATACATACCTAAGTTAGCGTGCTCAGGTGTGCCTTCGATCATATTTAAATAACGGCCCGGGTATAGACCAAGGTGAAACTTATGCGTGTACTCGTAGTACTTAATGGCCATGAAAATCGCACCGCATAGTACGGTCAAACCTAAGGCAATAGTCGCTTTTTTATTCTGCTTAACCTGAATAAAATAAATACCTAAAGCCATCGTAAATGAAGAAAAAATCAGAACTAACGTATTTACGAAACCCAATTTCCAATCAAGATACTTAGCCCCTTCAGCGAACATCTCGGGGTAGATCGAGTGAAAAATCACGTAACCCACAAAAAGGCCGCCGAACATCAGGATCTCGGTGACCATGAATAGCCAAAGACCCTCTTTATTCGCCGCGTACTGATGAGCGCCGTCACGAAAGTGAGACGCGACCGGAACTCCGTTAATTAGCTTACTTGTACTCATATGGCCCCGCAGTCACAATTGGATCGTGTTCAAAGTTATGCATAATAGGTGGCGATTCGGCATGCCACTCTAAAGTTTTTGATCCCCATGGATTCGCCGGAGCTTTCGCACCGCTCGTTAAACCACGGATAATTGTGTATAAACCAATTATGAAACCGACCGCGATCAACCAAGATCCAAAAGTTGAAATTTTATTTAACTGTTCGTATTCAGGAACATAATCGAAGTAACGTCTAGGCATACCCTTCGCACCCAAAATAAATTGCGGGAAGAATGTGACGTTGAAACCAACAAAAATAAATACCCATGAAATAATCGCTGCTGTTTCGTTGTACATTTTTCCGAACATTTTAGGAAACCAGTGATAAATACCACCCATGATCGCCATTAAAGTTCCACCGACCATCACGTAATGGAAATGGGCAACCACGAAATAGGTATCGTGAAAGTGAACGTCAACAGCAGTGACCGCAAGCATGACACCAGTCATACCACCGATTGCGAACAAGAATAAAAAACCTAGTGCGTATAACATCGGAGCCGAAAATGTAATCGAACCTTTATACAAGGTAGCTAACCAGTTAAACATTTTAATCGCAGTCGGAACTCCAACTAGCATTGTTAAAAATGAAAAAACAATACCCGCTACTTCAGACTGACCCGACACGAACATGTGATGGCCCCAAACGAAGAACGATACGGCCGCGATACCAATTGATGAGTACGCGATAGCTGTGTAACCAAAAATAGTTTTTCTTGAATACGTGGTGATTAATTCAGAAATAATACCCATCGCTGGCAAGATCATGATGTAAACTGCTGGATGCGAATAAAACCAGAAGAAATGTTGAAACAATACGGGGTCTCCGCCCAGCTTCGGGTCAAATATACCGACACCAAACGCGCGCTCCATTGCTAATAATAGCAAGGTGATCGCCAAAACCGGAGTCGCTAATACCTGAATAATTGCCGTTGAATAAATCGCCCAAGTGAATAAAGGCATTCTCCAAAAAGTCATTCCTGGGGCGCGTAATTTATGAACCGTTACGATAAAGTTAAGACCCGTAAGAATCGAACTCATACCCATGATGAAAGCCGCAACAACCATCATAATAACTGATGAACCTGTGCGAATCGAGTAAGGAGTGTAAAACGTCCAACCCGTATCGATCTTAGAACCAAAAAAAGTACAAACGGCTAAGGCTGCACCCGCCATGAAAACATACCAGCTTAATAAATTAAGCCGAGGGAATGCGACGTCTTTTGCGCCTATTTGCAGAGGCAAAAAGAAGTTTCCAAAAATTGCTGGAATACCCGGAACAATAACCATGAAAACCATGATAGCACCGTGGTAAGTCAGAACCTGGTTATAAACATCCCCGTTCGCTAGAACTTGCCCAACATTCGCCGCCGTATTTGGGGCGAAAAGCTCAAGTCTTAGTAGCAAGGCCATAATTCCGCCGACTAAAAAGAAGAACAGAACCGAAATGAAATAAAGAATCGCAATACGTTTATGATCAAGCGAAGTAAACCAAGATAGAAGGCCTGGCTCTTCGTTTATATAACTTTTTCCAGATGATACGTGTCCCATTTATTACCTCTTAATTTAAACCTTTTATGTATTCAATTAACGCTGCGACTTGTGCTTCAGAAAGTTGACCTTGGAAAGAAGGCATCGGAGATGGTTTTGGATAACCCTGAGCAATGTGAGCTTGCGGAAGCATGATAGACTCTCGAGTGTAGTTCTCATCGAATTTAATTTTTGCTCCGCCATCAACGATCGCGTCCGTTCCCCATCTCTTCCATAACGAGGGTCCAATTTTTACTGCTGCACTATCAACATTGTGACACGATGCACACGCACGAGTTTGAAAGATCTTTGCGCCCTGCTGAGCCAATGGCAAAGAGCCGACTTCAGATTCTTCAGTTAACCATTTATCGAAATCTTCCTGCGAAAGCACTCGAAGTTTTGTAATCATTCCTGAATGTGAGGTTCCGCAATATTCCGTACAAAATACGTGAAACTCACCTAATTTTTCAGCCCTAAACCATAGGCTTGTGTAGCGCCCTGGTACCGCATCTTGCTTGATACGGAAACTCGGAATGTAAAATGAATGGATCACATCTTCAGAAGTTAAAATTAATTTTACATCGCGGTGAACCGGAACAACTAGCACAGAGGCTTTCACGCCATTTTTGTAATCCATAGACCAAGCCCACTGTTTGCCGGTAACCTGAATTTCCAGTGCATTAGCGGGCATCGTGCGCATGTCATGGTAAAGAACCCAACCCCAAGCAAATACCAGCAAGAAAATGAATAGTGGAATGACCGACCATAAAACCTCTAGACGAGTGTCGTGAGTGATGTAGGCCGTTTTGTCGTTTGCAGTTTTACGCTTGTACTTAACTGCGAAATAGATCATTCCACCGATAAGAATTGCGCACGATACAAAGCTAACAACAATTAGAAATCCGTAAAGATTATCAACTTGTTTTGCGATTGCCGTACCTTGTTCTGGCATGAAAGTGTCAGCCATAACGGAATTTGCGAACAATAGTTTACTTATGAACCAGGTCATTTACGTGTTCTCCCTTTTCGCTCGTATCATCACCGGAATTAACCACAGCGCAAGAATTGCGATCGTCAAAGCCCCGGCAAGTTGCATCACGCGATACACCTGCAAGCCGTACTTTGACTGATGACGATCATACTTAAAACAATACAACATCACTGAGTCGACAATATTTCCCACTTTACCATTGGAAGCTTCGTTCAAAGCCAACTTCACGTCGCGTGGTTCAAACTGGATACCGTGTAAATATCTAGAAATCGTGCCGTCCGGAGCAACCACGATCGCCGCAGATGCGTGTGACCATTCGCCCGCTTTTTCATTCCACCGATAGCTGAATCCTACCTGATTCATTAAGGTTTTAATTGTTGCTTCGTCGGCCGTTACGAAGTGCCATCCGTTCTCAGTTCCTGAGCGACCGTAGGTTTTCAAATAATTTTCTTTTTTCTTGGCCGCAACATCTGATTTTTCGCGACCGTCGAAACTGAATGCGACGATTTCGAACTGATTTCCCGGAGACCAATCAACTGACTTCAAAGTTTCAGTCAATCCGTTAAGGTGAAAATTACATAAGCCCGGGCAATTAAAATAAACAGGGCTAAAAATCACCGGCTTATGTGATTTGAAAAATGTAGATAGTGGTAAAAGTTCGCCTTTTTCAGTCGTTACATTCTGAGTTAAATCTAAGTGCTGACCAATTTTTTCTTCGATTTTTACGCCACTTAATTCGTCTGGCATTTCGGTCGCAGCCTTAAGAGGTTCTTGTCCGGTGTAAGCGTCTTTCATTCCGGTCGAGCCATTGCTCATCGAATTACTCAAAGTCTCGCTGGCCGCGTAGGCTGCGAAATTCAGAGCTAAAATGAAAGAGACCAAAATTAATTTCACCGAAATTTATTCCTTAGTCGGCAGATTTTGCGAATGTAGCAATGTCTTCAGCCTTATCAGTAGACTTATTATTCGTAAATGTATCGATGTAGTTTATAACAGCCCAGCGCTCTGTCGGATTCAAAGTTTGCTTAAATGAAGCCATTTGCGTTCCGGCAATACCGTTTTGCAAAACTTTGTAGTGAGCAATCAAACCATTGCCCTGAGTCCATTTACCTTCTACTAAATTACGCGCATTCGCGATACCGCCAACCAGGTCACCCTTAGCACCGTGACATAAAGCGCAGTTTTGTACGTAAAGTTTTTTTCCGGCTGCTGCTACTTGTTCGTTTTCAAGCCAAGGTTCTTTCGCGCTTAATAAATCAAACTTCGGCGCGTTCGCAGAGACAGGGTCACTTACGTTTTCGTTTAAGGTCACACCTTTATTCACAAAAACAATATAAAAGAAGAAAACAAATACAAAAGCCATCGAGCCTGTAAATGCAATTAATCCCCGTTGATTGTGGTGGTCATGATTATTAGCCATGAATGAATTCTCCTTGCGTTTTCTTTTGGACTTAATTGTATCGCAAGTGGCTAACTCAAGCAACCTAAGTAGTTAAAACTCCGTATGGCGCCAGTGCATAGCAAGCAGGCATCACTATTGTCGCCATTTGAACACACTCGTAGCTGTTTGAATGTTTATTAAACCTCGACTATCCCCGATCTCGACTCGCAAAATCTTGATCGTTGTATGAAAATAAGGATGTGTCTGATGCAACAATTCGCAGATCTACTTTTATCTTCGCCTTCGTGCTATTCTGTACCTCGTGCAACAAAGGTTTCACGTTGCGAATTGGCGACCAAGATATCTTTGCCTTTGGCACGCAAGACGCCTGCAACTTTGTGCAAAATTCTCAAGGGGTTCGAGTTTCTTGGAAGTCGTCAACTCCATTTCATTTAGTTATCACTTCGTCAGTTCCAATTGAATACGATTCTGCAATAATTAAAGCAGCCGAAACATGGAATAGCCGTAAACCAATGAATCTGATTCAAGTTCACCGCGACAATTCAGCTTCAAGCACGGCCAGCACCGACAGCGTAAACGGAGTTTACTGGGTCAATGATTGGACTTCAGACCCGACAGAACAAGGTCGAACATCCATTAAATGGGATATAAGTAAAATAACCGAGGCCGACATTAAAATTAATGCGAAGTATTTTAAGTATTTTAAAACGGGCGATACTGTCAGCGCGGGCAAAGTAAACTTAGAAAGTCTTATGCTGCATGAATTCGGGCACGCCATGGGACTGAAGCATCTAACTGACTCAACCAGCGTCATGCAGCCCTATCTAGCCTCGGGCATAAACCGCAATAATCCCGCAGATGTCGATATATCGTCTCTGAGTTGTGAATATTAAGTCAGTTTAAAAAAAGTGGAGCAGTTATGAAAAAATGGTTAATCTTATTTGTTGTGGTAGATTTTATTTTCGTTGGTTTGGTTTTAAAAGTTTCTACACAAAACGAGCGCCGAATAGCCAGTGTTACCACTGATGAATTAACTAAAGGTCAACAGCAGAAATTCGACTTGGTAAAATCTTTTCAGTTTACCGCTACGAATGAACAGCTGGTTTTACAAAGTGATAAGCTGCAAATGATTTGCGATTCTTCCTCGTTGATTGAAGTCAAATACTCTGCGATGAACGTTGCCTATGCGGGGCAACAGCCGACGATCTCTCATGTATTCTCATGTGCGCACATTAAAATAGATCAAAGTTTGAATACTTTAACGACCTCGATCGAATCATTTAAATCAATGCACAAAAACAAACAGTTAAGTTTAAATGCCAGCGTCTTGACGGCCGCACAAGTTTACAGCGACGAAGACTTCCCGACTGAATGGAAAGTTTCTGAAATCTCAATTACCGGCACTTCAACATTTATAATTAACCAGTTTGAAATTGATAAAGCGCACACAATCGACGCATTTAACTTCAAAATTAACTAAGTTATTACTTCTCTACGACAATTTTTTCGGTAACGTCTTTTTCTTGAACGACGGGCTCGGCCGATTTGATTTTTTTAATTGTATTTGAATTTTTCTTTACTACCGACTTAGGCTTATTTGCTCTTGGATACTGACTTAACACGTGGCTATGTAGTTTATTAAGGCGGCCCTCTAAAGTTAAATCCCCCTTTATCCCATCGATCGTTTTGACCTCTAATCGATTGTAAATTCGATTTTCTTTAACGCCCTTTTCAGGGAACTTTGTCTCGTAGTCAGAGCTTAATTGGTTATAATCTTCGGTCATTTTTTGTAACTTACGATGTTCAGTTTGAATTTCTTGATTCTTATTATTCTGAGAACTGCCGCTCGCGTGTGATTTTTCGACAATTAAATTCTTAACCAAAGTTTCTTGCGCTTCAAGCTTAGCTTTTTGTTCGGCCAGCTTTTTTTGAACATCCGTCCATTCAAAGCTTTGTTTACCAGAATAGGCTTTTACTTCGGGGACTGCGCCCTCTGCTGGCGCTTCCTTCTGGGCAAACGCCGATAAACTTACGAATAACATAAGTAAGAAAGCTTTAATTAAGTACATTTTGCTTCCACTTTTTTTCAACGTCTAAAAACTGTAATCGCTTGGCAAGCATATATGCTTTAACTGGGTTTAGTTTTTCAAAACTAATCGCGCCGTTTTTTATCGAGCGCATAAGCTCGTTTGTTTCCCAACCGAATCTAGAATCTTCAATTGATTCTTTAAATAACTTTAGAATTTCAATCGTATCTAAACCCGAAATTTTTAAATCATAATTTAAACTGGCCACTTGGGTTTCAGAGTTACCAAAATCGGATATGTCTTTTGCAACGTCAGTGAATGATCCGAAAGTCTGCACAGCTTCAATGTTATCTTGGATCGGCTCTATGACCGCAAACTCGTTCTGGTTGAATTCACCGATAGGGCTTGCGTTAAATTCATTGTAATCATTTAAGTTCAAATCAGTATTTACGACCGGCACATCGCTAAGCGCAATCGCCGATTCATCTAAAGCATTTGGTAGGTCATCGTTACTGAACTCAGGCTGCCCGTCGAAATTAATAAAATAGGCTGCCTGACACGCGACGCAGGTATATAGACTTCCGTAATTCTGTTCAGTGATTTTCACATCGGACTGACAGTTAGGACAAATCATTATCTTCCTTTTTGTTTACGTCGATCAGCCCGGTTTACTTTGCGGTCATCGTCTTTACTTGGCGGACCTGCAACCATACGGCGCTTCGGCGGTTGCTGTTGTTCAGCGCGCACTTCAGGAGCTTGGCCCTCAGAAGTCATGTCAGCAAACGCGTTCGTCTCTGAATCTGAAGGCGCCGAATAATTTAATTCGTCATCATCACTATCAGAAGGCTTTAGGCGCTGTAACGCTTCTTCCATGCCTTCCGGTACCAACTGAACACGCATCATTTTTTCAACTGTTTCAGTTTTAATAATATTACTTAAGTATTCAAAAGCTTTGAACGCTTCTTTTTTGTATTCAATCAGCGGATCTTTTTGACCATAAGCACGTAAGTTAATTCCTTCTTTTACTTTGTCTAAAGTATAAAGATGTTCTTTCCAACGTTGATCAATCGCATTCAGCATGATCATTTTACTGATCTGTTCGAAGTATGGCCCCATCGATTTTTTTTGATGTTCAAAAATCTGTTTCACTTTGGTTGTGATCTCAGCTTGAATTTTTTCAGCCGTCGGGTTTTCAGTCGTATCAACTTGAAATCCGAACTGAGCCATCAAGCCCGTATTCAGACCAGCTAAATTCCAGTCCTGAGAGCGTGCTTCTTGTGGCATATGAGTGTCTAACAATACCGAAACTACGTCACCTAACATATCTAATAAAGATCTTTCAATTTCTTTACCTTCTAGAATTTGGCGGCGCATTTTGTAAATCGCATTACGCTGCATATTCATAACGTTATCGTAATCGAGCAAATGCTTACGCACGTCAAAATGATGGCCTTCGACTTTTCTTTGCGCACCTTCGATGGCATTTGTAACCATTTTGTGCGTAATAGGCTCATCTTCCGGAATATTCAACATCGTCATAATTTTTTGAATACGTTCACCGTTAAAAATGCGCATTAAATTATCTTCCAAAGATAAGAAAAAATGCGATTCTCCTGGGTCACCCTGTCGACCAGCACGACCACGTAACTGGTTATCAATACGACGTGATTCATGGCGCTCGGTGCCTACGATGTATAAACCGCCCGCTTCGATCACTTGTTTTTTCTCGCGCTCGGTCTGATCTCTGTACTTTGCTAGGGCTTGATCATATTCAGCACCCTCGCCCGCTGGAACTTCTTTCTTTGCTTGAATTTCGGCGTTACCGCCTAATTTAATATCGGTTCCGCGACCCGCCATATTCGTGGCAATTGTTACCGCACCCTTACGACCAGCCAATGCAACCAATTCAGCTTCGCGCTCGTGATGCTTGGCATTTAAAACTTCGTGACGTACGCCTTCATTCTTCAACCATTTCGATAAAGTTTCAGACTTTTCAATTGAAGCCGTTCCGACCAAAACGGGCTGGCCTTTAGCGTGACGCTCTTTAATATCAGTCGTGATGGCTTTGTATTTTGCCTGTTCAGTTTTATAAACTGTATCTTCAACATCGGCACGCAGTACCGGCATATTTGTCGGAATAACGTTAACACCTAGATTATAGATTTTTTGAAACTCAACCGCCTCTGTATCAGCGGTACCCGTCATACCCGACAATTTATCGTACATACGAAAGTAGTTTTGAAAGGTTATCGTCGCTAAAGTTTGATTCTCGTTTTTAACTTCAACTTTTTCTTTTGCTTCAATCGCTTGATGGAGGCCATCACTCCAGCGACGACCTGGCATCAAACGCCCGGTGAATTCATCAACGATGACGATCTCGCCGTCTTTGATCATGTATTCAACATCTAGGCGGTATAAATAATGGGCGCGTAAACCTTGGTTGACGTGATGAAGTAATTCAATGTTTTGCGGATCGTAGAGATTGTCTAATTTTAAAAGCTTTTCAACTTCTGAATTACCATCTTCAGTTAAAGTGGCTGATTTAGACTTTTCTTCAATCACAAAATGAACATCGCGCTTTAGGTACGGAATAATCTGATCAATAGCATAGTACTTGTCGGTCGAGGCTTCAGCCGGACCCGAAATAATAAGTGGCGTTCTTGCTTCATCGACTAAAATCGAATCACACTCATCGACAATCGCGTAGTGCGGAGCACGCTGCACGTATTCACCCAGATCAAATTTCATATTGTCGCGTAGATAATCAAAACCTAATTCGTTGTTAGTTGCGTAAGTAATATCGGCGCCGTAATTAGATCGACGCTCATCATCTGTTAACCCGTGTTTAATCACGCCCGTTGTTAGACCTAACCAGTTATAAATTTGGCTCATCTCTTCGCAGTCACGTGTTGCTAAGTAATCATTCACGGTTACAACGTGAACGCCTTTTCCAGTGAGGGCATTTAGATAAACTGGCAAAGTGGCAACTAAAGTTTTACCTTCACCCGTTCGCATCTCGGCGATTGAACCGCGATTCAAAACGACTCCGCCAATCAGCTGAACATCGTAGTGACGCATTCCCAAAACACGCTTCGAGGCTTCACGGCAAACAGCAAAAGCTTCAGGTAAAAGATCATCGACCTTTTCACCGTTCTGCAAGCGCTTTTGAAATTCAGGAGTTTTTGCCTTCAACTGTTCATCAGTCAAAGACTGCATGCCTGGTTCAAGCTTGTTGATTTGTTCAACCAGCGGCTGAATTTTTTTAATTTCGCGGTCGTGTTTAGTGCCAAATACTTTGGCTAGAATTTTTTGCATCATAGCACACAAGGATAAAGCTTACCGAACTGAACGGCAAGCCATACCAAGTCTACGCGATCTTAGACATACAGACGTTGGTATAGTTGCTGATTAAGGACTGGGCGATATTTAGATTTTGGGACCGATAATTTGTCGGTAACCTTCATAAATTGTGATCGCAACCGCCGTAGCTAAATTCAAACTTCTAACCGGGCCCGTTTGCGGTATTGTTATGGATTGATTCAGATTTTCGTTAATAATTTCTGGAGGCAACCCCTTGGTTTCTTTTCCGAAAACAAACCAATCACCGCGCTGATACTGCGGCTCGTAATAAGTTTTTTTCACTTTTGTAGTTAAATAAAAAACGCGCGATGGGTCTTTAACTTTTTTGAACCAGTCTTCGTAAGTCGGGTAATAAAACCAAGTTAAATGCTGCCAGTAATCAAGACCAGCGCGCTTAAGCTGCGTGTCGTTAATTTCGAAACTCATTGGGCCAATCAGGTGCAATTCGCAGTTGGTACCAACACACGTTCGTCCGATGTTGCCGGTATTCTGGGGAATTTCAGGCTCTACCAGAACAATACGAAATAAATTTTCTGCCGCTTCAGTTTCTGACATTTTTGTTTCGACCATTTTAGATTAGGTGGTTATAAACTTCTTTACCTAAAGAACTCAACGCCAAACGACGGCCTTTATCCACGATTAATTCTAATTTCATCAACTCTCTGTACAAAGTTAAATCATTAATCGGAATAATATCACGTCCCTTCGCAGCTCCTAACTTAAGAACGTACATTTTCTGACGTTCGGTCAATTGCTCGCTCATCGACGGCTCTAACTTCATTAAATCTTGCCAAACTGCACCGGCAATTTTTTGTGCCTTCGCAGTTAGCTTTTTTGGATTATAAAGATAAATTTGCGCTTCTTCGAATTCGCCAGAAGTTTTTTGAATCTGTATTGTTTCACGCTTGTGCAAGCCTTTGCCCGGATCTGCTGGATGAACACCATGAAATGCATCCATTAAGGCAATTAAAGCATCATCCTGCTTTAATTCGACCAATTGGCCTACTATTTCATCATCTCCCTCTTTTACGATGACGGGAAAACCCGCTGGTAAACGATAGACTTGGCCCCTGATTGCAGCCTTTTCGTACGAAATTATAAATGGTCGCAGTTTTTGAAAATGCAGCATGCCCTCGGTCCACGAACCGATGACAAAAAAACGCATTGTCGTCATGAATCCCCCTCTGATCTTTTGACAGCAAATGTTTTCTGAAAGTGAGTGAGTTGTAACAGACACACTTGGGTTTCGCAAATTTTTAAGTCTGCGTTACTCTGACAAAATTTGACCCTTCGAGAATTTTAGTTAAAATGATATTAATTAATTGTATTTATCTGAAATCGCCTTGACCAAGCTTCAGAAGCTAAATTTTGGGCATACATTGAAAACCGCGCTAGTAATGCATTTGAACGAATTTTGAGAGGACAGCAAAAATGGCAAAAGATATTATCGGAGACATTAAAAATTTTAACGTGCACATGTGGTACCAAGAAGAAGACGGTATTATCACAATCGGAATTAACGAAGAAGGCTTAGCCGATATCACTGAAATCACCGGTGTCGACCTTCCGCCTGAGCAAGAAAAAGTTGAAGCTGATGTACCCATCGGAACAATTGAAACCGATGATGGACCACTTGATATTTATTCACCTGTGGCCGGTACAGTTATCGAAGTTAACGCGCAAGTCTTAGAAGAATTTTCGACCATTCAAGACGATCCGTACGAAGAGGGTTGGCTATTAAGAATCGAAGCCAGCGAAGAGCTTGATAAAGATGATGAAGACGATGATGAAGACGACGAAGATGATGACGACGATCTGGACGAAGACGATGAAGATTTAGAAGAAGACGAAGAATAGGCGTGATAATAAAAGAATTTCTGATCAGCGATATTGAAGCGGTCAAAAAATTCACCGATGAACAAATCGGCGCCGGTTACTACTCTTTTGACGAACTTAAAGAAAATCAAAAAAAATCAGTCGCGGCCAGCGGAGAAATCTGCTCGTTTCTTTTAACAGATCCCGCAACCAACCAAGTGAAAGGTTTGCGGCTGGCTTTCCCGCCCGGAAACTGGGCTACCGGGAAGGGCACGAAACTGCGCCCCGATCTTTGGCCTTTTGCAATCAGTGAAACTGCATACTTTCAAAGTTTATTTTTATCGGCTGAACTTCAGGGCCAAAACTGGGGCCCACGCTTATCGGCGAAGTCGATCGAAGTTTTTAAAAAGCTGGGCGCTAAAGCTGTTATTACCCATTCGTGGAAAGAGTCTCCAAATAATTCATCATTTCGTTATCTGCAAAAAATCGGATTTGAAACAATTATCGAGCACCCGTTATATTGGATCAATGTCGATTATGTTTGTACGCGTGACGGAAGACCTTGCCGTTGCACCTCGATTGAGATGTTTTTAGATCTTCAGAAAGAATCAGCATGAGTATTTCGTACTGGCTGGATGAATCAAATACAAATTCAAAAAATTTCGATGTCGTCATTATCGGCGCGGGCATTGCTGGGCTTTCTACCGCTTACTGGCTTGAGAAAAAAGACCCTTCGTTAACGATCGCCTTAGTTGAAAAACATTCGCTAGGCTTCGGCGCTTCGGGCCGCAACGCTGGTTTTTTAACTTGCGGATCGGCCGAGCACTTCAACAGGCTTCATCACGAGTTCGGTTTCGAAAAAGCGATCGAGATCTGGAAATTCTCTGAACAGAATCGTGAATTGTTGATCGCAGAAATATTCGGCGACGATGCCGGCAGCGTTGACTACTTATCCACAGGTTCTTGCACCGTAGCACCCTCTGAAAATGATTGGACCCGGTACCAAACGATCTACGCAGATATGCAACGCGCGAAAATTGATGTCGAACTCATCGACGAAAAATATCTTTCGCAGCATTACGGTGTACGAAACTTCCGGGGCGCTATTCAGTATAACCACGATGGCGTGATTCACCCGGTGAAGTTGCTTAAAAAAATTAAATCTCGGCTAAAGAACACGGCCTTTATTTTTGGCGAAGAAGTTTTTACTTTGAATTCTGAAGATGGAACTTCGGTTATTAAAACTCAGCACTATCAACTACAAGCGAAAAAAGTTTTCGTCTGCTTGAATGGCTTCGCATCGATGCTTTTGCCTGAGTTAAAAAATCACGTAAAGCCACAACGTGGGCAAATCTTGGTCACAGAGCCCTTGCCCGCTTTTGTGAAGGGACCTTGTTATTTAACGAAGCATCTTTGCTACTTCAGACAGCTTACCACCGGCGAATTATTAGTCGGCGGATTTCGTAACGCTGATATGGAAGCCGAAAATACGGCCTTAGATCAGGCGACCGATAAAATTCAGCAAGCCTTAACTCAGTTTACTCAAAGTTATTTTCAAAACACTTCCAACGTAAAAATAAACTACCGCTGGAGCGGCATCATGGGGTTCACCAGTGATGGGCAAATGCTTATCGGTGAACATCCACAACGTCAGGGCGTTTTCACTATGGCGGGCTGTTCGGGGCACGGCATGGGGCTTAGTTTTAACAGCGCGCGAGTGATGGTTGATAATGCTTTCGGTGCAAGTTTACCTGCGCACGTCGATATAAAGCGTATTCAGCTTTAATTGCAGTTTTATTTTATATTTTGCAGGCTCACTTTAGAAATTAAATTATATCTCTCGTGCGCGTTGCTTTCTTTAGCGTCTTTTGCTTCTTTCAAAGCTTCTGCGAAATTGATGCGCGTTGAAACCTTGCCGACTTTATTTCCTTCTTCATCCACCACGGCGGTATACGAAATATCGATTGTGCCTGCGGATAAACTTAATTTGATAACCTTTAAGTCTGAAGCTTGGTCTAAAATTAAATAAGACCCTTCTACATCGAACATGCGTCCGTCACGGTGAAAAGTTAAATAAAATCTTGAACGTCTTGGTATGCGGTCTGCTGACCCACCATTATCAACCTGCAAAAGACGAATACCTGGGTTTAAGCCCGATTCGCTTTGCAACATAGTTACTTGCTCGATTTGAGAAGGCACTACGCTTTCATCGGTTGGAGCAATATCATCAGAACCCGCAAAAGCTTGGGCCGACGTGATCAGGGCAAAAATGGCAATTAGCTTTTTCATAGTGAAGCTCCTGATTGAAGCACTTTTGCTAAAATGATGCCTTGGTCATCGATGCGGTATTCGATCTTTAAAACGCCGGCCGTCTAAAAGATTTACACTGTGACATTTGCACGTATTTAGTTAAAGGTTTCACAGTTTTTAATATCGAATTGCAGACTAACAAAATACATATTGTCTTTTTCAACAGATAAGCGAAATTTTCTTTTGTTATAAGTATCTACATCGTATTTTTCAATGATTTCTGTCGTTGTTAAACCGTATGATGTTACGTTTTTTACCGCTTGATTTGCCGGTCCCTGGCAAGAAGCTTTGAACAACTTAGAATCGATCTGGCATTTTTCTTTTGCCCACGCCAATTGAAATTGGTCGCCCAAATCTTTTAAATCTTCGCCCTACATCTTGTTAAAAGCTTGGTGGTAAACGGCCTGCGGAGTTTCAAACTGCGGCATAAATTCTTAGCCCATTGGATTGGTTACCAAGACTTCAACTGTCTTTTCTTAAACTAAAACTTGAATTCGCGTGTCGCGCATCGTTGGCACGCAACGAAAGCCTTCGTAGGCTTGAACACTTTGAACGGCCAATGTAACGATTAAAGCGATGATTCGTTTCATGCTTCAATCGTTACATTGGCTCTATTTTATGACAATGTTTTTTCGAAAATAACTTTTAATTCTTCTAATGCTTCTGAATCTGCAAGGGTACCAGTGATTTTAAAGCCATTCGCTAAATTCAGACGAATCATTTTCGCAAAGCTATTAACAGCGCGGGTTTCGATGCTGTTAAAACCTTGCTCACGACACCAAGCATACTGTTGACGCATTAATTCTGAGGCTAAGCCCAGTTCACGAAATGCAGGCTTGACCGCCACCAACCAAGAATAAAATTTTGAATCACTCAATTCATAGCCCAGCTTCATCGCTACAGGATCTGCGCCGTCGTAGGCGATCAAACATAAAACTTTTTTCTTCCCTTTAAACTGCGTGAAAAACTTTTGACGGTCGAAAGCTTCTGTAAAACAAGTATTATGTATCATTTCTAAATGATCTAACGGAATAGCTTCCGCCGAATCGAATTTCTTATAAGTAAATTCAATTGGGCGAAAGCGCGGTTGCTTTACACCCGCGATCGTCACGTCTTCAAAAAACATATCTTTCGGACGTACCCAGAATTTACCGTTGTCGTTTTCATACAATGTTTCGTAAAGAGCCATCTCTTCTAAAGTTTCAGATTGTCGAACGACGCCGATATACTTATAGGGTTTATTTTTGTAGTGACGAAAAAAACGCGTTTTTAATAAATTCATGCCTGAACATCTAACTTAGTAAACAACCGAAACCAATCTAATTTCTTTAAATCCTTAACTAACTGAAATGATTTTTGCTTCGCTATGCATACCGCGATTAGTAAGATTCACGATATGCATGCGAAAAGATGCCGTCTGAGTTTTTGGATGTTATTTAAACTGTCAAAAAAGTTCTAATCGTTCAACGCACCCAAGTGCTCGCCTTGACGGTGAGTTTGCTTTCGACGGCGCAAGAACAACGTGCCCATTTTTTTTCGGGTTGAAGTTGCCGAATATTTTTTAAATTGTGGAAAAAGTTCTTCTTCTTCCTCATCAAGATGATCTTTTAGCATTTCACAGAATATTTTCATCTGGGTAATTTTTCTGTCTTGATCGCGCAAGCGCCGGATACCTTTTAAGATATTTTCGTGGATATTGTGCTCTTCAATACTTTCTTTGGCGTGGTCTTCAAATTTTGGGTGATGATCGATTCGGTTTAAAAGCGAATATTCTTCGGCCTTAACATGAGACAGCACTAATTTTTCAAGCAAGTGGAAATTTTCGTAAATTTGTTTCGGTTCTGCGCGATGCGATCTGACTTTTTTCATTAAGACACGCATGGCTTCGTGATCTTTAAGTAGAAGTTTTACGACTCCTTCGGCGTTTGGTTCAATATGCAATTCTGATGTTTTTTTTAGACGCGATTTTTTTTTCATGTCATCCCCCGTGACATACAGCATAGTAGAATTCAATTTTTGCCACAATAATTTGCTAAATAATCGAAAATTGCGGGGAATATCGCCCCTAAAAAAAGGTGTTAGACAATTTTAGGCTGCACGTATACTTCATAGGAATCAAAAAAAGGAAGTTACATGAAGCTAGTCTTATCAGTAATGGTTATTTTATCAGTTCTTTCGATCGCCAATTTTGCAATGGCAGAAGAAAAAACCGGCTGGGGTCATGAATCAACATTAGGTGTTGTGCGCGTAGGCGGTAACTCTGATTCTGAAAGCTACAACGGAAAGCAAAAAACAATTTATACTTTAGATAGCAACGCTTTGACAGTTACTGGCCAGTATCTAGAGACTAAAACGACAGGTGTTCAAACTGGTAAAGCTTGGGATGCGGCTGTTCGTTACGAGCGTATCTTCACAGCTTGGTGGTCATCTTTCGTACAACACGGTGCTGAATCTGATACTTTCGCGGGCTACACACAAAGAGATAACTCTGACTTGGGCGCTAAGTATTATATGATTCAAGATGACAACGAAAAATTGTTCTCCGAGCTAGGTTATCGTTATACTAAAACTTTATCGTCGCAAGCGACGCCAACCAAGTACGAAAGCTACGGCCGTGCTTACGTTGAATATGCTTGTATATTTAATGCATCGGTCAGCGGTAAAGTATGGGTTGAATATTTACCGAACTTTACGAATTCAAATGCCTATTTAGTTAACTATGAACCTTCTATGACTGTATTAATGAATTCGGTATTCTCTTTAAAAGTTGCATACCTAGTTAAGTACCACAATTTAACTTTAACTCCGAACGAGAAAAAAGAAGACACAACTTTTACAACTGCTTTAGTCGCAAAGTTTTAGTTTTTAATGTCACTAAGCGTCTTTGACAGCTCATTCAAACCTGAAACTCGCAGTAGTGGCCAGGTTTATGTGCGCAAAGGGGCCGTTACTTCTTCACAGCCATCGGACACCGAAGTTCAAGCCTATATACGCGGTGCCAGCACTTACCGAATCAATCTGAAATCTGAGTCTGTCAGCAGCCCGCTGATCAATGCGGCATGCACTTGCCAAAAGGGCTTGTGCAAACACATTTACGCCGCTCTTTTGAAAGTCGAGCAAAGCCATCAAGACTTTTTAGATGGCAAAAATGAAATCGAATACCTAGCCGTATCCTCGCCCCCTAAGGATGGTCACAGTGCAAGGTCTTTTCAAAAACCCGCTCAGCCACCCAAAGCGACTGTTCGCCCGCCGACACAGGCCCAACTTGATTCGCAGGCCGCGCAAAAAGTTAAGCAAGCTCTGTATCGTAAAGAGCAGTATCAAAAACAGAAGCAGCGTTTGAAAGAGAAAAAGCTGACGGCCAAAAAGCGAAAGCCCGCTGATGAAGGCCCTCAGTTTCCGACCGATGTGCAACAGGCGATCAATTTTTTTACGGTAAATGGTTTTCTTTTAGAAAGTCCGTTAAATGCGATTGTAATCGGAATGGCAAAAAAAAGATTGTCTCGGGTATTTCACCCTGACATCGGCGGATCTCACGCTGAAATTTTAGAACTGAACAAAAACTATGAGATTTTAATCAATTTTATCAAAGCTACTGAAACCTAAAAAATCAAGGCACACTAATTCTTAGTTATTTTTTTAATCGATGCAATTTCGGCAAGTATAGATGTCGATCCTTTTACACTTTTTATTACTAACTTGTATTCAATTATACCGTTCTCAATAACAATAAGATTAGCTTTACGATTGATTGGCTTCGGCGAAACAAAGCTGCACTCATCATTTTTCGGTACGCTCAACACAATTTTGCCTAAAATATTTTTATAGACCGGAACGTAGGGAATGACGGTCCAATTAACTACTTCGCCAATTTTTTTACCTTCGTCGTATAATACGTATGCCATGCCCTAAGCTATTCTGATAAATATTTAACTTCAACTAATCACTTATTCGCATTAATCAAGTCGATAACGCTGCAAGTAGAAATAGTCTTCGCGATCCGAATTCTAATTAAGACCTTATTCTTCTAAAGATTTTTGAACTTTTTTATTTAGCTTATCTACAGATTGAGCAAAACTTTTTTTGAACTTCTTCCAACTGTTCTTGCTCGAGCTCTCCATATTTTCTAACGAAGCTTTTAGCTGGTCACGAGTTTGCTCGAGCTCTTGAATTGTTTTATCTTGAGCAGCTGAACCTTTTTCTTTAGCTTTTGCCTTTAAATCAGCAATTTTTACTTCAGCTTGTTTTAATTCTTGGGTCATTTCAACTTTAAACTGTTCGTAATCTTTCTTAGCGCCTTTAACAGCTTCAGATGCATTCGCAAAAATTGTTGCCATTATTAGACCAGCCGCCAGTAAAATATTTTTCATACAGTCTCCTCATTATCTAAATTAATTTTCATCTTAACAACTTTTGAAATCATAATAGCTTATTTAAAATAAGGTAGTAAATTACGCAATACAGCAGTAATAATTAGCTATTACTTGGGAGAATATTTTGAGCAAGGTCGTACAGTTTCACATTCTAAATACGCTTTCCCAGGCGCTTATCGAAGTTTTTGAAAAAGGTAAGCACGCCGACCGTATGATCGATAAATACATGCGGGTAAATAAAAATTGGACGCCTGATGATCGTAGTTTTTTTGCTGAAGCTGTCTACGCCATCGTCAGACATAAAAGAAATTTAGAATACATCGCCGAATCAGACGCACTTTGGCCTGTCATCGCTGCTTACTTAGTTACAAAAAATCTAAAGCCTGTCGCTCGTCCCGAATTCAAAAATGTTGATGTTGCAAAAATTCAAGCGCGAATAAAAATGCAGAAGCCGACGGCAATCGAATACTCTTTTCCGGACTGGCTAGTCGAACTGGGGCAGAAAGAATTTGCAAGCGAATGGCCCAATATTATGCAAAGTTTGAATAAAGATCCCGAGATTTTTTTGCGTACTAACACGCTTAAGACAAATATTGAAAAACTAATTAAAGATTTAAAGACTGAAAAAATAGAAGCCGTAAAGATTAAAGGCCCCATTGCTATACCAGACGGTTTACATTTAAAAGTTAGAAAAAATGTTTTCGCGACCCAAGCTTCTAAAAATGGTGAATTCGAGATGCAAGATGCCGGCTCACAATCGATTGCGGCACTTTTGCAAGTTCAGCCAGGGCAGCAAGTCGTTGATGCGTGCGCGGGTTCAGGCGGTAAATCGCTACATCTGGCGGCGCTGATGCAGAACAAAGGTAAAATTGTCGCCATGGACATTTACGACTGGAAATTACAGGATTTAAAGCAAAGGGCGGCTCGTGCCGGTGTTACCATACTTGAAACTAAGTTAATTGACTCTGCTAAAGTTGTTCAACGCCTTGAAAATACCTTCGACCGTGTACTTATTGATTCACCTTGCTCTGGTCTAGGAGTTTTACGTCGCAATCCGGATACGAAATGGAAGTTAAATCCAGAACAGATCGATACAGTCTGCCAAGTTCAAAAAGATATTCTTTCAAGATATTCGGTTATGTGTAAATCCGGCGGCATAATGGTTTATGCAACTTGCAGCATTTTAAAACGCGAAAATGAAGAGCAAGTTAAATGGTTTTTAAAGTCAGCGGCTGGTAAAAACTGGTCTTTAATTTCAGAGCATCGTATTTGGCCGCACATTCACGGTTTTGACGGCTTTTACGCCGCCGTTTTGCAAAATATTAACTGATTACAAAGATCGCTTCGGAAGCGAACGAATAAATCCGCAACGTCCGTGAAACATACTATATTTAGGTTTTTCTAGGTTTCGTGGAATTACATTTAAAGGGTTTCTGTAAGATGCCATTGCCTCGACCTGCGGCAGATCTATAAATTTGTAACCTTTGGCCAACAATGCCGGAATGAGTAGGTCAACCATGGCAGCCGTTTTGGTATGAATATCATGCATAAGAATGACTCCGCCACCGATTTCTTGAACTTTATTATAGTATCCGGCCGCACACTTTTGAACGCTCAAATTACTTTCTTTAGACCAGCATTCCCAGTCACCCGCATTAGCAATTCGTTCATTGTCGTATTCTATGCTACGACCGACATCCCAACAAACTGGGCCAATGTACTTTTTAATTTCGGAATTGATATTCATTTTTTCAGAGACTCCTTGCAGCCATGAACCATACGGAGCCCGAAAATAAAAAACATTCGTTTTAGGATCTACATACTGCGTGATCATTTCGTGAGTTGAAATAAGCTCTTTCAATAATAAAGAGTGATCATTTCTATAAGCGTCTTTAGTAAGTAAATCATGATTATATGAATGGTTAGCCAAAGTATGACCTTCGGCAACGATACGACGAGTTAGTGCCGGAAATTTACGAATCTGCTGACCTAATGCGAAGAATGTAGCTTTGATATTGTATTTCTTTAAAGTAGCCAAAATTTGTTCAGTACCACGGCCTGGTCCATCATCAAACGTTAAAACAATTTTTTTACTATTATCCAAATTAAAGACTTCGATATTTAAGTCTTGTAATGAGACATCTTGCGTTCGAACGTCGTCAGTTAAGTCTGCTTGCGCACTATTCAAAAAGAAAAGCGTAAATAGTAAACTAACTGGTTTTCTAAGCTTATGTAACATTTCCGACCTCGTACTAGGAAGTCGTGCAATCTCTTCACCAGAAGCCAATACCTCTGGTTTGTACTAACAAGCAGAAAATGAACTTATACCAAGAATTGTCAGTCGTTAAAGATCAGATCGACAGTCTCAACTTGAGATATGAAGCTGAAACCCAGCCGCGACGGCCTGACTTAGGTTTGATCGCCCTTATGCAAAATACTTCGAACCATATTTACACCCGTGACAGCTTCTATTTGCTTTACGAGTTCTGTCTCGTACTCAGTTGCGATTGACACCGCACAGCCTTTTCGGTCCGCCCGACCTGTTCGGCCGATACGATGAATATAAATTTCGGGGCTGACAGGCAAATCGTAATTAATTACCAACTGTAAAATATCGATATCAATGCCCCGGGCAGCAACATCGGTGGCGACTAGAACCTGTAATTTTCCGTTTCTAAATGCTTTCGTTGTTGAATCACGTTCAGACTGTTTTAAATCTGCATGTAGAGTTGCACAGGCTATTTTGTCTTGCTTCAATCGCAAGCCGATTTCATTCACTGCCAACTTAGTCCGGCAGAAAATCAAAGTACATGGCGAGCGATGACGCTTAAGAATCTCAACCAGAGCTTCAGTTTTTTCAGGCTTTTCAGCCGCATAAATAAATTGCTCAATTTGTAATTTATTCGATTCAGTCTGACTAACTTTTACCGTTACCGGATTCTTCTGATACTTTTCACTTAAATCACCAATGACGTCCGGAAACGTCGCCGAGAAAAATATCGTTTGGCGATCTGGCGGAAGCATTTCTAAAATAGAGGTGATCTCTTCTGCGAAAGCGTCTTCCAATAGTCGATCGGCTTCGTCTAACACAAGCATCTGTAAATTTTGTAATTTAAAGTTTCGATTTTTGAAATGTTCTAACGTTCGCCCCGGAGTTCCCACGATAAGATGTGCACCCGCGGCTAAAGATCTAGCCTGGTCCTCAAAAGGTCTACCTCCGATAAGTTGAACAATTTTAAAATTCTGAATGTACTTTGAAAACAACTGCGCTTGTTCTAAAACCTGATCGCTTAGTTCTCTGGTCGGACATAAAATTAAAGCTTGTGGATGAAGATTGCTCACATGAATTCTTTGCAAAACTGGAAGGATAAACGCGGCCGTTTTACCGCTACCGGTCTTTGACTGCCCGACCAAATCTGTTCCTTTTAACAAAACCGGTATGCACGCTTGCTGCACGTCAGTCATTTTTGTAAAACCAATTTCAGATATAACCTGCAAAATTTCTTTAGATAAATTAAGTTCTTTAAATGACGTAATATATAACCGCTTTTCATATAAAATATATCTGACGATTATATTTATATATTATATAATTAAACTTATCTATGCAAAATCACTGGTTTATTAAACAACTGAAATATGAATACCCAGGAACCGTATGATTAGAAGGTCTGAACGCTTATCAATTGTCTACGAAAATTTGCTGCCCCAGAAAGACGTTTGGGATATCTGCTGCGACCACGGCTATTTAGGAACAGCCGCGTACAAAAGCACAAAATTTTCAGATATCTATTTCGTCGATCGTGTACCAGCCACGATTAAAAAATTAGAAATTCAATTTCAGAAATTTGTACTCAAAGCACAATCTGCATCGAAAGCTAATTTTATTTGCTTGGCTGGGCAAGATATTAACACTCAAGTCACGGGCACAGTGTGTATAACAGGAGTCGGAGGCTTAACGGCATTTGAAATATTGGAGGGATTAGCCAAAAAAAACTTCTTAGCAGCAGACAGACTTATACTAGGCCCGCATACTTCAGAGCTAAAACTGCTAAAACTTTTAGAGGATAGTTTGAAGCTAAATCATTACAAATTGCAATCTGAAATTAGAATCATCGAAAGCAAAATTAACCGAACTCTTTTCGTACTTGATAAGGTAATTACAAAATCTCTACATCAGAATGGCTTATAAAAATAACGCTGTTTCAAAGCGAAGCACTAAACACAAATCTAGTAAGTCGTTGGGCGTTCAATATTTTTTCATACGATCATTTTTTTTACCATTTTTTCAAACTTTCGCAAAATGAAACAAACAGCTCTTTAGGTTTTTGTTAAAAAACCGATAGATTTACATATGAAAAAATTAGTCTTCGGCCTTTGCTTGATTCTAACCGCTTGCTCAGAAAAAGAATTACAGTTTAGCGGCGGAACCACTACTATCTCGGGATCGATTGCGGGCTTTGGTGCATTAGCTGCGGGATCAGCTTCGCTTAACACTTCAAACGTCAGCGCATTCAGCTGTGCAGCCCCGCAAGTTTCGCTTTATAAAATCGATCCGTCTGGAAATAAAGTTTTACCGGCCGTAGCCACTGAAACTTTAACCGCTGATGGTCGGTATTCGTTTAACCTTAAGAACACTGGTCTTCGCATTGAAAATAAAATTCCTCTAGATTCGTTGGTTGTAGTCGTCGAAAACTGCAGTGAAGTTCTAAGCAGACCTGTCACAGGAAGTAAAGATCAAACAATTTCGCAAGGTTCAAGCTTGATCGGATACGTTCTAAACAGCGCGCAAAAAGATAAATTATCAGAGAGCTTGCTCAGTAAAAAAGATCAACTTTCTGCTCTGATAACTAAAGTTGAAAATGCTGGGTCTTTGCAACTGGCTTATTCTGCGCTTTTGGCAGACGCACAGGCGTCTAGCAGTTTCTTAAGTCTGTTTGAAGTTAACCCAATTTCACTGCTACAAGCTTCTCCGCAGGTTCTAACTTTGAACTGGCCCAGTCAATTAAACCCGGCTGAATTAACGAGTTTAAGTATGTCTGTTTCGACTGCTCACTGGTCTCCGACTTATACCGCCGCATACATCTGGAAGTTTGATAATACCGTAATTTCTACGACAAATAATATCAATTACCTACTAAATGCAAACACTCAAGGCTTGCACACATTAACCTTGTATGTCGGCCAAGACAACGCCGGCACTTTAGATTTATCAAAACCGTATCAAGTTTTTAGTAAATCGATCAATGTGCAAAACACAATATTACCGCAGCCGCCAACCTTCACCGTTACTGCGCCTGTAATCAGTGGCACCATTCCGATAAACACGCGCATCTTAACCTTAACTTTGAACACCGGTGCCGCGCAGTCTAACTGCGCTAGCTTCACGGCTTTAGCTTTGACTGAAGAGAGCCTGCTTCCGCCACTACCGTCAGATTTTAATATTCTTTGTTCACAAAATTTTACGCAAAACTTGAATTTTAGCTTGGTATCAGCTGGCGACGGTCTTAAAACATTAAGACTATGGGCCATGGATGCTTCGGGTATTATATCTGTTTTACCAAATGTATTCACTTTAGGACTAGATACAACTGCACCGAGCTTAAGTATTTTGGCGCAACCCGCAAGCCTGACTAATTCAACCAGCGCGAATTTTTCTTTCTTAGCCACTGACCTGGGTAGCGGTATCAATCATTATGAATGCCGAATTGATGGCGGAAGCTTCAGCGCTTGTTCTTCGATTAAATCTTATACGGGTCTCAGTGCCGGTGCCCACATTTTTTATTTAAAAGCGTTCGACGGCATTGGAAATGAGTCCGCGACAGCAACCTACACCTACACTATTGATTTAACACCGCCCGCTGTCGCCGTTTCTAACCCGGCCGCTAATGGAAGCATTGTGCTAAATTCGCAGCTTAGTAGTTTTTCGGTAGGGGGAACCTGTTCAGAAAATGGCTTAAACGTTCTTTTATCGGGGCCTGTAAGCCAATCCGTTGTTTGTAGCTCGGGCGTTTGGTCGGCCAATCTGAATCTAACGGCCGTCGCTGACGGAATACTTAGTCTTGTGGCTTCGCAAACTGATGCTGCAGGTAATGTATTCGCTTCGGCCTCGCGCACTTTTATTAAGGATACGACAGTACCGTTGATGGCAGTTGGGGCAGTGGCCAGCACGCGCGGTAACGGTTCCTACGGAAACGTAAACTGGACTTTGACCGAAAACAATGTCGGTACAGGAACTTTTTTTAGTCTTGAAATTTATAACGGCAGCGTTTGGGTCAGTCTAAGTACTTTGGCCGCTACTGCCGGAGCTAATTCGAATCAAGCTTATTCATTGACTAACTTCAGCGTACCCAACCTTAACATCAATAATGCACAAATCAGAATTACGCTAATTGATGCCGCAGGTAACTCAACTACGGTAAATTCGGCCGTCTTCACAATTGATAGTATTGCACCTGTCATTTCTGGCTTCACATTGGCCGGTGGGTCTACGACGACCGCCTTTCCGGGAATTACTTATGCGATCGCAAGTAACGATAATTTAACCGGTGTTTCGCAAATTCAAGTCAGCGAGTCTTCAACCATGTCCGGCTCCTTTCAAGCTTATGCAAATAACGGTGCTTTTACTTTAACCCAGTCCAGTGGTGCAAAAACTGTGTACGTATGGGTAAAAGATAGCGTCGGCAATATTTCAGTTGTCAGCACAGCGAATATCACCTTAGATTTCGGATCGCCGCCGGTAGTTTCTGTGACGGCCCCAGTTGCCGGCGCCAGTTTCACAACCGCCCAGAATGTTCCGATCCAATTTAGCTGTTCTTCAACCAACGGCCTTGACGCAAACCCCGTAAGAATCAAATACACAATCAATGATGGTCTTAGTTTCACTGCGATCAGTTCTTGGATTACCAATAATTTAACGGCCACTACCGGCGATTTCAACTGGCCTCTACCAAGCGGAATTACCGCGTTTCGTTTACTTGTTGAATGTAAGTCTGCTGCCGGAGTTGTAACTTCTGCTTTTTCAGCTCCGCTAAATACCGGCGGCTGGTCTATTTTTGCCGGCGATCCTTCAAACATGACTGAAAACGTAAACGCCAGCGTCGCTCTTATGTCTCGCAGTGGCAGTGCATACCAAACAATGGCGGCAGATATTGATGGCCACGTGTATTATGAACGTGGTCGCGCGATTATGAAAATCGATGCACAAACTGGGTTAGTCACACGCTTCATTGGTGACCCCGACTACACCGGAGGCACATGTAATTTACAATCCGGACAAGACCCACTGACAACAAGTTTTAATCTGATGAGTTCATATCCTGCACTGATCGGCCCAAGTCCGGACCGAACAGAAATTTATTTTTCGGCTTGTAGCAAAACCTGGAAGATGAACACTGCAACGCGTATCTTTACGCAAATACACACGGCCGGTTACGGCAACGTGGGTCGATTTCTGGCCCGTTCCGGAAAGTATTATTACTTTGACGGTTCAGTCGGAAATTTATACCGAGTCGATTTAACTCAGATCAATGCCACTCCTGAACGTATTTTCGGAAATTCAATAAACTGCACGGCTAGCGTAGCGTCTGTCGGTACGTTGGCTGATCAAACGGCCGCTTTAGGCTATTCGAACGGGGCGTGCGCGGGCGAAACCTATTTCTTTACAAATTCAGACGAATCTAAAATTTGGTTCGGCAACTGGAGCGGAGTAGGTACAGGCACTAACACGATTCGCCTTGATTTTGATGGGGCTCAAAATAGATACATCATCGGTTCAACTAATATCGGCTACGGGTTTGGTTGGGATCACGTTAACTGTGTTCCTAGTTTTAAGTATAACCGTGTTCACTGCTCAAGCCGACACAGCACCGGAACCTATAACTCATTCAATACAACAACTGAAGCTTGGACTCTATTAGCAATCGGGCGAAATCCATTTATCAGATATGCGGCGGTCGGGAACGGCATGATCAGTCTAGATTCTTTTAATTATTTAGTCAGTCACACAGAAAACCCCGACGGCACAATCACACGTGCGCAGGTCGGCGGCAGCGATATAGAAACATACGGAAACGGAACTGACCTCACGAAAGTGGCGTTCAGTTCGATTCGCGGCATTACTTACAGCCAAACTTTGAACCAGCTCTTCATGTACACTGAAACAAAGCTTCGAAAATATGATTTCACAACAACAGCTTTCAGTACTACAAACTATAATTTTGCAGACGATACCGGTCAAATTACTATCAATCGATCCGGAACAAAAATAAATTCTTCATCAACTTGTGGTGGGAGACTTTACCAGCAAAGACTTTTTAATGGCACAACTTTTAGCTCGGGAATTTCGTTGATGTCGCGAAATACCTGCGGCTTTTCTGTGTTCGATGCAACATATCCGGTCGTGAATAATACACCGATCTCAACTCGAGTTGATTGGCAAATCGATTTAAATCGAAGACCTTTAGAACACACTAACAATAAGTTTTATTTTTTCTCAAAAAATGCTGGCGGTAATGCTTTGATTTACTCAAGTAGCTCTACAACTCTTAATCTAGTAGCAGGTACGACCGGCGCATCAGGATATAACACCGCTCACTCGGGCCAAAGTGCGCTTGCAGCAACCCTTAGCGACGTTCGTGCCATCCACGAAATTCCAGCGACACGCGCGAATGCCGGAGATTTACTTGTCGTCGATAATAATCGCTTAAGACTAATTACGATTGTGACCGAATCAGCGAATCCAAAAATTTATGATCTTGTTAATTTCGCACTAGCGCCTTCATTTTCAGATAGCAGCGATCTTTTTACAGACACGGCCTACGACTTCAATTCTGAAATTCTTGACGGAAGTTCAAATCCTATCCTTGGCACCGGTTCTTTTTATTACGTGAGCAATACAAATTTTGTTCACAAGTTCAAGGTCACCAGTGTATCGGGAAGTGTTGCTACTGCGGCGTCTGATGCCGTCTATACTTTTAATGGAACATCATTAGGGGGAACGCCGCGTTTAGCTGTAACCCCCGCAGGTTTATTAGTCACGCAGCCTACAAAAAATAGAATTCTACGAGTCGGTTTGTAATAACCGACTCTGATATTACCGAGCGAATTTTCTTTTAGAGGGTCAGCATTTGCACGCAGGCCTTTATTGACAGGACTAATCTTTAAAAAGATAAACGACAACTCGTCCGTTACTTCCCGCCGTACCGTTTCCGTTTATACTGCTCCGACACCACCGTTGCCGGCGCCGCTTCGCGGAGTGTCTGTTGAATTTCCCGGCGTAGTTCCGGAACCTGCAGTTTGTATTCCTGCGACAATCGAAAAACTTGAACCGCCGCCGCCACCAGCTGCCGAAACAGTAGCAATCTGGGCTGCATTTCCGCCGCCTCCACCGAAACGGCCAGCTCCACCGCCACCGCCTCCGGGACGTGCATTTGTATTACCGCCTGCTCCACCCGCACCACCGCCATACGTGCCGCCGGCTGCGCCCGCAATTGAAACACCGCCACCATCGAAACCGCCCGCCCCACCTGTAAGCGAAGCACCCGCTGTTGGGTTGGTTCCGGCACCACCCGCATTAGACTGCGCCGATGAGCCCGCAGTACCGCCCGTCAAAGGCGTACCGCCCTTACCGTTCGTATCTGCAGTTGAACTAGCTCCTCCGGCAACTCCGGTAGATCCGCCACCGGCTCCGGTGCCATGACGATTTCCAGCCGCACCGGCAACGACTCCACCCGCACCACCACCGCCTACAAGAATTGTATAAATATCTCCGGCCGTAACTGTAATGTCAGCTTCAGAAAAACCACTACCACCACCGTTGCCGCCGCCGACACCATTACCGCCACCACCGCCACCACCACCACCCGCCCATGCTTTGATTCGCATACGAGTGCACGGCGCGGGAACTGTTAGACTTTGATCGGATCCAGTAAACGTAAAAATGACGGGACCCGAGACGCAAATTTGCTTCCAAAAAGAAAACGGAATAAAAACCTGAGCTTGCGAATTACAAATCAAAAGTGGCAGACTTAAAAGAATAAGATAAAAATTAATTTTCACAGTTTCTTAAATTTATTGAATTTCGAAAGCCAAGTCGAAAAATAGATTATTTAAACCCTAGCCAGCAGTAAAAAAGCTGTTAAATTCTAAGTAAATTTAATTCAACGAAGAATCTGAAGCTGTATGGTTTGAGATCAATCTTTAATTTAAAATTTAGTGCTATTTCTTATGCCACCAATATACGCGCTTGATTTTGCACGAGTCCAGGCTCTGAAGTTTTCATATCGATAGCATGATTCTTCTTTTGCTATCATTTTTTAAATTTCTCTTTCATGACTTTTGCAGCCATTGCATAACCACCCGCTCCGCCATCAACGAAGTGAATATGATTCGTTGCAGACTTGATATAACAAGTCATTAAGGCCTCTTTTGACTTATGCATTCCGAAATTAATTTTTTTTCTAGCTTCTAAATCAGTTAGGTATTCTTTAATTTCGTTAGCTTGTTCTGCGCTAACATCAATGACCATTCTTAAAATTTCGTCGAATTTTAAGTAATCTGTATTCGAAGAAAGCTCGCTTAAATATTTTGAAACCGCCGACAGTGGATTTTTTTTAGTCAGTTTTACGATAAGTGTTAGTAACAAAACCAGCGAAACGACGCCGCAGTAAGCAAGACCTCGCATTGGTTTTTTGTACTTCATTTTGATTTCTTTATATAAATGCACCGGCGGCCAAGCTGTAGATAATTTAGTTGGCGTAATTAATTGAAAATCGGGAACGATTTGTTTTAATCGAATCATAATTTCTTTGTACAACCTAACAACGTCGGCCGTTTCAGCATCGGCTTTGATGATCAAAGATACTATGCTGCCTTTTTGCGATTGAATTGGATTCCAACGACACTCGAGGCCCTTGTGATCTCCGACGGCTGTCAGCAAATCGCGAATAAGGTGCTGTTCAGTTTTTTTGGTCAGATCTTCGACGTAAGCTAAACCATCACCTTTAGCCATGGCGATGCAAGACTCGCCTGACAGATTCATTTTTGCGATCGAAATTGATTTACTGTTTTGCAATACGACGCTCATCGGAATAATCGCGACTCGCAAATCAAGCTTGAAATCGTTTAGGGCCGATTGACGACTAAATGCTAAAGATTCTTCTACGACTGCAACTTTATCGTTTGGTATAAAGAGGGTTGCGCCGTCGCCACCAAAAATAAATGGTATTTCGGTCGATCCACAAGCGTTTTGCGTCGATATGATCGAACCTACTCAGACGACGTTAACATCGTTATAAAGCCCTTGCTCGATAGCTTTTGTCGAACCCTTGACATCGGTCATAACAATAGACCAATCGTCTGGCAGCGAAAAATAATTTTCACTATTTACTAGATTTTCGTTTCCCGAAAAAAATTGCATGTCTTTATAAAAATTTGTGGTGGAATTCATTTACTTGAAATGGTAACGATTTGCTTTTGTAATGTCCAAGTACTTTATCACAAATATGAAATACCTTTGTTTTACGCAAGAAAGCTATTTTGTTGAAAACTGCCAGTCTAGTTATTAATATCAAATTATAAAAATGGCGAATTATCCAAAACAAGAATTTATAGAAAAAAATACGTGGGTTGCAGATCAGTCGATCGATATCGCGGCAAGCAGCGATGAGGTTTGGCCTTGGTCGGCACAATGGGGCAATGGTCGAGCGGGTTGGTACAGCTATGATTGGATCGATAATTTAGGTAAAAAAAGTTTAAGTATTATCGACCCAAAACTAGTGGCAATTAAAAAAGGGCAAAAAATTCCTTTTTTTATCATTTCTGACTTTGTAATTAATGAATTTATTACTTTTAAATATAGCCCTACAATAACGTTCACTTACCGTTTAGAAACTATTGCCCAAGGCACACGACTGTGGAGCCGCGTAAAGTTAATAAATTCAAGTTGGTTTCTTAAAAAAACTTTAGGTCTAGGTCATAAGTTTATGCAAAATAAACAGTTTTCAGAAATTAAAAAAAGCAGAATAAATGTCTGTAATAGGAAGTAAAGTAAACCGGCCAATATAACTTGAGTCTGAATAGTTTCGGCAATCCAATAGCCCAGCAGAGTTAATTCTTTTTGTTTTTTGATTCGGCCATCGCGTTCAGATGGACTTTATTGCGACGGAGAGGTGTCGAAATAGGGGCCGTAGGTTTTGGTGTCTCTCTGTTAGCTCGAGGAAACGGAGGAATTTTAATTCCCCTTTTACTTATTTCAGAAAAACCAATTGCAATAGCCTGTATTGCAGATCTAATTTCGTATAAGCTTTTTCGAACTTTATCAATTTCGTTTTTTACAAGTTCACCCAATTGAGCAGTTGATGATGTTTTCCAATATACTTCAAATTTGGTGTTTTTGATCATTTCTTTACTTGGCATTGTAATGATTCCCTTCGGACTTTATTTTATTATAATAATCTAAGAAGCAAACGTTAGGCCATTTTGCAGCGAATGACAGTTGCCTATAATAATTTTCTCATCTTAAATTTCACCGAAAATGCCCCACCCTATGGCCATTTATAGCTCATCAAAAAAATTGACAGAAAAATTAATTTTCAAATTAAAATAATAAAATAACTAGGGAAATGAAGCCGCCTATCGCATGCCGGGAATGTTTTTTTTAAATGGCCTATTGTTTGCAAACAGTTGATCAAACCGTTGGTCGTACTATTATTAAAAAATAATTAGACGATGAACATTTTAAAAAACCTATAAGGAGAATTTATGAAAAAAGATCTATCACGTTCGGAGTCACGCCAAGCGAGCGAATGCCAATTTCAAGAAGATCAAGCCTTTTTGATCCACAATTAATATTTGAAAATTATATGCAACCAGCCCATTGGTTTGATGATTATTTTGGACGTGAATTATCGCAACTATCCGGCGGAGATAAATTTTTATCTCCGGCCATTGATATCGATGAAACAAATGATGAGTATATAGTTTGCACAGACCTGCCGGGCATTAAAAAAGAAGATATCGTTATTGAATGCTCTGGCAATCAACTTACTATTACTGCTGAGCGTAAATATGAAAATGAAGAAGGCCGAAAGCAAGGGCGCCGAGAAAGATTCTATGGAACCTATCAACGAATTTTCACGCTACCAACGGGTGTCAATACTGAAGAAGTTGAAGCTTCCTTTGACAAAGGGGAACTGACGGTTCACGTGCCCAAGGGCGAACAAGCTAAAGCAAAGCGCATCCAAATCGGAGATGCTAAGGTAAACTCTTCAGACACTCGCAGTAAACATTAATTTCAAAAAATGGAGACCTAAAATGTTAATAAAAGAATGCATGACGAATCATGTTGAAATCGGAAAGCCAAATATGTCTTTACAAGAAGCCGCTCAAAAAATGCGAGACGGAGATTTTGGTATGTTGCCCATTGGTGAAAACGATCGTTTAGTTGGAATGTTAACGGACCGGGATATCACAATTCGCGCTACGGCGGAAGGAAAAGATCCTAAAAAAATTCAGGTTAAAGAACTAATGACGGCGAACGTGCTTTATTGTTATGAGGATCAAACCCTTGATGAAGTGTGCGAAAATCTAGGCGACAATCAAATCCGTAGGCTTACGGTGTTAAACCGACAAAAAAGGCTCGTCGGGATTCTTTCTCTCGGTGATTTAGCGCAGTTAAAAGCAAAACCAGAAAAGGCTGAAGAGGCTCTTTCGCGCATTTCTAAATCAAGTAATAATCAAACAAAAAATTCAAACGCAACAATTTAATTTTGAACTCAAGACTTAAACTGGCTTCGCCGTTAGAAAAAGGAAATAATAAGATGCATACCGAAATTAAAGATCAAAATAATAATTCGAAAAAATAAACAAATTTAACTATTTTTTCGAAAGTAAAACCATGGGCGTTGACAATGACGGCAGCTATCCTTGGCCGAACCTTTGCGTAT
>JANPPC010000018.1:0-89606 GCA_031428275.1 Bdellovibrio sp.
TGGCCATTTTTTATTTTTCTTTGGATCTGTCATTTCTGATTCTCACTTTCAATCCGTATCGGATTTATTGTTACAAATCAGGAAGCCTGTCTCATTTTGATAATCCAACTAGACTACGAAATCTTCACCGCACTCCAATGGTTTGAAACTCCCAATCTCAAGCCTTGTTGAATTAAGCCGCCTAAATGACGAAGTACTTGAAGAGTTTCTTAAGGGTTGGCCTGAAGAAGAAATTGCCACCATGACCTTCCGTGAAGTTCAGGTATTGGTTCGGGACAACAACGAAAATAAAGTTGTTCGCCAAACTACGAAATCAGTTGGTGGTGGCGGTAGTGGTTGGACCAAAACTCCAACAAGCCCAACGGTTCCTTCAAGCATTCAACCAAACCCAAGCACACAAGTAGCGGTTCTTGCTGATTTAGAAAATATGGCGGAAGTGATTACGGGCGAGGTTGAATCAGCAACGGAAACATCCGAACTCAATGAGCAAGACCGCCTAATTGCGGCGGCTAATCTCAGAGTGGCATTCAGTGAACTGAAAACCGCCATTAATACATTGGGCCTGGATAAAATCACCACAGACTTGCTGGCTGAGATTGCTCAGTACTACGAGTCTGCTCAAAATAAAGGGGGTGTGTAATGAAAACAAATAATTTGTTTCCCACCCTTGAAAAATCAGTTCTGCACCTTGGCGACAATTTAGAAGCCATTCGCAAATATCCCGACAATTCGGTTGATGCTATTATTACCGACGCCCCTTATGGATTGAATACGAAAATTCATAATGTTCAAGAGCTAGCAAAGAAATATCTGAAAGGCGAAAGCTACTACCTTGGCGGAAAAGGACTGGACGGCGAAGAGTGGGACTCTGACCTTCCGTCACTTGAACTCTGCAAAGAGCTTTTTCGTGTGCTAAAGCCCGGCGGACATATCATCTGTTTCTCCGCCGCCCGCACTTATGACATTGCTGCTTTCACTCTACGGTGGGTGGGATTTGAAATCAAAGACCAGCTGATTTGGGCCTACGCTTCAGGTGTACCTAAGACTGCTTGGCTCGATAAAAAAATGAAGAATGACCCGCAAGCTCATTTATTTATCGGGAAAAATGAAAGCCTTAAGCCCGCTCACGAACCCATTGTTTTGGCTCAGAAACCACCAGAGTTTGCAGATATCACTGAGAATATAAAAAAATGGGGAACCGGCGCTCTCAACATTGAAGGTGTTAGATTTATGGGGCCGGATGGCAAACCCCGCTACCCGGCGAATATCATCACGGACGGAAGTATAACCATTCGCCAAGCCTACAATGGCGGTGACCAATACTTCAATTCATGTCCGCTTGGGCTCAACGGTGAGTTCTTAAATCGTAATCTTTTTTATTCCAAGTCGTCGGACAAAGAAAAAGATTTTGGATTGGACCTCTACACTCCAGAAAAATACCGTACATCACTCATGTCTGGAAATGAAACCACCATTAAAAATCCGCACCCAACGGTGAAGCCCATTGCTCTCATGCGGCACTTGGTGAAGTTAGTCTCTGACCCCGGACAAATTGTGCTGGATTGTTTTATGGGAAGTGGAACTACGGGTGTAGCCGCCGTACTTGAAGGCCGGTCCTTTATTGGAATGGAAATTGGCGAAGAGTACCACAAGGTTGCCAAACTCCGCACTGAGCGAACATATGAACTAATAAAAAAACATGGGACTACTGACCACCGAATCATCATGGCCCACCAGGAACTTGAACTCATTAAGGTTCAACTTAGCACTGCTGGAACCTTGCTAGAAAAGTTCCCTGACCGTAGCAGCGTAGCCAAAGAAATTGTGGATTTAGGAAAAAAGAAAAAAGAGCTGGAACAAAAACTGAAAGGGCCGCCGAAGGCGGCTTAAAGCGAAGGAGGATTTATGGAACACAACACGATTGAAATTGAGTTTATCAGTCCCGGATTTAAAAATCAGTTCAAGCAACTGGTTGGAAATGACCCAGGTCCTTTTTTTGAAAAACTATTTCCTTGGCCAACAACGAAACTGCATGGTGAACAAATAAAAGCTATTGATTTCGTAATCTGGTCTGAGTGGACTCGTGGGTTAGATACGGGTTGTCGATTCAGTAAATTACTTACTCATGAAGAGCAAATTAATTCCATCACTTATACTTACAGCACATCAAAAAGGCCGAGTTCCTACAGATTCATTAGGCACCTGGCCTTCATGTTTCCCATTCGTTATATCAAACTGACTCATTACACGATGGAAAAACACGTCTGTATTCAGGCGAAGCATCCAAACGGTTCTTACAAATTGAACTGCGCGCACCAATCTTGTCAGAAATATGCTCTACCGCGTGTCTATGAATTGAACTGGCGAAATCTACCGCATCCGATTTACGAAGTTCACCGAACGATGAACGAAGTCATCAATGGTGGCGTGAATCCAAATCATTTTATGGACGATGAGTCTGGCCCCATTTACCATCACCTGATTTTTGAAAATACCCTGATTTCTTTTTTCGATAGTCCAGCCATCGCCAAAGCGGAAAGTATTTTTAAGGAACAAGCTCTATTGATTGGAAGTCCTTATCTAACAATTCTGGCTCTCACCGATACTTATCTCAATGCACCCGATATTGAGAAAACCAAGGCGCTGAAGACAAAAGCCTTGTCTATTGAGAAAAGATATTCGCAACCTCGGAATAAACCCAAAAACATCAAACCGCTTCAAGTACGGAAGTAGATCCAAAACTCCTAAACACTCGCCCTACGTGTCCACGAAAGTTCACCCTTCCCACTGATGTTTCGCCGATCAAGTTCTGTGCCGATCCCACAACAGATCGCCACTCCTGCCGCGATCTCGCCGACTTACCCCACCTTGCAGATTAAACCATTTTTTCGAGGATCTTCCCGCCGCTTCGAGCGAACATTAAAGCGTAGGAGGTACTTATGAGAAAAATATTAACAACGATAATGATGATGACCTTGACGGCTTGCGGAAGTGGCGGCGGAGGGAGCGCGGGCGGTGAAAGTACCAGTCCGGCAGGTAGTGCAATATTTGAAAACTTGTCAGCGGGAAGCTCTGGCATTCAATGCGTGAAGAGCAATGCCCTGTTTAATGATTATGCCACGCCTTCAAATTCAATCGCATGTTCAAACGCTGGAGGAATATGGCATCCCACTAATATGGTCAATACAGCCGATATTTGCCGACTTAGTGGAGTTGATTTTTTTGTCAATGGCGGCGGAAGCGCAACTGGCTCACACCAAACAGCCTGCGCAAATGTAGGGGGAGCATTCGTCGGCTCGACGACAGAGAATAGACCTTATTGCTCAGGTTACACGGCCCTTACCTGTAGCGGAGCAGGTGGAACCCAAATTACGGTCGATTCAACAACGGGAGACATTAATCAATCCTCTGCAAATCTGATCGTGGGAAATAACATCATTTCTTCGGACTCTTCTTTAACACTAATGGTCCACGGCTATTACGACGGAATGAACGTGAATGAGTATCCGGTTTACTTTTCAATAGTAAGCAAGATCGCTTACTCGGGCAGTGATTTTTGGACCGCCACAATTTCTAAACCCACAGGCGATTCATTCTCGGGGTACTTCGGATACAATACCGATACACCTTCCTTCACGGTCTCACTACCCATAGAAACCAGTGCGAATGTCAAAATTGAATCGGCGACCCTTTATACTCACCGATAATTAAACGCTTACGAAAGAAACGGAGGATTTTATGGTGGCAATGTTACTACTTTGGATTCCGACAATAGTGTTGCTCGCGGTCCCAGTAATTAGCGGCGGCTGGATAGTTTTGAACATAGCAGCGGTTATCATCACGGTGATTCGCCACATCGGGTCCGCAATAAAGAGTTGGATTAAGCCGCGCATTATCCATGTCCATATGACTGATCATGAAATTGAAACGCGATACCGTGAGCTGGATATTAAAAAACACGGCTACAATCCGATGAGACACGACTTTCACATAAAGGAGCTGTTTCCCAAGAAGCCAGAGCTCGAAAAAATCAAAGCGGCGGCGAAACAACTGTTCCCCAATCGTTACCAAGAACTGAAGCCCAAAAATGCCAAGGACGAATACTTTATGGCCCGCAGTTTTTTAACCAACATGGCGGTCGAACGCCACCATCAGCTGACGGCGGGCCAGTGGTCGGAAGCCAAGCAAAAACAGTGGGTCGAGATGCCTTATCTTCCGGTAGTCATGCGAGAGGTTGATGACGAGTTTGTGAGTTGGTGCTTCCTTGCCGTAGGCCGAGAACAAGCCGAGCGTTATGCAAGCTAATCCAAGAGTTCATCACCCGAACAAGAGCCGCTTACGGTCGTGCATAAAATGGATGATGTGGACCTCAAGATCGGGAGAAACGTCACTCAAATACCGAAGATGTGGGGTCCCATCATTCTCGAACCAAATCACTGCAAGGGGGTCTCTTTTTTCATCGCTAATCAGGTAGCGAATCTTCGGGTCTGGTAGCTCTACAAAGGGGTACGAATGGATCAATTTTTTAGGCGTCATAACTCAAGTTCTCCTTTCTTATTGGGTTACAAAGCCTAAATGGAAACCGAATGATCCTACGCCTTTCAGTGGCCCCCCTGTCATTGAACCGACCCTGAATAATTATTCAGGATATACTATGTACCCTACTCCCTCATGATATTATCAAAAATTCCCTCAGATCCCCCATCTCCGGGAGACCCTGCTCCTGCAGAGGAGTCAGTCTTATTGATGTGTTCTATAATAGCTTGAATGCGAGGCTTATTAAGAGAGTCTCGGGGCTGAAGAATAAACCAATTAGAAGCAGTATCTTCAACGGGATTGCCCTTGGAATCACAGGGCTTAATAAAACCCAATTCGGCTAATTGTTTGACCGATGTTCGGCAAGCTCCGATGGAGACTGCGAGCCGTTTACAGATCCGTCTTCGACTCAAATAAACGAGCCGTCTCTCCGGATTTGGTCCCGTCTTGTGAACGATCTGAATATAAAGAAGTAGGCGCAGAGAAATTTCTCCGATCCCGCTGTTTTTATTTAAAAGCCATAAATATAAATGTTCGATTTCCATAAGTGATCCTCTAGTCATTAAATGGATCACGGGTCTCTATTTAGATTCATATGGAACCGAAAAAAAATCAGGTCGGAAGACCTAAAAAGATAAAAACCCTGGTGCTGGAATGGCTGGCCGAACATGGCGTCGAGACCGCCTTGTGTGGCCTCGTTTGGCTCTGGCTCGGGGGTGGCGACCTAGCTTGGTACTTGCTCGCACTGTCGGGCTTCTTGTGGTGGCTTGGTAGCCTCGTCGATGTCTACTGGCCGTAGGCAAATCCAAATTCCATTTAAATTACGAGTCAGGAGGGGTTCGTATGATTTCTTGGTGGTGGTTGATTGTGGCATTCTTTTTCGGTTTAGGCGCAGGCTTCGAGTCTGGATTTGAAAGACAAGAGCGCGACAAGAAGAAAAAGCAAAAGCACAGTGAAGACCGAAATCAATAATCCGCGAGTTAAAGACGAAGCTCTGGTTTAACTTTCCTTTTCCAGAGTAGAGTCATATCCCTTCTGACTCATTTTTCTTTCGATATTGAGTTGCCCAAGTTTCATCTGAATATCGACAGGCGATAAACCTTCGTTAAGCCAGATTTCAATTCTACTAAAAACTTCAGTCTCCTCGCCGTTAAGCAATCGACGCTTATCGGTGTAGATCGCGTGAAGTCTTTCGAGATAATTTTGTTTGTGGTGCGAAAATCCATGACTGGGGTCATTTCTTATTTTCTCGATATTTTTGAAGCCCGAATAATATTCCATCGCAAGTTCAATGAACGGCAGTTCATCATCCATAATGAAATTTGTTTTTCGCCTCCACTTCTGCGACTCACTTTCGGGTACAGGTTCATCCCAAAGCATTGATTCGGATTCTGTTGTGATTGATTCAATATCTTTTGCCTCGGTCGATTGCGAAGCGTTCAAATTGTTTTTCTTGCGTCCTTTTTTTCCGTTGGCATATTTTGGAAATGTTTTAGCGAAGGCTATCTCAAGTCCCAGCTCATTAGGGAAGGCATCGTAAAAAAATGGTTTCGGATTTTTCTTCAGCGCCAAAGTTTCCTGTACGATCAGCTCTTGCATGTCTTTGGTAACTCGCCAGTGGTACGGATCAGGTTCAAAGATGTACCTATTTTTTTCTCGCCGCTTTGATCCATCTCGCCTCGGTGGACCGGGCAGTACACGAATGACGTGCATGAATTGCAGTCGTTTGATTGACCGATCCAGATGGTACGGCCCGCATTCGCAATATTCTTTCAGCGACTCTCTGGCCCAGTTGCATCCCAGTCCCTGGTAACTCGCGATCAACACAGCAAGGGTTCGTTCGGTTTGACTGAGCATCTTGCTCTGGACGATGAAATTATACATCGGCGTGTAGTAGATCATCATTTCTCGTGGCAGCTTTTGGTTTGGTTCTTTTTGTTCGTTCATAAATCCCGCCTTCTTGGGTTTGTCCAAGTTAAATGGAGGAAAGAAAAAGTCCCCAGGGAACCACTAAAGCGGAATCAAGTGATCCCCAGGCATCACGGTATAAGTAATAAGATCTATATAAAAATCCGAAGAAAAGATTGGTTCGGGCCATAGCCCGTGAACATTACTGCTTTAGGACTCACCCTCGACAGAGGCTTGCCCCTTGTGGGGGACTGCCCCAGCCGTGGACGAGGGCTTTTTAAAGACCTCGTAACAAAATATACAGGTGCCTGTGGCGGATTTTTATGAAATGAGAGGACTGAAGCCGATGGAGTGGCCTTCAAGTTCGTTTTTAAGATCTTTCCAGCGGGGAAGTCTTCGGCTTAATAAATTATAAAAATCAGGTCCGTGATCCAAAACAACCGCATGGCTGAGTTCATGGATGATCACATAATCAATGCATTCCATTGGCGCAACAACCAGCTCGGCATTCAGCACCACCAAATTTCTGCTGAGATGAAATTCACCCCAGCGCTTGGTGAGTTTCTTAACGGCGACTTCAACAGTCTCTTGTCCAAGAACCTGAGCATGAAATTTAAATCGCTCCGTTAAAATATCTATGGCCTTTTTTAGATACCACTTAAGTAGCAGCGACCGCTTAAGTTCAGTGTCTTCGGGAAAGGTGCAATTAAGAATTAACTTGTCGTCAAGAATATCAACGGAATCGTAATTCGCTTCAAATATCTTAAGGCGATAATGCCGACCAAGCAGATAAAAACTCTCTCCGGACACCAGCGATTTATTTGGCTGCGGAATAGGATTAAATCCGACCAGTCGTTGTTGTTCTAACAGCCACGAGCCACGTTTAATAACAATCTCTTTGATTTTATCGAGGGTCGCATCCTGTGGAGCTGTCACCTCGACCGTACCGCTTGGAAGAACAGAAATCCCCAGAGTCTTTCGCTCAGATCTTTTGATCTCAAATTCAATTTTAGAATTTCCGTATTCTACAAACTCTAGCACTCTTAAGTGTTCCTTCTCTTCGCAACCATGATCAGTGTGTTAATGATCTCGTTCATCGTGTCCGAGGTCAAATTTAACCCGTGCCGTCCCTTCAGGGCATAAAGCAGATCCTCGAGGTCAATCGCCATTTTGTTTTGCACATCACGATTGCCTGACCAATCACGGATTTTGTGTTTTTCGATGGCCTCATGAATCTTCAATGCAGTATCGGCCATAACCTCGTCTGCATCAGCAATCTCAAGACCAAGCTCTTGTCTCAATACACCGTAATAGGCTTTCGCATCGTCTGAGTTTCGGATGCTGGCCGGATAATCGGACTTATTCTTCCCTCGCATGGTTTCCATCGCTTCAGTCACCTTCGCCAAATACTGAGCATCAGAGAGTCGCTTGGCACGATGTGCTTTGATCGCTTCATCAATCATTTCAGATAATTTTTTATAAAGAGCAGGATCTTCCTCAAACTTTTCTGAGATGGATCTTTTTAAGCGAGACGCAATGGTGTCGGCTTTGGCTGCTTCATTGTCGATACCATCCAACTCTTTTTGAAACTCGGCCTCATCAAATACATTTGCCTGTTGGATAATGATTCTTACTTTATCGGCTTCAATATATTTGTTCACCATATTGCGAATCTGTTTCTCGTAAGACGAATAATCTACGGTTTCGCCGTACCGTTGCTTTACTGCCGCACGAAGCTCGATAAACATTTTAAGATCCCGTTGATACATATTTTTAGTCTCAGCCGGGGTTTCGTCTTGGTATTTGGCATTTCCGTTGGCGATTCGCAGAGTATTAGAAAAAGCTGTAAGTCTTTTGTAGAATTCTTGTCTGCGATCAATCGGCTCAAGATGTCGCTGTAAGCTCTCAGTGTCAGACTTATTTTGAACTTCTTTAAAAATCTCCCACGCATTGGTGTGTCGTTGAGAGAGTTCCTTAATTTCAAGCTCAGTGTTAACGATGGTGCCTTCGATGTCTTCTTTATCAAAGCCCTCGTTCTCCAAAGCGGCATAGGTGTCGATGGCCTCGTTCAATTCACCGAAGATCCCACGATAGTCGATCACCAATCCGTGACTCTTTCCTTCAAAGACACGGTTTACACGGGCTATCGCTTGCAGAATGTTATGCTCTTTAAGTCGCTTATCCACATAAAGAACCGAGTTCTTAGGAGCATCAAAGCCTGTTAATAGTTTATCGACCACTATCAGGATTTCTGGCTCGTCCGATTTTTTAAAGGCATTAATGACCTTTTCGTTATATTTTTCTTCAGAGCCATATTGCGCCATCATGCTTTTCCAGAAAGCTTGAACCTCTGGAATATTGGATTCATCTAAATCCCTATGGTCTTCACGAGTATCGGGGCCAGAGATAATAACCTCGGCTTTAATTTCGCCGAAACTATCAAAGAACTTTTTGTAACGAATGGCATTTTCTTTACTGGAGCAGGCAAGTTGCCCCTTGAAGCCAGTATCTTTAAAGTTCGCCTTAAAGTGTTCTTGAATATCGAAAGCGATTTCTTCAAGTCTCTGGTCGGCTTTTAGGATTTCTTCTTCTCGGTGGAACTTCTTTTTTAGATCGGCTTTCTGTTGGTCAGTTAAACCTTGGGTGATTCGCTCGAACCACTTGTCGATCTGCTCTTTATTGCCACGAAGCTCGCTCATACGACCTTCGTATAAGAGCGGCACAACGGCACCGTCCTTCACAGCTTGGTTCATTGTGTATTTATGAATAAATCCACCGAACTTCTGCGCTGTTGTTTTTTCTTTCTTTAAAAGCGGTGTCCCCGTGAAACCTATATAACAAGCATTCGGGAGCATATTCACCATTTTGGCGTGGCTGATCCCGTATTGCGAACGATGGCTTTCGTCGACCAATACAAAAACATTATGACTTAGGACTTTAAGATCTTTCTTTTTACTGGCCGACTCAAATTTATCAATGATCGTCGTGATGATGGATTTCTTTTCTTCCTCGATCAGGTCAATCAAGTTCTGACCAGAGCTGGCCTTAGCAAGTTCGGCTTCTTTACCGCAGGCAAGAAAGGTCTTATAAATTTGGTCATCCAAATCCACACGGTCCGTGACTAATACAATTCGTGGATTCGTAATTCTCTCATCAAGAGCTAGGGCCTTCGCCATCATCACCATAGTCAGCGACTTACCAGAACCAGTAGTATGCCAAATCACTCCACCTTGCCGCTTTTGATCGCCACGAACTTTCGTGACTCGCTTAAGGGTTTCTTTGATGGCGAAATACTGTTGATAGCGGCTGACCTTCTTTTCTTTGTTGTCGAATACGATGAACTGATAAATTAGCTCCATCAACCGCTCTGGCCGTAGCAATGAATGAATAGCCTGGTCCTGCGCCGACGGTAGGCGATGACCATCACTCCAAAGCCCTTCCATTATTTTTTGAATATGCGGCTCTCTCTCCGAAAAGATCTTGGTTTTATCTGCAGTGCTCAAGGGCTTGTTAATGAGAGTCGAAAGTTCGCTGTCTTGAGTCTTTACATCTTCTTCTTTCCACACGGCCCAAAACTCTTCCGAGGTCCCAGTGGTTCCGTATTTTGCTTTATTCTGAGCAAGGCTTAAAAGAATTTGCGAGAAGGTAAACAGTTCCGGAATCTCGTCAGTCTTTTGATTGCGAAGGCACTGACTGATCCCTTCTTTAACTGCATCGTCGCTCAGCCCCGGTTTTTTGCATTCAATTACCACCAAAGGAATACCGTTCACGAACAACACAATATCGGGCCGTCGGGTTTGGTGCGAGTTTCTTTTCTCGACCTCGTATTCATCGGTGACATGAAAGATGTTTTTGTGCGGCTCTTTCCAATTTATGTATTGAAGCGAATAACTGCGAGTCGTGTTATCAATGTTCTGCTCAAGGCTTTTACCTAAGGTCAGAAGGTCATAAATCCGCTCGTTATTTGATAGAAGTGAGTCGAAAGGAATATTAGAGATCGAGGCAACAGCTTCTTTGATATTCTCACGACTAAAAGGAACGGCTCCGCTTTTTGCATTGATGGAGTTATTCTCGGAAAGCCATTTCTCAAGCACCGATTCGAGAACGACCTTACTTCGTTTACTGTCACGAAGTTTGAGCGTTTCGGAAGGAGCCAAGTATTGATAGCCAAGGTTTACAAGCAAATGAATAGCAGGGATGTGGGAGACCAAGTCCTCGGTGTGTTTTGCTATGGCCATATCTATTTCCTTCCTTGGCCCGTGAGGATGTACTTGCCCCCAAGGTTCGATGTGTCTATCTCGATAAATTCAAAGCTGTTGTCGTAATACATGACTTCAAAGCGGCATTGATTCCCTTGAAGGACGATCTCGACGAAGCTCAGTTGATTAGGCTGCAGAATTAAATCGGTAATTTCTTGATTTGAATGCCTGAGACCGATGCGGGCTTTTTTGTCTTCAACGATTCTGTGTGCAGACAGCTCAGTGGCTTGACCTTGTTTTTCTGGACCGAATAAGACACGCAACGTTCGGATTGGCAAAGGTGAGCCGCCGATATTAACTAAGGTGAAGGTGCCGATGGTTTTCCCGTCAGCGATACTATGGCGATTGTACCAAATATGGACGAGGGGCCTTTTCGCTTTCTCCACAGACGTCTGTAGATCGTAGAGTTTTTGAGAAACCCGCCACACGAAATAGGCGACCCCTGTTGATACAACAGTCGCTATCGCCGTGACCCACGCTGACCAGTCAATTGAGCAACTCATACTTTAACTCTTTTCTTTCCAGTGAGGAGTTGCTGCATTAGCCCCTGTTTTTGGATTTTAAGCTCGTTACAGTAAGTTGCGAGTAGAGACAGATACTTTTCGTAGCCACACCATAATGTAGCAATTCTCTTACTATTGACTTCAGATGGAGCGGGAACCTGAAGTTCCCAAAAGATCTCCATATCAATTTGTTTGCCATCACGAATTCCTATGATGGCAGGGGCCAGCGCAGTTAGGAAAGCTGATGACTTGAAGTAGAATTTATAAAACTCTCTATTTAAACTCTTGCTCGGCCTAAGAACGGTATATGCAGGACTAATCAAGCCATCCAAGTATGAATACTCGATTCCCCCCTCAAATGAACGAAGACTTAAAACATAGTCGCCAGCCCGTACTATTTTGTAGTTGCTCGTATCATCGGAGATTGTTTTAATCTTTCTTCCTGATTCGGAGCGAAGAATTACTCCTTTTTTTTGAGTGACAGAAAGTACTGGAAGTTGCTTCCCAGCCGATTTACCCCTCTCGGATACGACTCCAAAAAGATCCGAGATGGCTGCTGTCTTATTTTTACCAAGGGTATGTATCTGGCGATTCACTATGCCTTTTAACTTTAAATCAACATTAAGAATCAGAGTCTTAGTATTCTCAATCGCCCGATCCCAAGTGGAAAGGATCTTGGTGATTTTTTCTTGTTCGCTCTTGGACGGTATTTGCAAATGAACATCCGAAAGATCGCCTTGACCGATGTTTGCTCGGATTGATCCTTGTCCTCTTTTGATTATTTCTTTGCGGACTCGACTCGACAAAAAACAGTATTTGCAAAACTCTTGATCGAGATCTTTTCCTGTTGGCCTTGCTCGTATGACAAAGCCACCAAAGGTGACGGGCTCATCATCAAGATACACTGCCGTCAGTCCGATCTCTTCAGATGTTTCTGATGTTCTATTAAAAAGGACATCGCCTTTGACGACAGAATAAAGAGCAAACTCATCCTCAGACATATCAACCTGGCCGGGAATGTCTTTTTCGTGGAGACAATGGTTATTGATCACCTCCATCACATTGATAAACTTTTTACCCCTACCGTACATTGTCTTGTCGGCATTAAATCCGTTTTTAAACTCAAAAAGTTTGCCGAGCGATTGAGTGGACCAGCCGTCTGGAAGTTTATGACTCATACCCAAGCTCCTTCAAAAAACCCTTCATCTGAACTTGGACTGTAGTTAGCTCTTTCTCTAGTTGGTTGATTTCTTTTTGAACGGCATTAATGTCAATTTCAGCTTCTTCCTCAAAAGTATCCACATAGCGAGGAATGTTGAGGTTGTAGTCGTTCTCGACGATCTCTTTCCTTTTGGCCTTGTAAGCATATCTATCGATGGACTCGCGGGCCCTGTAGGTTTTAACGATCTTTTCAATATCTTGCGGTCGTAGAGTGTTTTGATTTTTTCCGTCTTGGAATTCACGGCTGGCATCAATGAATAGAACCGACTCGTCTTTTTTCTTTTTCTTAAAAATCAAGATCGCAGCAGGGATCCCTGTACCAAAGAAAAGGTTTGATGGCAGCCCGATTACTGCATCCAAAAGATTGTCGCCGATGAGCGACTGTCTGATTTTTCCCTCTGCAGCTCCACGGAACAAAACTCCATGCGGAACAACTACACCGACCCGACCAGAGTCTTCGGTGATGGTTTCCACCATGTGGGAAATAAAAGCGAAGTCGCCCTTGGTTTTTGGGGGCAGTCCGCGATGGAAGCGATTGTATGCATCTGCCGATGCCTCTTCATAACCCCACTTCTCAAGTGAGAACGGAGGATTGGCCACCACCACTTCAAACTTCATTGTGGAGTTTTTCTCGATTAGTTTTGGATTTCGGATAGTGTCGCCCCACTCAATGCGGGCATTGTCTACCCCATGCAGAAACATGTTCATCTTAGCAAGAGCATAGGTTTGGCCATTGACCTCTTGCCCGTACAGATAAAAGTCGTTGATGTCTTTTTTAAGTAATTGATTCGCGCACTTGATAAGAAGTGAGCCAGAACCGCAAGCTGGATCGCAAATGCGGTCACCCTTCTTTGGATCAATCAGTTCAGCGATTAGCTCTGATACTTCGGCGGGGGTGTAGAACTCTCCGGCCTTTTGACCACCACCAGCCGCAAATTTACCGATTAGATATTCGTACGCATTCCCAATAACATCGAGGTTTCCGATGCGACTTGGACGGAGGTTCAATTTTGGATTGTTGAAATCTTCCAGCAGTGATTTCAGTCTTGTATTGCGATCCTTCGTTTGTCCTAGCATTGCTTCACTGTTGAAGTCGATATTGCGGAACACACCACTGAGTTTTTCTTTGTTGGTGTCTTCAATTTTTTCCAGGGCTACATTGATGATTTCACCGATGTTGGCCGCATTTCTTTGTTCGTAGAGGTCTTTGAAGTGACACTTATTGGGTAGAATGAACCTCTCCTTTTTAAGACGGCTCTGGATTCGCTCTTTGTCACCTTTGTATTGTTTGTCGAATTCTTCGTACTTTTCTTCCCATGTGTCCGAGATGTATTTGAGGAACAACATCGGGAGCAGATAGTTCATGTAGGTGGCGGAATTTAGAATCCCACGAAAGGTATCGCAGGCTTGCCAGAGTACCTGGTTGATTTCGTCTTGATTTATTTTGTTTTCTTTGTTGCTCATATTTTCCCTTTTATTCACTATATTTGGTTAAAACCGCATCGATGAAAGACCGCCGTTTTTCTACGAGGGTTTCCATGATTTCTTTTTCCCGATTTGCGGCTTGAATTAGTTTGATGAAGCGATCTTGTTCTTGAAGCGGTGGCAGCATAACTTCCATCTCACTCAAGACCCCCTTGGGGATATTGAGGACGGAACTGCCCATCGCATTCAGTTTAAAATACTTTCCGCCGTGGAGTTCGGAGTTGATGAACCAATGAAGGTACTCAACTCGGATCAAATCCTTATTAACCGATAGGATATTAAAAGTCGGTGACGCCACAAGGTTGGCCAAGTCGACGTTGACGAGTACGCTGTAAGGTAGCGAGCCACGGAATACCCGTGACACGAACAGGAGATCGCCTTTTTTGATCAAGCGAGGCCCCGTTCGGCCCTTTAAATTGATTTTGTAGAGGGTATCAGCCTTGACACCTGAATCCCGGGCAACATCTTTCATTTGGACGATGAAATACTCCCCGGAGGGGGTGTTTTCTATTTTGTCCCGGATCGGCTGGCCAAGGTAAATGTCTGTAACTTCAGATAGTTTTCTAATCATTAGTCTTTCCTTGCGGTAATTAGATTACTGCGATATTATTATGTCAACAGTAATTCAATTATTGCAAAAAAATACTTACCTGCGGGTGTGGAGGTTTAATGGCGACGAAGGAACAGGCGGAGAGCCTTAAAGATTTAATTACGAAGGCTCTGGAGTTTTATAACGACAACTTACTATCTCGGTCAGAGTGGGGTGCGATCAATTTCAACGGCGCATCTAACGATCTTGATCGAGCAAAAAACATCCTCAGTTATTTAAAAATCCTGCCGCTTGAGTCGCTTCCGGACAATGCCATCAACCAAATCACCCAAGGGATCAATGGGGTCACTCCGATTCTTGATCAAATCAGTAAATTCAGCATCACCAATGGCAACCCAACTGGCACAAGAGACGGAATCCAAAACAGCCTACATGGGCAGGTCGATAATTTTTATTCTCAAACCGCTAACTGGATACCGTTCCTTGCATATCAAAAGGGTGACGTAGCCGAGAACATCAAAAAGCTGACGGACACACTTAACCAAGCACAACAACTTATTGAGCAAACAAAAGCCGAAATAAATGAAGATAAGTCTGAGATCGACAGAATTATCGTCGCAACTAGAGAAGCATCTGCATCAGCAGGCGCTGCGGTTTTCACTAAAGACTTTGAAAATGAGTCCGATGCCCAGGAAAAATCTGCTAGGAAATGGCTCATAGCCACTGGCGTTGGAGTTCTTTTAACAATGGGTGCTGCTTTAGCGATGTGGTTTCATGCCGAGTCGGGTGCAGCTGCGGGGCTTTCAAATTCGCAAGTCGTTCAAACAGTTGCTGCTAAACTTGTTATTCTTACGATGTTTGTTACTGGAACCATGTGGCTTGGTCGCCAGTATAAGGCACTAAAACATTTGGCAACTATTAATCGTCACCGATCATTAAGCTTAAGAACCCTAAAAGCATTCTCGGCAGCTGCAAGCGATGAACAAACTAAAAATGCTGTCTTAATGGAAGTAACAAGGGCCGTATTCCAAGCCAGCCAAACTGGATATTTGGACGGACACTCGGGCGATGAATCTCCTACAAAAATTATTGAAATCGCCAAAGTTCTAACTGGCAAGACTCAAACATAAGTAAGGCGCATGATTGAAGATTAGGAGCACAATTGGGAATTCGCCCGCAATTTTAAAAGACTTCGCCTAGCAGTCATTAATTCGATCATGCCGCCAAGTCCTCCCGTTCACGATGTAGCTGACTGTGGCCTTCGCAAGTTTATACTTCTCTCGCAGGTCACGATTGGTCGCACCCGCAACATACTCGGCCCGCATTTTTTCGGCAATGGCTTGATCAATTTTCTTTCTTGGCTTCATGGGAATGTGTCCCAACACCCGCCAACAGTGGAGCATATTTTCTGAATGGGTGATGAGTTCAAGGTTCGGCGGAGTATTGTTCCGCTTATCACCATCGATGTGGTTGACCGCATAATCCTCACGAAGAGGACCGTGAAACTTGCGATAAATCACTCGGTGGATGCACAGGTGCTTCCGCTGATACTTGATCGACAGGTGACCAGACTCAGAGACAACAAAGGCCAGTTGCCGCCATTTATCCGTTAAACTTTGTTTTCCCGTTCGACAAATGGTGGTCAACACTGTGCCATCAGTACGGATCTCGTAGCGGGGATCGCAGACCAGTCGCTCAATATAAATATCGTTGATCGCAAATTTCATACACACGATCAGCCGCGAGTTGACCGAAAGATCAACTCGATTCGACCGTTGCTCTGCAACGACTTACTTCACCCGCTTAAGATGCGGCTTACCTGCCTTAACAGGTATGTCGTAATTAACGATTTGCTTGTTCTTGTAATTGCGAAGCGAGCGATCCAGCGTCGTATGGCCCAGCCAAACAGAAATGTTCTCGAACTTCTGTCCAAGGCCCAACATCAGATCCATAAAGCCCTTACGACCACCGTAATTATTGTGCCGTTCGTTGATGTGCAAATGAATGGTCTTCGTTAGGGGACGCTTGAATTCACCCGATTTAATTAGCTCAAGAGCTTGAACCTGTTGATCAAATAAAATCGGAATACCCTTCCACCGCTTCTCTCGTTCAATTGACACGAGCTTTGGCTGATACACCCGCAGAATCGTGATGCCTTGTTTGTCCTTTTCGATCCGCCAATATTTCATTTTCTTTTTTGGCACAAGTGAGTCGATCTCGCTTGGGCGAAGACCGAGCCACACCGAAATAAATAACCAGTTATATGCAGGCTCCAAAAGATTACCGCGAGCCTTTTCCAGTTCATTTGGTAAGAGCGGAGCAGATTCAAGACCGTGCGGTCGCTGATCAAAGTAAGCATCGGCGATTCGCTCTTTCCAAATTCCTTGCGGCCAACGCACCGGAAGAAAAGCCTGCTTTTGATGTTTGCAAACGAAGTATCCCCAGTAATTTACAATCCTCAACATTTTTTGAAGGTAGCTCGGACTGTAGCAATGCTTAATCACGTACTGATAAAATCTCTCGGAATATTCTTCGTAATCTTTGGGTTCAGTCTGAACCTCGCAAATCATTTTCTGCGCACCCAACCAGTGCGATTCAATTCGGCTCGGTAAACGGCCGTCACCAAAGCCCACTTTGCGAGCCAGAAAAACCTCAAAGTCCCGACAGAGTTTTTCTGGAAGGTAAGCGGAGTCGACAAGCTTTCGCTCACGAATGCGGACCTGTGCTTTGGCTTTACGATTATTGATTCGCTCGACTTTATCTTGAGCTTGGACTTGCTTCAGCCGCTCACGGGCCTTTTGCAGCGGCCACATCGGATCAAAGCCGTAAGTGTGATATTCGGCGACCTTCGGGTAGATGTACTCCCGATTGGCCTTCTTGGTCTTCTTATCATTGCCGTGATCAATGACCACCGCCAGTCGATAGACCCTGCCGTCTTTATGAATTCGTGGTTTTACCTGTAAAGCCATACATTCCTCTCTTCGGTTAAGAGGAACTGAAGCTAAACTCCGCGCCGCCAATCGCCTAAAATAACCCCGGCCCAGAGGGTCCCTCTGGGCCGGGGTGAACATACCTAAGTGTATGATATTACTAACTAAATGGTGGAGGCGGGGGGAATCGAACCCCCGTCCGTAAGAAATCCACAGAAAGGCCCTACATACTTAGTTTGTGATTTAATTTTACCTAGCAAGCTTCCACAAACAAAATATCGCTAGGCATATCCACAGAAACTCTTAATCTTTCAGTCTGCAGACAGCCCTGAAAAACGATTCGGCATTAATTACGAAACTTGAATCAACACCGACGACTCACCCAAGTTCCGAAAGCGGCAATTAAGCTGCTAAAGAGTAACTATCGTTTGATAGTAAAAGTTTGAATGTTTTTATCGAGGTCCTCATTCTCCCCGGTATGCTCCTCTTGCTTCAAGTCCCACGTCGAAGCCAGGTCGCCCCCACTTGTGATAACAATCGATTCAGCAAAAACAGAACCTCAGTATAAGGCAGATGACTTTTTTAAACAATGAGGCTTATTAGGCACTTATTTAGGCATTGCTCTTAGAGAAAAATGTTTGAGCTTTTGCTCTAAAACTTTCATACAATTTCATTTTTTTAAGTTTTTTTAATTTCGTCTGACCTGGCATAATCTTATGTGTAACTATTAACGCAACATATAATATAAATTGCTAAATCACGTAACTTTCCATAAAAAATCGATTTTGAGAGTGAGTTATCAACCGAATCCCCAGGTTTATCCACAATTTAAAAGTAAATTCGGGGCCAAAAAGGCTCTTCGGGGTAAATTTCACTTTACCGATTTTTTGCTAAATTTGACGTTATCTTTTAAGCATCTAGCTTTTTCGACGCATTACTAACGGGAAATAATTGTAGATTTAATTGATACACTCTTTCACCTTTTGCATTCATTCGGGCAATTGAGTTGTCTTTATGTAACGTCTTGCGAAGTTGACGAAGCTTGAATTTAAGCTCGGTAAATTCTTTTTCGGTCATCGCTAAAGTTAAAGATCCAAATTCACGTTCGGTCGCAGAATCTTGATACAAAGATTCTAAGCCTAAGTACATTAACTGCATTTGTAGCTTACGAACCAGTGCCGACGGAATTTCTTCTGGTGCTTCTGTTGACTGACCTTTTTTAATTTCACCAGTCGCTTCGTCACGAACAAGCTCGCCCGATTTGATTAAACTTTCTAACGCATGATTAATTTCTGTTTCAGAAGCTTTACCGCGCAATAGTTCTTTTAACTGCGGAATTTTAAACGTAACGCCCGATTGATCGACCATGGCAAAAATAATCCAGCCAATCCAGTTCGGAACTTTTTCGAAAACTTTACGATCCAGCTGGCCTAATTTTAATTTTGATTCGACTCTGTATTCAGAAAGTTTTTTTAAAGCGTAATTACGGTCTGCGGGGTCTTCTGCTTGGTTAAATAAAATCAGAAGCTTGAACTCTTCGCTTTGTGCCTTATTCAGTGAACAGGCACGCGAAAATTTTAAAATCATATCATTTGATAAATTGCGCTTACCTTCGATGATCATTTTCAAATAATTTGGCGACTTGATATCGGCCGCAGCCGAAAAGATGGCGTACGAATAAGGTCTAATCGAAGTGCGTGTCTGGGCTTTTTTTGCGTGGTAAAAATCCGCTAAAAATAGGCGGTAATCCATATACTCTGCAAGGTCTGGCAGCAAAGCCGAAGCTATTGAATTGTCTAGCTTTTGATCTAACACATTGACCGTATTTTCCATCTGATCCCCTTGCAAAATTGCCTCATGTTTTTGTCCCATGAGGCATCTCTTTTGACAACTATTTTAGTTACGGTAAGCGCGTAATTCGATTTCGATTGAATCAACGATCACCGTTGAACCCGTGATCTATAATTGTAGCGAATTTATATTTCTGTCTAGAATCGCGGCTGAATTCGGAACCAAATTAATCTGACGACCCGGATTCACTTGTGTCGCGATCGCACGACCATCGGCAACCAATTGAACAATCGTTTTACCTGGGCTGTTTGGGCTTGTGACCGCATGAACTGAAGTGACTTCCCATCCGCGGTAAGTACCATCAAGACCCGCAGCTTGGCGTAAGTAAAACTTTTCGTTCATCACAGAACGACCCACATAAACTCTTTGCGTGTCATACTGCCAGTATCCATACTGAGGCGGACGCGGAGGTTGCGGGCGACCAGGCCATCTGCCACCGCCGTTATATCCGCCACCGCCACCGCGGCCCGGTCGGTTATAATCACTGCGACCACCACCATTATGGTTGCCATTATTATTGCCACCTTGCCAACGACCATCATCACGCGGCTGAATTTCAGGCTGCGGAAACATTGGGTTGCCGCAATCAGGAGGACATACTGCACCCACTTCGCCGACTACACCCCCGCGCGGTCCTAATTCGGCATTCGCGATGCAACTGATTGATAAAACTAATAAAATACTGGTCGAAATTTTTCTTAAAAGCATTGCTCCCCCTTAGGATTTGTTTGTCGTAAAAAACAAAAGCAAAGGGCGTGCCTTCAAAATTAAATAAGAAAAGGGCCATGGTGGCCCTTCTTGAAAAAAATAATGCAATTTATTTCAGCTTAAAGAAAAAAACTAAAAATTCTTAACTTTGCTTTCGAAAGTTCTAACGTCTTGCAAAGACATAGTCGGTTTTTGTACGCGCGAAGCCACTAACCAAATACTGGCCGCAGAGGGCGCTGTGCCTAAGGTTAACTTTAATTTCAACTGACCTAAGCCATTATTAAAAGTTAAATTCACATTTGAAATTTGCTTACTTAGTCTTTGTGAATATGAACTGGCTTGCGAAGAAAGATCGTAATTTAAAGCTAGATCATTTAATTTTGCGACCGGCGCATTCACTTCAGAATTCTGACTGCTTACGACTAAAGGTATGCTTAAGCCGATCATCTCTTTATCGTTTGTCGTTAAAAGTGCGCCCATGCCTGCGCGCCCGTTAACTACTTCGTACGACGACATTTGTAAGCTATCAAAAGTTTGCGAAGTCGAAACCGAATTGGCCGAGTTTGTAATGTAATTCATAAACATGTCAAAGCCAGAGTTGCCGCGTACATTTTCTTGATACTGAAAATGCATATCAGACAAAGAGTTTCTAAAAATTAATCGCGTATAACCACCCGAAAATTTCATTTTTGCGTAAGCATTCTCACAGCCACCATCTAAATCTAAACATTTTAAAAATCCGCCCTGAAATTCCATCTCGCCAGTTGTGGCCGCTCGGTTTAATGAAAGGCGCATTAAATCACCTTCTGATGCTGCTTTAACTTTATAGATTTTAACCGTTCCGCCTTCATCAAAACTCATCGTGATGGCTACCTCACCGTTTGAAGTCTGACGAGTTAACTTTGCAGTTACAACAGCCTTTGCTAAGTTTTGGTTAATTACTTGCTGCTCTTTAGCTACCTTCGTATTGTACCCTTTGAACTCTTCCATCAAGCCATCGCGCCCCGCGCTTGTGTAGAATAATTCTTTTGATTGGCCACCGGTTTTTACGGCTATTTGATTTGTGAAATCAACCTGGTAAGCACGGCCTTCGGTCTCAGAGACTACATTCAACGGTGGGTTGATCACGTTTGTTTGACCACCTTGATTTTGAAACGGTGACGCCGGCAGCGGAGGTAACACTTCATTTTCGTTCATTGAAGATTCGGGCGTTGTCGGAATTAAATTATTTCTATTGCCCACTTGCCCCGGTTGTTGATTCGTCTGCTGACCCGAGAATGGCCCTTCACGAAAAATTTCTGGAGTGCCGGTCACATTTCCGGGACCAGTTGAAGCAGGCGACGGAACTTGCACGGTCGGCTTTGGTGGTTCAGGCGTTTTTTCTGCGGTCTGCGCCGGAGTTTTATCTTTCGTAGCGGGTTCAGCCGTTGGCGCCGGAGATGTGGCACCATCTGTCTTCAAATCTTTACTTTTACCGCAGCTCGACAGCGTAAGTAATAAACTGACCGAAATCATTAATGCTTTATTTGTACCGATTTTCATAATATCTCCCACAATTCGTTTTGCAAAAATTCTTTTTTAACAAACCATACATAAGCAAGGCGAAGACCAGAAAAAACAGGCATTTCTGCCAACCGCTAGGGCCTAGGTTCGATTAGATAAAAAGCTCGCAGAAATATTTTCACTGTTGTAAAGTGCATGATCTATGAATCAAACCACAAATTTCTACAGCTTAGATCCGAATGTTATTTTATCAACCGCTGAGAAAAACGGATTCATCCCCACGGGCGAACTGATCCAGCTGAATTCTTACGAAAACCGCGTATTTGAAATCAAACTTGAGAACAGAAATTCAATTATAGCCAAGTACTACCGACCCGGCCGCTGGAGCCAAGAAACTATTTTAGACGAACATCAATTCACGCAAGAACTTTTAAAAGAAGCGATTGAAGTTTCGGCACCCTTGCAGTTAAAAAATAATTCGACTTTAGATGTAGTCGGCGAAATGAATTACGCCTTTTTCGAAAAAATTCGTGGCCGAATGGTGCAAGAGCTAACTCCGCCGCATTTTAAAAAATTAGGCCGCTGGCTAGCTCGGTTACATAATGTGGGCGCGCTTAAAGAGGCCCCACACCGCGGGTTCTTGGGCCCCTCTTCAGATCATAAGTGGGCTCAGCTAGAAAAGATGCTTCCTACCGTGTCACCAGAGGTCAGCCATCGCTATGAAGATGCGGCCATACAAATATTCGAACAGCTTGATGAACGCCTGCAAGACTTCGATTACATTCGTTTACACGGCGATTTACACCGCGGAAATATTTTAGAAGATTCTCAATCCGAATTTTGCATGGTCGATTTTGACGACATGATTAACGGACCCGCCGTTCAAGATTTTTGGATGTTAATGCCTTCAAGTGATTTGAAAGAAAGCCCCGAATTTGAAACTTTAATCGAAGCGTACTCTGAACTGCGTGAATTTCCCTATGAACAATTAGATTTAATTCCGCTACTTCGCGGTTATAGAATTATTACTTACGCACAATGGATTATGAATCGCTGGAGTGACCCCAGCTTTCCGAGACTATTCCCAGACTATGGAACTTATAGTTACTGGGCCGAAGAAACTGAAAATTTAGAAAAAATTATCTACCAACTTTAAAATTAAAATCCGACTACATTACCCATAACATCGTAATTCGGGCCCGTTTGTTCAGTCGTTACCGCCGCTTTACCTGCGTAAACATTTTTAATTTTATCTGTCATACGTCCAAAAAAACCTTTCTTTGCTTCAACTTTCGCAGCCGTTAGATCGGCGCTAGCTGCTGCGGTACCTGTGATAGCTGCCGCTTTAGCAGCACTCGTTTTTGCTGTTACTGCAGGCGCTGCCGCCTTAGCTACTGAACTAGTTAATTCAACTGGTCCCGATTGCTCTGAAGCCTCGGGCGTGACTGCTTCTGCAGAATTTTCTAATTCAGCTAGTGCTTTTTTAGCGGCTTCCATCGCTTGCGCTTCTGTCGTCGTTCCCGTCTGTGAAACGGCCTTTGTGGCATCGCCTGAAACTGCTTTTGTCGTATCGCCTGAAGCCGCTTTCGATGATTCAACGACTTTTGCAGCACCCTTAGCCTGTGCAACGTCTTTCGTTTCTGTTAGAGCTTTTGCGTTCGCTTCGGTTTCTGTTACCGAAGCTTTTTCTTCAACTGGAAGTTTAGCATCAATTTGTTTTTTACTTAGTAAGTTTGCACCGAATGCGTTTCGAACCATAACTGCGGCATCTTTACCTTCAGCTAATAAACACTTAAGTAAATTTGCACCGGCCGAAGTTGTTACACCAAACGTTGAAGCCTTGCGCTTCGTGGTGGCATCTACTTCAGCAGCTAAAGTTAACACGGTTAATGTCGAACCTTCATCAACTTTGCCGGCAGTTTCAACGATGAAACAAACCGTTTTCGAAGCATCTTTTTTTGCTTCTTCAATACCGGTTGTTTTACGAATTCCGCCAATGAAGTATGATGATTTAATTAAATCTTTATCTAAAGCGTCGGCCAAATCTTTTCCAACGACTAAGTCCATTCCCTCGGCTAAAGATTCTTTACCTTTCTCAAGTAAAGCGGCTTCGGCACGTTTAGAAAGCTCGTTGTCCGTACCCGTCACTTTCGCCACGGCTGTACCTAGAAAATTTGTGTACGAAACTATTTTTTTAAAATCAATTGTTTCAGTCTTTCCTTTAACGGTTGTAGTACAAGCTTCGGCGTTCAACTTGATCGCAGCGGGCTCAGAGATTTTGACTAAGCGATTTAGCTCTTCAAGATCTGTGACTAAGTTCGCTTTTTGTTCTTCAGTTGATTCGCCCGTGATGTCTTTCAACTGCTTTTCAATTTTAATTTGTTGATTGCGAGTGTTGGTATAAGCTTTTTTGTAGTCATCCGTACAAGCGACAGATTTAGCAAGTGCTCCGGTTTTTTGATCGGCTACTCCAGGAGATCCCGCCTTCACGCCTCGGCTTGGTGCCTTCTGGCAATTCGCCAAAAGAAATGTTGAGGCCATGACTCCACACAAAAGTGTTTTCGTTAACGAGTTTTTCATAAAAAAGTCTCCTTCGATGATGAAACACTCCAAAAAGAAGGCCACCTAGTTTCTAAGACGATTTAATCGGTTTTAACGCATCTGAATCGTTATAAGCGAAGCCAAAGCCCGAAGACGTTTGGTGATTCTTATTTTGAGACGCAAAACAGCCTGAAACCATGTCTAAAGTTTTGATAGCTTATGACTTATTTTGTACGGATCTGATGCACCTCAAGCTTAGGTTGGGCGTACACGCCAGGTTTTTACATGACTAATGGTGTTAACCACTGCTTGCGAGGGCCGCTTCATATACACCCAATAGAGCTAGGTCCCATACGATTGACTCGTTATTGAATCCGCTAGGTCCGGAAGGAAGCAACGGTGTTTAACGAGCTTTGCGATATGGGGTGCCTAGCCTTTTTTGTTTTCACACTCACATTGAAGTTATTAAATGATCTTGAGGATTAATTTTTGTCGTACCAAGTTTTAGCCCGCAAATACCGCTCGCAAACTTTCGACCAAATGGTCGGGCAAAATCATATTACCCAAACGTTAAATAATGCCTTAAAAAATAACCGTCTGCCGCATGCTTTGCTATTTACGGGCCTACGCGGTACCGGAAAAACCTCATCAGCAAGAATTTTAGCGAAAGCCTTACGCTGCACAAATGCGGTAAACTTTGTGCCGTGCAACGAATGCCAAAGCTGCATCGAAATCAACACAGGTCGCGCCGTTGACGTCATTGAAATTGATGGAGCTTCGAACAACGGGGTTGATGCCATTCGTGATCTACGTGACAACGTCATGTTTATGCCCTCTTCAGGTAAATACAAAATTTTTATTATAGATGAAGTGCATATGCTATCGACCAGTGCCTTCAATGCTTTATTAAAAACTTTAGAAGAGCCGCCCGCGCATGTGGTATTTATTTTAGCGACGACCGAAGTACATAAAATTCCGCAAACGATTTTATCTAGATGCCAGCGCTTTGATTTTCGCAGAATTCCATTAAAACAAACGGCCGAGTACCTAAAAAAACTTTGTACATTAGAAAACATACCTGCTGATAATGCGGCGTTATGGTTGATCGCCCGCCAAGGCGATGGTTCCATGCGCGATAGCTTAAGCCTGCTAGACCAAGTGATCAGTTTTACCAACGGCGATTTAAGTGAAGCTCAAGTCAGCCAAATTTTAGGTTTAACTGAGCGCTCATTAGTTTTTGAAGTTTTCGATTGTTTACTCAATCGCAAGTCGACCGAGATTGTGACTTGTTTAGAAAAACTAAGCCAATCTGGTCAGAACCCGAACTTGTTCTTAGAAGATTTATCAAAAATGCTTCGCCATAGCTTATTGCTAAAAGTAGATTCAACCGCGATCGGCATGATTGATCTACCCGAAGATGAAATCGCGTTATTAAATCAAAAAATTCAAAACGTTTCTGATTCTGATTTGCATATGCTGTTCGACATGATGATGAAGTCATTACAAGATTTGCACCGTGCTTCAGATGCTCAGATTGTTTTTGAAATTGCGTTACTGCGTATGAGCCAGGCTCCGCAAATTGCCGATTTAAAGTCTCTGTTGGCAAATTCTGCCTCTGGTGAAGATAGGCCGGCTACGGCGCTCCCAAAGCGCGCTGAGGAGAAGCCGGTGGCGCAGGTCACTAACGCTGCTCCTCAGGTGAAAAAAACTGAAGCTGCCGCCGCTAGGCCCAGTACTCAAACTGCTCCGGCTAAGGCAATCGACTTCGATGACGAACGCTGGTTGATCTTTGTTCAGAATCTTAAGGGCAGTGATGCATTTTTTGCTTCAAAAATTGAAAACTTAATGTTTATGGGCTGCAGAGATTTGAAAATTACTTTACGGCCGCCGATGAATTTGGGATTTTTAGCTGATCAATTGCAAAATTCTGAAATGCGCCAAAAGTTACAAGGATTGATTGATTCAGAGTTCGGGCGGGGATACAATTTTGAAGTGCTTAAAGGTCGCGCTGATGCTCAAGGTGAAAGTGCTCAAGCACTTGCTACCAAGAAGAAAGTTCAAGCCGAAGAAAAATTAGAAGAACAATGGAAACTTGATCCACGCGTACAAAAAGCGAAGCAAGTTTTTAAAGGCGAAGTCAAAATGACGAAGAAGGAGTCCGTATGAAGGGCATGATGGGCGGAATGGCTGGTTTGATGAAACAAGCCAATCAAATGCAGATGAAAATGAAGAAAGCTCAAGAAGAATTAGCGTTACGTGAATTCTCTGGCACTTCAGGCGGAGGCGCTGTCACTGTAAAAGTAAACGGCGACAATAAAGTTTTAGCAATTACAATTACAGAAGATGTTATGAAATCAGGCGACGTTGAAATGTTACAAGATCTAGTAACGTCAGCGGTCAATGATGCTTTAAAAGTTGCAAAAGATACTTCAAGCCAAGAGATGTCAAAGATCACTGGCGGATTAAGCATCCCGGGATTCTAGTTTGTTACACATACCTGCCTTAGAAAAATTAGTTCACGAGTTAAGCCGCTTACCGGGTATTGGCCCGAAGACGGCTCAGCGCTTGGCTTATCATATTCTGAAATCGAAAGAATCTTTTTCGACTCAGCTTTCTGAGGCGATTCAACGTGTGCAATCTGAAGTTCATACTTGTACGTCTTGTTTTAATTATACTGATCGTGTCACTTGCCGTTACTGTGAAGATTCTTACCGCTCAAACGAATTGCTTTGCGTGATCGAAGAACCTTCTGACATCGAGCGTATCGAATCTTCGGGCGCCTTTCGCGGACGCTACCATGTGCTGCATGGTTCGATTTCGCCGCTTGAGGGCATTACCGCTAAAGATTTAAAAATTTCTGAACTGATGAATAAAATCGAAGAAGGCCTTAACGGAATTCGACCGCAAATCAAAGAAATCATCTTTGCTTTCGACGCTGACCTTGAAGGTGATACAACTGCGCTTTATTTAACAAAGGTTCTACAAGGTAAAGAATTAAAAATATCGCGCATAGCCCACGGTATTCCGATGGGCTCTGATATTGATTTTATCGATGACCGCACCATGGGTCGTGCTTTAGAGAATCGAGTTCAGCTTTAATGTCGTTCATCAATCACAACGCTAAAGAAATTCATTGTAAACTTGTGTACTACGGCCCTTCACTGGGCGGTAAGACCACAAATATTCAGTGGGTCTACCAGTCACTGGCTCAAGATCAAAAATCAAAGCTTGTGGCTTTAAACACCGAAATCGAAAGAACTTTGTTTTTCGACTTCTTACCACTTGAGGTGGGTGAAATTCGTGGCTTCAATACGCGCTTTCACTTATACACCGTTCCGGGCCAAGTTATTTATGATGCGTCTAGAAAACTGATCCTTAAAGGCTTAGACGGAGTCGTATTTGTCGTCGATTCACAAGTTGATCGTTTAGAAGAAAATATCGCTTCGATGAAAAACTTAGAAAAAAACCTAGAGCAACAGGGTTATAATATCCGCGAGATTCCGCTCGTGATTCAGTACAACAAGCGTGATTTACCAAACGCAATGCCGATTAGCGAATTACGCCGTCATTTAAATTTCTACAATGCGCCCGAAGTCGAAGCTTCCGCTTTCGAAGGCAAGGGTGTACTTGAAAGCTTCAAACTAGTCTCTAAAAACGTCATTCAGATCCTAAAGGGCGGAACGGCCGTTTAAAGACAGATGGGTTGTTATGTCTTTTGATATTGTTGATTCGATTCAGAAATTAAAAAAAGAAAAAGACATCGCGATCTTGGCCCACTATTACGAAGACGGCGCCATTCAAGACTTAGCAGATTATGTCGGCGATAGTTTTTTCTTGGCAAAAATTGGTCAACAAATTCCGCATAAAAATATTTTACTAGCGGGAGTTGTTTTCATGGCCGAAAGCGTGAAGATTTTAAATCCTGAAAAAACAGTACTCGTCCCTGATTTGGGCGCCGGCTGTTCGCTCGTACAAGGCTCTCCTTACGATAAATATTTACAATGGCGCAAAGATCATTCTGACGCACTTTGCATGACCTACATCAATTCGAGCGCTGAGGTGAAATCGATTTCTGATGTCATCATCACTTCTAGCAATGCCGCGCAAATTTTAGAAAAAATTCCGGCGGATCGTCGTATTCTTTTTGGACCCGATCAACATTTAGGCCGCTGGCTTAGCAAAAAATATAATCGCCCGATGATTTTTTGGCCCGGCGCTTGTGAAGTTCATATTTTGTTCAACGCGAAACGTTTGTTTGCGCTGATTCAAGAAAATCCGGACGCCGTGGTGATCGCGCATCCCGAATGTGAAGACAGTGTGCTGCAATATGCACACGTCGTGGGTGCTACCTCTAGACTACTGCAAGAGGTTGAAAAAAATCCGGCGAAAAAATTTATTGTGGCCACTGAAACGGGTATTTTTCACCAAATGAAAAAGCTTCGCCCTGATGTTGAGCTGATTCAAGCCCCTGTCATGGATGAAAACTGCGCCTGTAACGATTGCCCGTATATGAAAATGAACACGCTGCAAAAAATTGAAAACGCGATGAAGACATTTACTCCGGCCATTACTTTAGATGAAACTCTTCGCCTAAAAGCTAAAATTTCTTTAGACCGAATGATGGACATTACTTCAGGTAAACCAGTGACTTGGCCCGAAAGCTTTCACGGGTGAATATCGACGCCAAGTTAAAACTTATGCATGGCCTTGTCGACCCTAGTCTACAAGTGATCGTCAGCGATAAATGGAAATCAACCGAGCGTGAATACCGCGCCCTGATTCGCCACCACCTTGGTGATCATTTCGCGCCGCACTTTACGAAAGAACAATGGGCTCAGCTTTACGACCTGAATTCGATACCAACTTCACTGAAGGGTCATTTTTCGATTTCGCATAACCAGTCTATTGGTGGTTTTTCATATTCTGAAATGAAGCACGGTTTTGACGTCGAAGTGAAGAAGAGAATCTCGACCGCTATTCTTAAACGCACTTCGAATGAAATTGAATATATGAATGCGCCCGTACCCGAGTTTTTATGGGTCGCAAAAGAGTCTGCCTTTAAAGCTTTATCGACGACTGGCAACACGCTGTTGCTACCCGATTTAGTATGTCTAGACTGGCAGTCTCATTCCGAGAATCAAGTTTTTAGCTTTCGGATTAACTCGCAAAAAACTTTAGACTTTCGTCACAACCGGGGCTTTATTTTTTCTGAAAATGATATTCTGTTCAGTATTTTCTACCAATAAGCACAAATTTTATATAAATCCTGAGTAAATTTAGATACTTATGATTTTACTCAATACGTTGAGTAATTTTACTCAACGTATTGAGTAAAATATTTGAGCTTTAATGCGTGTTCGGATAAGCTTGTTGTCTAGAGGGTCAAATGTCATATCATCGCGAACTCGAAAAGAAAATAGCCTACCAAATTGCCGGGCCTAGACAGTTTATTCAAGTTCTTCTGGGGCCTCGCCAAGTAGGTAAAACCACCATTGCAAAAGATATTTTTGATAAATTCACCGGACCTAAAATTTTTATTTCGGCCGATGACCCTGGATTAAGTGAATCACAGAATTTAGCTGAGTTTTGGAATATTCTTCGCGAAAGAATATCGTCTGAAAAAAAAGAGGGTCTTCTTATTATTGATGAAATTCATAAGTACAATCAATGGGAGAAAACCGTTAAAGCCTATTGGGATGAAGACTCAAGAAGAAAAACTAAACTAAAAGTTTTGGTCTTAGGATCAGCACCACTTCTGATACAAAAGGGCTTAACCGAAAGTTTAGCTGGCCGTTTTGAAGTCACTGAAGTTTCGCACTGGATGTACCCAGAAGTTCAGAAAGCTTTTAAAATCAATATTGATGAATACATATACTTTGGGGGCTACCCAGGATCATTGAACCTGATTAAAGATGAAAATCGCTGGAAATCATACATAAAAAATTCTTTGATTGAAACGACGATTTCACGCGATATCATGCTTTTAACCCGAATTGATAAACCAGCACTTTTGCGTCAGCTCTTCTTTTTATCTTGTGAGTACTCTGGCCAAATTCTTTCTTATCAGAAAATGGTCGGTCAATTACAAGATGCCGGTAATACAACAACTTTAGCTCATTATCTTGAACTGCTGTCTGCTGTGGGTTTTGTAAAAGGTCTTCAAAAGTTTACCGGTTCTAAAGTTTTAACTCGATCTAGCTCACCCAAATTACAGGTTTACAACACGGCACTACTTTCTGCCATTTCGAATGAAAATTTTGAAACGATTCGACAATCACCTGAAAAATGGGGTCGCTGGGTTGAAAGTGCAGTTGGTGCACATTTACTGAATAAATTAATGGGAACTGCTTACAAGCTAGAATATTGGAAAGAAGGCCCCTACGAGGTCGACTTCATACTTAGCTTGGGTAAAAAAGTTGTGGCTATCGAAGTTAAAAGTGGCAAAAAAAAAGAAAGCTTACCCGGTCTTGCTGAAGTTCGTAAAAAGCATAATATTCATCGAGCTTTAGTCATCGGGCCACAAGGAATACCTTTAGCTGATTTTTTTAAGATGAACTTGGAAGATTTTTTTAAAGTATAACTTGTTTAAAGATGAGACGGTTTTAGTATTTCTATAGCTAAAATAAGAATTCAGAATTTTCATATAAACTTTAGTCTAGTTCTGCCCGATGAGTTATCAAGAGTAATGATAAACGCCGGAGGAATTCATGAAGGCACGCAAATTTAGAACCGCACCCCGTAAAGATGTACAACCGCTAACGCTAGATGGTTTTTCATCTTTAGAAAGTTTACAGAAACTAGCCAAATACGGTGAGGTCATCGAAGCTTCATCTTCTGGAATTCTGATTAAATTTAAACGCGACGACTTCGTCGACAAAAATTTAAGGGCCAACTTAACCATCGATCACTTAGTTGGCCACAATGTCTTCTTTAATATTCACGAAATGGACTTAGAAATTTCAGGCGTGATCGCCCGCACAAAGTTTTTAGGTAAAACCGAAGGCTTCATCGTCGCGATCGACTACTCTGCAGACGCACCAGAATACTGGCGCGAATGCTTAATGGATTTATTGCCGACTACTTAGCAACCTTTTCTTTCGTTTTACGAGTTGCAGGACCCTCTTGTTTAACGGGGTCTACCATTAGAAGAGAACAAGCTTTGTCGGCGGTTGTCGTTGATTTACCGGCGCCCGAAGAAGTGTCTGTTTCACATCCGCAATTTGCAACGGCAAGCTTACGAGCGCGCTCGGCAGACAAAATCGCTGAGTCAGCTTCATCAAAGGCCGTCACCACATCGAAATCAACTCTCAATTTTAATTTTCTGATATCATCTTGTAATTTGGCTGCTTGAGCTCGCGAAATGTTTAATTTTTCTTCGGTCGAAGTTTGAAAATTAATAACTTCTTCATTAAGCGCACTTAATTTATCTAGTTTTTCTTTTTCTTCGGCTGCTTTTTCATCAGTCATACCTTTTTTAACGGCTTCAATTGCGGTTAAATTATTTTCTGCAGTCTTCTTTTCATCGTTGATACTTTGTTGCAACTCTTCGATACGACCATTGATCGTTTGAATATTTTGATTGCTGGCTAAATTAACATCGGCAATTTGTGAATTAGCTTTTTCAAAACAGGTTTTTTTAGCCATATTTAAAAGCTCGGTTAACTGAGCTGTGCCAGTCGCCTTACCTTTATACTGCTTTGCCAAAGCTTCTAGCTGCTGTTTTTCGGACGAACTATTTGAAGGGTCACCAATCTTAATATTTATAATACCTTGTTTTAAAGCTTCGAATTCTTGCTTACATCGTGCTGTCACTTTTTCTGAAGTTAGGTCTAACATTGATTTTTGATAATTAAGACGTTCTTTTGCTAATGATTGCTGCTCTTTCGTGATGGCTGTTCCGTACTGACGTAGTTTTTTTGCTGTATCAACTGAAGACTTATTAATTTCAGCGGTTTGCTCGCGCTCTTTTGTGTCTTTCTTAAGAAGTTCTTTTTTATAGTCTGCTTCAATCTCGTTTGTTTTCTTCTTGATCTCGTCTAATTTTTCACGCTGTTTTTCTAAAAGCTTAGCCTGTTCGTCGCTTTCTTTTTTAATTTCTTTTTCTAATTCTTTGATTTCTTTATTTTTATCTTTTTTGGCTTCCTTACGTTCTTTTGCATCGGGCTCTTTTACGCAAGAAACCGCGCCAGATTGATCGCCCGATGCGGCCGTACCTAGTTTAGATTGAATACCGGTCATCGCGATTTGAAACATCAAATCAGTGCTAGATTTACCATCTGTCGAAACCGTTGAGCCAATTTTAGTGTCTTCCATCGCCTCAATTTTCTGACGGCAACTGGCAATATTTTCAGCGCAGCTATTCTTATTTCCTTTGGGGCTTTTTGTTTTTTCAAAGGCACCGCAGGCCATAGAACTTTTCGCAGAAAGTTCGTCGTATTTTGTCTTATTTGCTCTGCATTCCAATCTAGCATCTCTTGCGGCAGAAGACTCTTCTTCTAGTTGTTCTTTTTTATCTCGACATTTTTTTGCGTTATCGTACTCACTGCATATTGTATTCGAATCAACGTCCTCTGGAGCGATATTTTTTTTGCTGGAAGTGCTTGCCGCTGAACTATCAGCCTTCTTCGCATCCTGAGCTAAGCTCACCTGACCGACTACTAAAAAACTAACAAGTGTTAAAAGTTTGATGATTGAGAATGCATTCATACGATTTCCCCCGATACTAAGTAAATAGAGCAATAAAAAGACCAAAATTGTCTGATTGCTATCCAAAGATTTTACGTCGTATTTTGAGACATGTCTGTATATGCGAATGACTTCTGGCCATTCGCTAGACGATAGACTGCATTGAAGAATAGTTAAAAGACTATGCTACAGATGCTGGTGGGGGTACTGGGCGCTTGAATTTATTCGCTTGTTTAACAACTAAAAATAGAACAAATGCGACAATAACGAAGTCGATGATATTTTGCATGAAGTTTCCGTAAGTTAATACAGCAGCGCCTGCTTTTTTTGCTTCGTCGATATTTGGGTATGCCACTCCGTCAAGGGCGAAGAACTGACCAGCGACGTTGACCCCTTTAAGTGCCAAACCAACTAGCGGCATGATGATATCGTTTACAAGCGAATTCACGATCTTCCCGAAGGCAACAGCAATGATCACACCAATTGCTAAGTCTAAAACGTTACCCTGCGAAATAAATTTTTTGAATTCTTGAAACATGCATTCTCCTGATTCAGTTATTCTAAGATGATTCTTTTGCTGTGCATTTCTGGCAAGGCAATCCTTTGGTCCTAATGCTATGCACTAATTATTGTGGTTTCTAGCCGTTAGCCTAACTTGTCTAGATGAATTCAGTGGTGCCCGGAGAAAATTCAGATTTGTTCATTAATGGATCACAGATTCATATACAGACTGAAGACTGGGGCCATGAACAAAAAGTTTTAATGTGCCGGGTATTTAAAAATGGCAGCGTCTTTAAAACATTCAAACTAGCTTACGAGAAAATTGAAAAAGTTGAGCTTGAAGCCATTCGTAGAAATGCGCTGATTAAATTTCACCAGACGATAATCGATTGGTCATATCAACAAATTTAGTTTCATTTGAGCGTAAATCTAGCCTACTGCTTTTGTAAAAATCTGCACAAAATAGGCTGTGATCGAGTTAAAACACATTTATAAAACCTACGGCGGCGATCGACACTCTTTACGTGATCTGAGCTTTACTATTAAACAAGGCGAATTCGTATTTTTAGTCGGGCCCAGCGGTGCTGGCAAAACAACACTGTTTAAGCTTATATCGGCTTACGAAAATTCAAGCTCAGGTGATTTGATCGTATCGGGGCACGACTTAAAAACTTTGCGTACCGGGCAAGTGCCCTTCTTTCGTCGTCAAATCGGTTTCGTTTTTCAGAACTATAAATTACTTAAGAATAAAAGCGTTTACGAAAATATTGAGCTTCCACTAGTTATAATGGGCGAAAAAGAAAATATTCGTAAAGAAAAAGTACTGGCAATCATTGATAAGGTCGGTTTACAAGACCACGCCGACCAATTTCCTGATTTTTTATCGGGCGGCGAACAGCAGCGAGTAGCGATAGCGCGCGCACTGGTTCATGAACCTAAGCTGATTATTGCTGATGAGCCGACCGGCAATTTAGACCCGGCATTAAGTGATTCGATCATGCGTCTATTTTATGAATTTTCAAAAACCGGAACAACTTTCTTGGTCGCGACTCATGATCATCGTCTTCTACAAACTAGAAAAGCGCGCGTACTAAGCCTAGATAAAGGTGTTTTAATCGAGGATCGTCCGGCATGAAATGGACTCCCTTAAAAATATCTTTACTATTTATCATCGCTCTTTCGCAGCTGTTAATTTTAGCTGGCTATCTTAGCTTTAAAAATTTGAACAACGTCTTGGGCTCATGGAATAATTCAGCCCATTTAAGCGTTTATTTGAAAACAGATATTCTTGATGAAGAAAGATCTGTCATTGAAACAAAGCTAAAGCTTAATACGAATGTTAGTGAAGTCGAATTTATAGGTCGCGAAAAAGCAGCTTCAGAATTTCAAAAATCATTCGGAGAATATTCAGCTGGTTTATTAAGTATTGATGAATTAATTGATCTGGTCCCCGAAACTTTAGTGGTTAGTCTTAAAAATAATTTAGCGTTGCAAGAGAAAGTTGAAACCTTTAACGAGCTTATCAACGAAACTAAAAACTTAGCCGGTATTGAAGAATTATCTTATGGCGGCGATTGGCTACTTAAATTTTCGAAATTAGATCGTACATTAAAATCAATTGGCGCATTTATCTTAGCCATTATATTGCTATCGGTCAGTTTTCTATCGGCACTGATGGTACGTATTTTGATCGAAGACGCAAAAGCCGAACTTGAGGTTTATACATTGATCGGAGCTACTCGCTGGTTTGTGTACAGAATCTTTCTTCGCGAAATGCTGGCTTTTTTGATCTTAAGCCTAGCCCTTTCGTTTACTATTCTTTTCAGCCTTTACGTTTATTTAAAAGAAGTTTTTTTAGTGAAAAACATGACCCTAAACTTTGCTGAGCGGCTGGTATTCATATCACCGTTTGAAATTGGCGTTTTTTGCTTGATCGTTTCTAGTTTTATACTAATAAGCTCGTTCATTGCGCTTAAAACAACTATTAAACGATTAAATCAGTTTTCATATGATTAACTTTTTAGTGGCCGCAATTATATTAAACGCATTTGGCGCGTTCGAGGCAGCCGGGTCTGAGCGTGTCGAACAGCAAATCAACGAGACAATTGATAATTTAGCCCATCTAGATGCAGAAAAAGCTTTGCTTGAACAAAGTATTGCAGATCTTGAGTCTAAAATTCGCGAACGTAAAAAAATTCTTAATAAACGAACGCGCGCCTTATCTTATTTGCAACGGTTTCAGTGGGGCGGCTTGTTGTCGGCAGATCAACCTTACCTGATTGAAAGAAATCTTAAGGTCGTTGATCGATTAAATAAATATGATCTGGCCTTATTTCGCGAATATAAAGCGTCGCTAAAATCACTAGCGTTTTCGCGAACTGATTTATCTCGTACTCAAAAAAAATTACAAACTATTATTGCCGAACTGCAGCGACAGCAAAATGAATTAAATCAAAGTGATGATCTACGCAAGAAAGTTTTGGTCGATACGAACAAGAATTCATTACTAAAATTAAAAGGCGAACTAACCCGGCCTTTAGTTGGTATGCCGATTCTACCCTTTGGCTCAAAGCCCGATAAACAAAACCAATACGTGCTTGTCAGCAAAGGCTTGCTGTATGGGGCCGAAAAGGGCCAAGCAATCAGAGCGGCCGGTCCAGGAGTAGTTATTTTTCGTGACCACCTTACCCACTGGCGCGAAACTTTAATAGTACAACACGACGATAACTATTACTCAGTCTATGCCGGGGTTATAGGAAATCAAAAAGGCGAATCTAAAAAAGTTCAAAGCGCAGTTGAAAAAGGTGAAATAATTGGTTTCACCAGCGGACCTGAATTTTATTTCGAGCTTCGCCATTTTGAAAATCCAATTAATCCGACACAATGGTTTAAGGAGTCTCTATGAAGAAGCATATAATAACCCTGTCGCTATTTGCGGGCTTAATCGCATTCGGCGGTAAACCCCTGATCGCTTTTGCGCAAGATCGCTACAGCGATTTGCAAAACTTCAGTAAAATTTTAAACTTGGTTCAGCAATATTATGTCGAAGAAGTAGATACCAAGAAGCTAGTGAACGGCGCTATCAAAGGTATGTTACGCGAATTAGATCCGCATACGAACTATATGCCACCCGAAATTTTTAAAGACTTCGAAACTGAAACAGCTGGCGAATTCGGTGGTTTAGGTATCGAGATTTCAATTCAAAATGGAATTTTAACGATTATATCTCCGATTGAAGACACACCCGCGTGGATTGCAGGTATTAAGCCCGGAGATAAAATTGTGGCCATCGACGGCCAATCAACTAAAGGCTTTAGCCTAGTTGAGGCTTCCGCACTTCTAAAAGGTAAGCGCGGTTCAAGCTCAACCCTATCTGTAATCCGTGACGGTCAAGAAAAGCCGATGGATTTCTTAATCACTCGCGGCAATGTAAAAATTAAATCAATTAAGCCGACAGTTCTAGATGACGGCTTCGTTTACATCAAAGTTACAAGCTTTATTGAAAACACCAGCGCTGACCTTGAAAAAGCTTTAGCTGATTTCAGAAAACGCAGTAACGGAAAAATCGAAGGTATCTTAATTGATCTTCGAAAGAATCCGGGTGGTTTACTTGAACAGGCGATCAAAGTCAGTGACCTCTTCTTAAAAGAAGGAATTATCGTCAGCACGATAGGCCGTGATCCTAAGAATAAAGAAGTCACTTACGCGACAAAAAAAGCACAATACGCAGATATTCCGATTGTTATTTTAATTAATGAATTTTCGGCCAGCGCCAGCGAAATTGTTGCGGGTGCATTACAAGATAACAAGCGCGCCGTCATCGTGGGCGAGCGCAGTTTTGGTAAAGGCTCGGTTCAGTCAGTTATTAAACTTGGGGACGGCAGCGGGTTAAAGTTAACCGTGGCGCGCTATTACACTCCAAGCGGGGTTTCAATTCAATCTGAAGGCATCAAGCCGGATATCGAAATTGAAGATGTTGATGCTGAGGTTTTCGCGAAGGCTGTTAACAAATCAAAGTCTTTCCGCGAAAAAGATATATCTGGGCATTTGAAGAGCGACAAAGAAAAGTTAGCCGACAAGAAAAACACGACTGTCCCTACGATGGATAAAAATGCCGTGGCTTGGTGGAAAGATATCGGAAGTAAAAAAGATTCTGAGTTAAGTGATAAAGAAAAACTATTTAAATCTGATTATCAGGCCTACCAAGCATATAGCTACTTACGCGCCTGGAAGACTTTAAAAGGCATGATCAAATAGTTTATAAGCCTAAAGCTGCATTGAACTTTAAAAGTCTTTGCAGCGTTAGTTCTTGAATTTTTTCTCGCTCGGGCTTCAGCTCTTCATGTCGTAAGCCCTGAGAAGTCATAAAAGCACAAATCGAATGACCAAAGTCTTCGTTCGACATTGATGAGTCATGTTGAAATTCTATTTCATATTTTCGTTGCACGAAGCTAGTTCCGATAAAATCGTCAGCCTCAGTTATCGAAATTTCAATGTCTTTGAAGCCTAAATCTTTGGTTAGCGTCCACTTTATTTTTTTCGTTAAATGACTGGCGGTAAAGTACCAGCTAGTATTTTTTGGCACCGCTGTTAGTTTTTCTAGCAACGGCACCTTTAGATCAAGTAGCCACTTATGAAAGATTTCTATTTCGACGGCAACTTTTTTAGAATCTGTCGTATTAAATAAATCTAGTAAACCCACGACCGAATCTTCAAATTTCTTACGCTGCATTGTATTCAAAGTAAGTTCTCCGACCGATTTCTTTTTAACCTTGAAAGACCAGCCCTCTGGGCAAGACATGACATCAATTGAAATTTTAGTATTGGCTTGTAAAGTGGCTTTTGCGACTTCAGATTTAAGTCGAAACTTGTACATATCTGGATTTGGAATTAATAAAAACTGCTGGCCATCATAGATATCGGCATAGTAGTCGGTGCGCATTTCAGAAGAAAAATTGTTAGTTTTTAAAATTCTTTGCGCGGCCATCTCTTCTAAATTAAAACCCGCTTCAGTCTGAGTTTTTATTCTGCTATTCGGCTTCGCATTTGATGTCGAACAGGTTAACAATGCAAACGTACAGCTAAAAACAGCGATTGCTTGTAAATAATTTTTAATCATTTATTCAAACCTTTAATGATAAACAAATAATTTCTAGAAAACTCTGGCGCTGCATCGCCTAAGCCAAAATCGTTATCATTAACAATGACTAATTCATTACCAGGCAAGGCCGATAAACCTTCAAGTTTTTCATACGAACTTAAGCTTGAGGCTGTTAGATTAGCATAATCAATTTTCTTAACTGTTTTAGCGGCCGATGGTATTTTCCACTGCGCATCTGAATTTAAAGATTCATTTGCAAGGTTAGTGGCCTTGGCTAGATCGATTGCGAAAACTTTCTGCCAAGATTTTTTTTCGACTTTGCCATTTTGCTCTAGTACTAGAATTTGCCCGCTGTCTGATATCGTTGCCGCGCCAATTTTTCCGCCGTAAATACTAAGGGGGTAAAGGTAGACGCCGATTACTTTTTGGGTAGAAGGGTCAAATTCAATAATCGGAGAAACATCGCTACGCGATTGCGACGGAATTTCGCTTTGTAAAAACGCCAACAAAGTTTTTTGCCGAGTCCATACTAAAGCTTCAAATCCGCGGTTCAATTTTCGTTCAGCTAAGAAAGCCGGAAGACTACCTACGCCACCACGCAAGTTTCTTTCTTTAAGTTCTTTAGGGTACCAACGCTGAATAATTTCGCCCGAGCTTTTGAGCTTAAGAATGGATGGCCCATACTCTTCACTTACCCAAAAATGACCGTCTTCATCTCGGGCCAAACCTTCGGGGTCAAGGCCCCAGGGGTTTACTTTCAAGACCTTCTGATTTTCATCTACCGGAGTTTCGTCAAAATATTGATCTGTCATATTGGGGTCAACATTCGGTAAACCACTTATCTTATCGCCTTTTTTAGTGATTAGAATAGTCTGCAGCAGCTGCGCAGAATTAGTTTTTTTCGAGTAAGAAATCTTAAGAATCTGTGGTGTATAGTCTGCGTATAAGAAAACTCGCTGTGGTTTTTTTTTAGTGCCTTGTTCTTTACCATTGGGGCCTCGGTCCGTGATCGAATAGAAAATAAGGGTTTCATTACTTGATTCAGCAGCGCTGAATACTAAATCAGACAAGCCGCCTAGTTGAACTGCGCCCGCTGTTGTTTTAAAAAGAGGCCGTTCACTTAAAATATCAATACGATCGATACTTTGTGGCAAATTTAAAGCAGGTCTATGCGAACATGAAAATAATAAAAATACCGCTGAAAGAATGATCAATTTTGAAACTTTATTCATATTAACCCCTATTCATTTATAGTGCGGCTTAAATGCCACTACAAATACATTGTGCTGCTTTATAAAACCCTAACTAAATCCTAACAAAAGAATTTTAATTTTCTTTTATAGTCATTTTCATGAGGATTTGCTTGTTTAGTCTTATTCTAACCTTAAGTGCGATTTGTGCAAATGCTCAAATTTCAACGAGTGACATCGTACTTACGCTTAAGCCTGCTTCGATCTCACGCTGGGGAGCAAAAATTGAAACAGACGCAAAAACGACGCGCGACAAACAAAACACAATAGACGGCTTCAGTACCGAAACAGATTTTCAACTTCACCAAATGTTTAACGAAGTTTGGGGAATTGTCGGCGGGGTGCGCCTGGTAAATGAAAGCCGTGACGAAAAAAAAGGTGGTTTTCATTTCGATGAAGCTTCCATGGGAATTCGAAATGTCATTTTTTTAGGTGATACAAAATGGCGAAGCCAGTTCACTTACGACTATCTTCTTTTAGATGAAGACCAAAAAAGTAATTCACGTCGCGGCGCACTTTCTGCCGATCTTCGCGCCAGCATGTACTTAGGTTTTTGGGGTAAATTACGCTTGAAGTTAAAACACAGCGAATATTTACCCAACCAAGATGTAGGCATTGAAATAAGACAAACTAAGCTTGAGCTTTCGCCGTCTTTAATTTTTAAAAAGCTTTCGACGGGTGTGAAGAATAAAATTTCTCATCTATGGACTGATAGAACTGAATATAACACGGTCGACGTAGGCCCCTTTGTTCGTTATGAGGGCGAAAGCTTCGAGCCCCTATTTAAAATCATGTACCGACCGATCGATAAATCAAAAAGTATGATCATCGCCGATAACTGGCAATCTAAACCAGTTTATTCTGTCGAAGTCGAAATGAAGTTTTAACCGGGCCCATGCCCCTTACGTATCGGGGATCTGCCCACCCAAATAAAAAAGGAAGCTTTGCAGCTTCCTTTTGATTAAAAAATTTCTAATTCACCAACTAATTAGCTTCTTCTTTGATATCTTTGCCGTCTACTTCTTTAATTTTAGCTTTATCAGTTAACATCTTGATCACTTTTTCTTCAGTGATCATGTAAGTCATGCGGCTCATTTGTTCTGGTTTTGCATACCATTCTTTGATGCGCTCAAGCTCGATATTTGTTTGCTTCGAGTACTCTTCGAATTTTGCATCTATATCTTCTTTAGTGCAGATCAAGTTGTGCTCTTGCGCTAGTTTGTCGATTAAGAAGCTAGACTGAATCATCTCAGCCGCAGTTTTACCGAAATCTGCATCCCACTTTTGAACGTAATCTTCGTATTCGCCAGCTTGCATACCTTGCTCAGTCATACGTTTTTTGAAATCTTCAATTAACGCCGCTTTTTGATCTTTCAATAAAGAGGCCGGCACATCAACTGGGTTAGCTTGAACTAATTTTTTCAATAAACGATTTTTGAAAGAATCTTCGATACGTTTTTTATCAGTTTGCTCCATGTCAGCAACAACTGTCTTTTTGAAATCTTCTAAAGTTTGGTTAATACCAACTTCTTTTAAAAGATCATCAGTCAATGCTGGCAATTCTTTACGTTTTAAACCCTTTAAAGTTACTTTGAACTCAACTGGTTTACCTTCTAAAGCAGCTGCGTGATACGGAGTCGGAAACTTTAAACTTAACGATTTGTTTTCGCCGATTTTCATTCCGACGATACCTTGCTCGTAGCCTTCGATGAATTGATTTGAGCCTAATTCAAGATTTTGATCACGGCCCGCGCCATTTTCTAAAGGCTTACCGTCGACGAAACCATCAAAATCAATCACAGCCGTGTCGCCCAATGCCGCTGCACGGTTATCTAGTACGTCTACGTAGTTTGCTTTTGAAGCGCGAACGTTTTCTAAGACTTGCTCAACTTTTTTAGGATCAGCAAGAAGTTTTTCTTTATCAACTTCTAAGCCTTCCCATTTCTTAACTTTAACTTCGGGGCGAACGTCAAAGATTGCAGAGAACGAAAAATCTTTCGCTTCCGATGGGTCTTCAAATTCGAACTCAGGGTAATTGATTGGATCAATTGCTTGGTCTTTTAAAGCAGTTGGGTACGTTGAAGTAATAAGTTCTTGAGCAACGTCACCAGACACACGGTCTTTGTACATTGTTTTAATCGTTGCAATCGGAGCTTTACCTTTACGGAAACCCTTAATCTCAACAGTGCGTTGAATTTGTTGATAAACTTTCTCGAAAGTTGATTTGACGGTTGCTTGTGGGATTTCAACATTTAATTTACGTTGTAAACCTTCAGTTACTTGTATTTGCGCTTTCACGGGTATCTCCTTAAAATTTGTTAGCTTCTACCAAAACTTACGTGCTACTTTAGTTTTGAATTTGAAACTAATATGTCACGCAAATTAGGGTACTTTTTAGGCAAATGCAATGGTAAAAAAAGCTCATTTTATTACAGGTAAAGGTGGAGTCGGCAAATCGCTGATTTCAGCGGTTTTAGCCAGGCATTTAAGCCAAACGCCAGACCATGGTAGTGAACAAATCCTATTAGCCGAGCTAAACGAACACAGCTTCTTTCAAGACTATTTAAAATTGAAGAAAATTTCCTACAAACCAAGCAAGTGGGTCGAAGACGTCGACGTCAGCCAGTGGAGCCCGCAAGATTGTTTGAAAGAATACGCCCTGCACTTACTGAAGGTCGAAACCCTGTATAAACTTTTCTTTGAAAACCCCGTTTCACGCAGCTTGATACAAGTAGCACCTGGCTTACAAGAACTAGCCTTACTGGGCAAAGTGACATCTTCCCCGCGTAGCCACGGACCGACTATGAAATATGACCAACTGGTTATAGATTCGTTTGCGACCGGGCATTTCCTAAGTTTATTTCGCGCGCCCGCAGCCATGGCCGAAGCCATTCAGTTCGGTCCGATGGGCGAGCAATCTAGAGGAATCGATAAATGGATTCGAGACCACGACTTTGCCCGACTGCATATCGTCACGCTTGCTGAAGAATTACCAATCACCGAAACGATCGAACTTTACCAAACTTTGAAAAAAGAATTTGGTTTAACGGCTGCGGTTTACTTAAATAAAATGACCGGATTAGAAAAATCAGATTTAGCAAAATTGAAACCTGAGGTTTCAGAAATCATGGCTGGTATTATCGAAAATGAAAGATTGGCCGTTAAAAAATTAACGGATGCAAAAATTAAATTCATTGAATTACCTCTTATAAGTTCGCTAGATCCAGAGGTCTTGATCAGTAAGCTAACCGAAGTTTTCGCGGCCAAAAAGGTTCATGCATGATACAGATAGCTGCACAAACTAAAACTCTCATTTGTATCGGCACAGGCGGCGTTGGTAAAACGACGATGGCTGCATCAATGGGCGTAGGCTTCGCTTCAGAAGGTAAAAAAGTTTTAGTTCTAACAATCGATCCGTCAAAACGTTTAGCCCAGGCACTGGGAATTAAAATGGACGGCGACCCGCATAAAGTCGAAATCAAAAAATCAAAATCTGGCGGAGAACTTTGGGCCTGCGTTGTGAATCACGAAAAGACATTCGAATACTTTATTCGTCACGCCGCTAGCCAGTTTGCAGAGGGCAAAAAAGTCTCGGAAGAAAAATTAGCGCAGCTTTTAGATAATAAACTTTACCACCAACTTTCGGGTCGCTTAAGTGGTTCACAAGAATTTACGTCACTGATTACTTTGAATCGTTATGTTACAAGCGGCGAATACGATTTAGTTATTTTAGATACGCCCCCGTCTCAACACACATGGAATTTTCTGCGCGCACCCGAAAAAATTTCGGCGCTGTTTAATGAAGGAATTGCTAAATGGTTTCGTGAAGCCGACAGTGGTCGCACAAGTCTATTTAAAAAAATTGTCAACGCCGGTACTTCTCAGGTGTTAAAGGCGCTTGAGCTATTAACAGGTTCGCAGTTTATCAAAGAACTTTCGGCATTCTTCCAGGCGATTCAAAAATGGCAAAAGCCCCTAGAAGAATATATTTTGAACTGCCACCGCCTTTTGATTTCTGCGCAAACTGAGTTTATTCTTGTAACGGCCCTAGACCCCTCAAGACTGAGCGAAGCTCAAAAACTAAGCCGCGAAATTCGCACCCAGGGTTATAAATTAACTACTGTTGTAATCAACCGCATTCCGGCCTGGCTATCAACACCAGTAGACACAGACTCAAAACGAATTAAAAACTTAGTGACCTACTATCAAAGTCTTGAAATCGACTTACAAAGCCGCCTGGCACAATTCAAAACTCAACTGAAAGTATACAAATGCTACGAGTTAAGACAGAATACTGAAGATGTGCATAGCCTTCAAAAAAACTTCGACGAATTGGTTTCGCTTAATTAGTGCGTTTGCTTTGTCGATTGCATTGGCCAGCTGTAGTTTCTTTTCTCATCGTGAAGATGCCCAGCCAATGACTGAGCGTGAGTACGCCTTCGAAAAAGGCAAAGCCCTGTTCGACGCTCAAGAATATGAATATGCGTTACCGTTTTTCTTAAAAATTTCAAGACAACCCGTAAATTTAAGAGACGACTTATACGAAAAGTCATTATGGAATCTTTCGGTGATCTTTGAGAAAATGGGCTCGCCTGAAAAAGCTCTACTTACTTTACAAGAACTTAAAAAGACAAATCAACGATACTATTCGCTATTTAAAATCCAGCTAGCTGAAATGAAAAATAATTTTCGCGTAGGTAATAACTATCAAGCCTACGAAGTTCGAAAACAGATTGATGATAGCCAGCCGCTAAGTAGATATCAGTTAACCGATGTCTATTCAGATCTAGTCACTACCACCCAGCTTAACTACGATCGCTTGATCATGGAAGAGATTGAATTTATTAGCGAAACACAAAAGTACTTTGTCTATGTCATGGAAAGTAATCAGTCTCCGATCAACACGCAGGCCACTGAACTAATGATCGCTATTAGCGATCGCACTTATGGTTTACTTTATAAAGAGAACTTAGATTCTAAGTTCAGACGTAAAATTGCAGAATCGCTTCTAGACTTCTTACGCCGTTTTGATCGTTATAAAATAGACGATCTTAACTTAAACTTAAATACAATTTCAAAATTTTCAATTTATTCAGAAAAAAAGCAAAAACAAATTACGGAATGGCTACACAAATGAGCTTAGACGAATCAAAAGCACGCGAATATATCCATCAACAAACCTGCGATAACTATGATGCTTTACAGACTTGGTTTCAAGCCCAGACTAGTAAATTGGCTTACCCAATTTATTCTAGCTACGACATTCGGGATTCGGGCTATAAGGTCACAAACGTCGATGCCAATATTTATCCTGCGGGCTTCAATAATATTTGTCCGACAGATAAAGAAACTTCGGTCGACCTATTCAAGAAATATATCAACGTTCACTATCCTGTCGGCGTTAAGAGAATTCTTTTACTGACTGAAGAGCACACAAAGAATCCGTACTATTTAGAAAACGCAGCAACGATTGCTGATTTACTTCAGCAAGGTGGCTTTGAAGTTCGCCTAGCATTCCCTAAAGATTTGCCCGAGAATCTAATTCTTGAATCAGTCACGGGCCGAAAGCTTGAATTCGGCAGCGGGTATTCGACTTCTTCTTGGGTTAGAGATTTTAAACCCGATTTAATTATTAGTAATAATGACTTTTCATTAGAACTTGAGGAATGGGGAAACCAAATTACGGCACCGCTGAACCCACCTCGCGAACTTGGCTGGTACCAACGTAAAAAATCAAGATACTTTAAAAACTACAATCATTTGGCTAACGAATTTTCTGAAATTATTAAAATTAATCCGTCTCTAATGCGTGTTGAAACAGAAGAATTTACTGAATTTGATATCAGCAGCGATGTTAGTCGTGATCACTTATCAAACCAAGTCGATGTTTTTTTAAAGAACTTAAAAGTTAAATACACTCAAGAAAAAATTGAACAAGAACCTTTCTGTTTTGTAAAAAATAACTCAGGTACTTACGGTTTAGGCGTCGTTAAGGTAAGTTCGGCCCAAGAAATTAAAGATTGGACTTACAATGCACGTAAGAAGATGAAAGCCGCAAAGGGCGGCAAAACCATCGAACAGGTCATCATTCAAGAAGGCATCCCGTCGATTGTAACCTCGGGTTCTTCGGCCGCTGAGCCAGTGATTTATATGATTGGCTGCGAACTAGCCGGTGGTTTTTTAAGAACTCACGCCGAGAAGTCTTCGACCGAAAGCTTAAATTCTCCGGGCGCGGTTTATAAAAAGTTATGCGTAACTGATTTATACGATGATCGCATGAAGTGCCCGCGTGAAAACGTTTACGGCTGGTCGGCGAAGTTAGGTCTGTTAGCAATTGGTCTTGAAGCTCAAGATATGAATATCAAGTTCGATCGCTTCACCAATGCGGCCTGTGGAAGTATTTAAAAGTTCAAAGCTTAATCGCAACAAGTACATGCGGGCCGAACTCAAATTCAGAAGTGTCGGCGTATTTGGTAAAGCCTAAATTGTAATAAAACCCGACAGCAGTCTGTCGGGCCATGCTCCACACCATTTCAAATTTGTGGTCGCCTGCGTAGATAAATAGATGTCGCATTAAATCTTTCGCAATACCTTGCTCGCGAAAATCGGGATGCACCCACAGTCCACGCGATCGAAGTGTTTTGTTCGAGGTCTGGTGGCAGCTGTTAACCCCCACAATTTGTCCATCGATATAGTAGCCGAAAAATACCGGAATATTTTCAAATATGGTCATATCGACTTTGCCGTTTTGATCTAGGGCGCTCGCTGGCTCGATCTTGCTTTGTCGATTGGGCCAAAGTTCGTTTTTCCAGATGGGCAAAATCATTTCAAAACTAATAGTCTTAATCATAGTTGGTTGCCTCCGCCTTCGACTCGCAGAAGGTCTAGCCGTGCAAAACTGAACCCACCCGCTTTTCTACAAATCATGGTACTCTGACAGTAGGAGACCAGCAATGCTTTCAAAGATCAAAACTTTCGGTTTTTTTGCGTTATGCTTCGGCTTAGGAATCAGCGTGTTCTTTTCTATTTCTGAAAAATTTGATATTGCCCGCGACCCCGCCTCGATTGACGGAAAAGTATTTCAAATTTCAACTTTATCGTCTGAACAAATCAAATCACAATTATTACAGAAAATGAAAATTCGCGCGACGGTCGACGGAAAAAAATCAATTCAGTTTTCGGGATTCTCTTCAGCGTTATGTAAAACTTATCCTGATATTGAAATCGAGTTTCATGCAGAAGGCGTAGCTGTTGCCGGCGAAACTCCAACAATGAAAATTTCGACTCCGTGCCTGGCTGGGCAAGATCCCGCCGACATGGCAGCAATTTTTTTACCGATCAAAAATATTTTAAAAGAAAAGCCACGCAATGCTGAATATAAATTTGAAGGTTTTACCGCGAAAGTTGAATTTAAAAATGCCGCTGACGAATGGCCCCGTGATTGGGTTTTAACTAAAGTGCTGTTTAAGAACAGCTTCGGTAATGATAAATCGATTTTTTTCGACAAGGTGCTCGCCGCAGATCACTCCGGCGAACATCCACTAATCTTGAATTTTTAATAAGCTAAACTTTTAAACTAGCCAACGTATTGCTTAGCGATTTCTACAAACGTACGAACCATCACGCCCGTAGCACCTTTGCCTGAGCAATAGTTTAAACGATTACCACAAGCCCATCCTGTACCGGCAATATCAAAGTGAGCCCAAGGTATGTCTGCATCAACAAACTGTTCCAAGAAAGCCGCAGCCGTTGCCGAGCCTGCACCGCCTGCGCTTGATGTATTCGACAGATCAGCGTAAGTGCCTTTCATATCTTTAACGTGAGAATCATTTAATGGCATATTCCAGACAAGTTCACCTGATTGTGCAGCTGCTTTTTCAATTTTAGTTTTGAAAGACGCATTACGGGTAAAGTAGCCCGTATGCACATTACCTAAAGCAACAACCATTGCGCCCGTTAATGTAGCGGTATCAACGATGAACTGAGGCTTTTGTTCAGATGCGTAAACCAAAGCGTCAGATAAGATCAAACGGCCTTCAGCATCCGTATTATTGATTTCAAAAGTTTTACCATTACGCGCTGTATGCACATCGCCCGGCTTTGTCGCGCGGCTACCTGGCATATTTTCGGTCGCTGGAACGTAAGCGATAACATTTACTTTTAATTTCAACTGAGAAATGGCAAGCATGGTACCAATAACGGCCGCACCACCGCACATATCATATTTCATTTCTTCCATTTTAGCGCTTGGTTTAATGCTGATACCGCCCGTATCGAAAGTTAAACCTTTGCCCACAAAGGCGATTGGTTTCTTCGTTGCGGCTGCACCACGATATTCCATAACGATAAATCGTGGCTCTTCGGCAGAGCCACGCGCAACTCCTAATAAGCCGCCCATGTTTTCTTTTTCGATACGTTTTTTATCCCAAGCTGTTACTTTTAGTGAAGTTCCTTTAGCGGCCGCAATTGTTTCGTTAGCCAGAATGGTTGGCGTCATCAAGTTACCTGGCATATCACCCAAACGTTTTGCGAAGTTCGTGCATGCAGCTAAAATAGTGCCTTCATTGAAAGCCGCTACGATCGCTTTGTCTTTACCTGATTTAGTAACTAAGTGGGCTTGCATGACTTCGGTTTTCTTTTTGTCGCCCGTTTTTAATTCGTCAAAAGCGTAAGCGCAAAGGTGTAAACCTTCGACGAAAGCTTGAGTGTACTCTGCTAGGTCAGCCTTACTGCCAGAGATTCCGTCTAAGTGAATGAATAATTCTTTAGTTTTGATCGATTTCGCTTCTTTATACAATGAAGCCGCTGCTTGACGTACAACTTCGTGATTCATCTTATTTTCTGCGCCTAAACCAACGCTAATAACATTTCTGAACCCTAAAAAGCGCGCTTCGCGAAAACTAAGAACTTCGCTATGTGCGCCGGTTAAAATTTTGTCTTCTAAAGCGCTATCTAAAGCTTTTGATGTTTCGGCGTGTGTGATTTTGGCCGGCTTGTCTTTTGCCGCGTTCGGCTTCGTGAAAACAACTAGTGTTTCACCGTTTAAAGTTGAAATTTCTTTTGCGTGTAAGTGAACTTGAATATTTGTCATGGTCAAAGGACTCCTTTTAACTTATTTATCAGGAAATTATGCTCCCAATGAGGCCGTTTCATCAATCAATAACCCTTGGAATAGCTTGCAAAAACCCGTCTTATTTTGAGAAACTGAATCATAAATATTCACATCGCTACAAACTCGACTAGACTTGCTGTGTTAATTCATCTTCTGTTCGTAGAAACTTAAAGAATCTAAGAGATTAAGCCGAATTTGAATTGTAACGCTCACCAACCACTTGCTACAGGAGACGCCGTGCCGATTTTACCTTATGTCATTGAACAAACCTCAAAAGGCGAACGCTCTTACGATATTTATTCGCGCTTACTTAAAGATCGCATTGTGATTTTGGGTACCGCAGTCACAGACGAAGTTGCAAACGCAATCATCGCGCAGATTCTATTTCTTGAAGTAGAAAATCCAGAAAAAGATATTCATTTTTATATCAACTCACCAGGCGGCAGCGTCACGGCGGGTTTAGCTATCTATGACTTTATGCAATTCGTAAAATGTGATGTCGCAACTTATTGTATGGGTATGGCTGCCAGTATGGGTTCATTACTTTTACAAGCTGGTACCAAGGGCAAACGTTATGCAATGCCGAATTCAAGAATTATGATACACCAGCCCTTGCTACACGGGGGCGGCCTATCTGGCCAAGTTACAGATATAGAAATTCATGCTAGAGAATTAGTAAAAACAAAAGAAAAATTAACCCGAATCTACGAAGCTCACACCGGTAAAGACTACGAAACGTTATACAAAGCTATGGAGCGCGATAACTTTATGGATGTTGAAGCGGCAAAAGAGTACGGACTTTTAGATCATATCGTGCAATCTCGTAAATCGAAGAAGGATAAGTAAACTATGTCGACTCCTACCAACTCATCATTGCGTTGTTCATTCTGCGGTAAAGGGCAAAAAGAAGTAAAAAAACTAATTGCGGGTCCCGGAGTTTATATCTGCGACGAGTGCATTGACCTATGCATGGATATCATTGACGAAGAAAAAGACAAAGAAGTAGCTGTTAAAGGCGCTTTCCGCGTGCCGAAACCAATGGAAATTAAAGCCTTTTTAGATGACTACGTCATCGGGCAACTGCAAGCGAAAAAAACGATAGCCGTGGCCGTACACAATCACTATAAACGTGTGAATGCTTTAGCTAATAAAAAAGTTTCAGACGTTGAATTACAAAAATCAAATATTTTACTGATCGGGCCGACGGGGTCAGGTAAAACTTTAATTGCACAAACAATTGCACGAATTTTGAATGTTCCGTTTGCAATGGCTGATGCGACAACCTTAACCGAAGCCGGTTACGTTGGTGAAGATGTTGAAAATGTCGTACTTAATTTATTACAAGCGGCTGATTACGATATCGAAAAAGCTAAGCGTGGAATTATCTACGTAGATGAAATCGATAAAATTTCTCGTAAATCAGAAAACCCATCGATAACCCGCGACGTCAGCGGCGAAGGTGTACAGCAAGCCCTACTAAAAATTCTAGAGGGTACTGTTGCCAATCTTCCACCCAAGGGCGGACGTAAGCACCCCCAACAAGAATTTATTCAAGTTGATACGACAAACATACTATTTATATGCGGCGGAGCATTCGCGGGTCTAGATAAGATCATTGAAAACCGCACAACTAATAAATCTATGGGAATTAGCGGTAACGTTAATTCAAGTAATGATGAGGTTACCGAGCATTTACTTTCTAAAGTAGAGCCCGATGACTTATCAAAGTTTGGTCTAATCCCCGAGTTCATCGGTCGTTTACCTGTGATCGCCACACTAGCTCCATTAAATGAAAGTGCTTTAACAGATATCTTAACTCGCCCTAAAAATGCGGTTATCAAGCAGTATCAAAAGCTTTTCTCATTCGAGAATGTTGATTTAAAATTTACAGATGCGGCTTTGAAGGCAATAGCTCAAGAGGCTTTAAAACGTAAAACCGGTGCCCGCGGTCTTCGTGGTGTAATCGAATCTTCAATGCTAGATGTGATGTTTGACATCCCGGGCATGACGAACGTGAAAGAAGTTGTTATCGACGACAAAGTGATCCGCGAAGGCTCACAGCCTATGATGGTTTACTACACTGATGAAGAAATGAAATCCCGCGCGGAAGCTGAGAAGAAGAAGCAAAGCGAAAGCGCGTAAGGTTTAAGAAAAATTCATGTCTACGCCCGCCATTAAATTGCGGGCGGCCAGTTTTAAAATCTAAGAAGCTGAATGTTTTTTTGGCTTTTTAACAGCGACCGGTTTATTCGAATTTTTTGCAGTTAGCTTTTTATTTGTCGGTACTTTTGTAGAACTAGAAGGTGCCACAATACCGATTGGTGGCGCCAGTCTATTTACAACAAGTAGCGGAACGTCAGCCAGTTTGACCGGCTTAACTTCTTCGCTAATTGTTTCAATTAAGTCAGCTTCGCTTCCGTCTTCGTCGAATTTTTCAGTATCGTAAATTTTAATTTTATAATCGATCGGGTTTGGCCCGCCAAATTGTTTAGTTTCAATTAGTTTATTCAAATGCTGGGCTATGATTGCACGGCTTCGAGCCGCATCTGCGCTTCCCGAATTACGCCCTTTACCTTTGCGACCTGAAGCCGGAGAAGTTTCAACGTTATAAAAGAAAAAATGGTTTCCCGTTTTGGCAGAAATCATTCCGGCTAAGGTAATATTTGTTCCGACTGTGCCGGTTTTAGCAATAACACTTAATCGAGTCGCCGGCGTTACATATTTGCCACTAAAAGTACTTCCGATATCTCCGCCGATGACTGCCAAAGCATCTTCAAGCTTTGAATTTTGCTTTTCTAAATTCTTTTTAAGACCGTTTAATGCGCGTAGCACACTTGTGCAAGTCGCTTCGTTATAAAGACGGCCATTCAAATCTGCATTTTGGCCTGAACCATTTATAAAACGTAAATCTCTTTCAGAAAATCTCATTGTGCCGTGGAAAAATTCATTAAATTTTTCTAAGCCACCTGCTAACAAAAGCATTTTATCAGAGGCGTGGTTATTCGACTTCCAATTCATTAACTTTACTTGATGTAATAAATCAGGCGACGCAATAAATGCTTTTTTGGCTTTCTTCGGAATTCTAAATTCACTAGATGTAACCGCTCTGATTTTTTTAGGATTGAATACAAGGTGCTTCACTAAAGAAATACCATCTTTCGCCGCAGCCGCTCGAGTCACGTTATAATTTGCTAAGATGAAGGCTTTATTTTCAAGTTGAAACTTAACCGCAGCCGGAAGTGGCCCCGCCAGATCATTTTTACCAGCTACCGGATCATAGAATAGTCTTTGAGATTTCTTTTTATTGGTATCGGGATCTGTGTATATTCCACTGACGCGAAATGCTTTTTCAGTTAAATGTAAATATTTAAAATTTTCATCGAAAGTTAAATTATTTATTTTAGTTACGCCTACTTCATTCAATTTAGAGATCAACCACTGCATAGATTCGCGGTTAAAATAAGGCTCCATGCCGCCTTGAATATGCACGTCGTGGGTGCCATCACCAAGGTCAGTATAATAAAACTGGGTATACACTTTTCGAGTGACCGGAATTTGGGTAATCGCAAATAGACTAGTAAACACTTTCGATACCGAAGCGATCGGTAAACGCTCATCAACGTTTATACCTGTTACTTCGCCGCCTTTCTCTGGCACCGTACAAAAGCTTTTAAGCTTTGCAGCATGTGCATTGTTCGCGAGAAGTCCCACGCTTAATAAAAATCCCATGAGTGTTTGAAGCTTCATTCCGTACCACCTGTTTGTTGCTGCTAGGTGTCTCATTGCAAGACTGTGAACAGGCTTCAAATACAATATACAGCTGCTAAGACTATTTTCATGAAAAAAAAATGTAAATGAACTGTAACTTGTTAGACACTTTACCAAATTGGGCTTTTATTCAATGAAACAGCCAGAAACAGTTAAAAAAAATTCAACCGTTAAACCCCCATTCTTATGAAGATTTAACTCATTTTTAATATTGAACGGACGTGTTCTAAGACGCTATTATTAAAAAGAAAACATGAAACTTCAGCTAACAGACCAAAACCACTTTAAATTTGGCTATAACAACAGATTTTTTAACTTTCGAGAAAAATCGACTGATCAATGGTGCGTTAGCTACGGCAGATGCCACCGAGAACCTCTTTCGTTCAAAGAAGAATGTATTGAAACTGCAAAGAAAATCGAGACAGCTACGAAGCTTCCAATTTGGTTACTTTTTTCTGGCGGAGCCGATAGCGAAGTCGTGCTGAGATCTTTTTTAATGGCAAAAGTTGCATTTAAAATCGCAATTATGAGGTTTAAGTTTGATCTTAATCTACATGATATTTCAATTGCTGTTAAAATTTGCGAGCAGCTTGGCTTAAAATACTATTTTTTTGATCTTGATTTGATGGACTTCTGGCATACCAGCCTACTTGATTATACTGAGCCAACCTATTGCATCACTCCTTTATTGGCGCCACATATGTGGTTGATTGATCAACTGGATGGCTACCCGGTTCTTGGCAGCGGAGAGTGTTTGCTCGTAAAGGATCGTCCACACGACTATACGCCAGGCGTAAGTCCCTACGAAGTTTCACAATGGCAGCTCTTCGAGAAAGAAAAAATCGCCGCTTGGTATCGTCACTTGATGCATCGTAATCGCGAAGGCTGTGCTGGTTTTTTTCAGTACACTCCGGAAATTTTGCTATCGTACTTAAGGGATCCTTTTGTTGAAAACCTAACAAGTTGCAAAATCATCGGAAAGCTATCAAGCGTTTCATCTAAACTTAAAATTTATCAGCAATATTTTGATATTGAGAATAAAGAAAAATACCACGGTTTCGAGCAAGTAAACGAAAGCAAATTCCGCGAAGCGTTACTTCTACTAAATCCGCATGCCGATGAAATCGCAAAAACACCAGTCACAAAACTGATTAGGCAATTGAGCTTCTAATTGCGTGACGCAAATTCGAACCAAGTCTTAATTTTCTTCCGATAACCATATTTAAGATTACAATCTTAATATTTCGTCATAGCCTCAGCTGTGTCTCTTAAAGATATATTTAGATCAAATACAGCCTATTTTGTGCCTTTGCAGCTAATAAGTAGTTTTATATTGATCAGCTATTCTATTTTTTTCTCATTTCAATCTTTTTGGATACTCGCCGGATTGGTCGCTTATTTTTTAACTGGCTGCCTTGGCACAACTCTTACATTTCATCGATATTTGAGTCATCAAAGCTTCAAAATGAACCGCTGGTTTGAATACGTATTTAGCTTTCTGGGTTGCATGGGTGGCACAGGTTCTTCAATCGGCTGGGTTGCCGTTCACAAGCAGCACCACTCAAAAACTGACACAGCGTTAGATCCACACAGTCCGGGGTGAGGTTACCCTGTTTTTTAATCGAATTGAAGCATGCGCTCTCCGCCATTCTATCGGCAGATCATTCATGACCACTTTCGTAATACACACAAATTTACAAAATTAATTCTAAAGCGGCTTCGACAATTTCTTTCTTCTTCGGTAGGCCAAGAGTCGAAGCGGGGCCAAGTGGAATAAAACAATCATCTGCTGAAACGATTTTAATTTTTGGAAACCTATCTAATCGTTCGGCCAGGGCTGTTACGATGGCTTCGCTGAAGCTTCCGGTCTTTCGACACTCTTCAACGATCAGAATTTTTTTGTAACGGCTGGCGACCAGGGCTACCTTTTCCCAATCAACGGGAGAAAGCCAACGGAAATCTAAAATTTTGACTTTCACTTTGTGAACAGTGCTAAGCTCTACCTCGGCCTGCCGAGAATAAAAATATCCGTTTCCGTATGTCATAATTAGAAGATCATCACCGTCACCGTAGAGGTTAAATTGGCCAAGTGGAGTCATCTCTTCTAATTGAGAATAGACCGAGGCCCATAGTTTATCGCCCTCGTTGCACAAATCACGAGTCATATAAAGCGCAATGGGTTCGATAAAAATACAGACGCGTCCATTTTCGTTAGCTTCTTTTACGCAAGTTCTTAGCATCGTTACCGCATCGGCGCCGTTCGATGGCACGGCTACAATAAGCCCTGGAATATCACGAAAAACTGCAAGAGAATTATCATTGTGAAAGTGCCCACCAAACCCTTTTTGATACGCAAGTCCGGGAATGCGAACCACCAGGCCATTCGTAAATTGCCCTTTTGAAAAAAAGGCCAGTGTGGCCGCTTCTCCACGAATCTGATCTTCGGCATTATGGAAGTAGGCTAAAAATTGAATCTCGCAAATCGGTAAAAAATTGTTATGCGCTAAGCCGATCGCTGTCCCTAAAATTGTGGTTTCATCTAAAATAGTATTAAAAATTCTGCGAGCACCAAATTTTTTGTGTAAACCTTCCGTGACATTAAATACTCCACCTTTTTCGGCAACGTCTTCACCAAAAAGCAACGTATTTTTGTATTGAAGCAGAATATCCTGCAGACAAAAATTGATCAGTTTTGCCATATGAAAAACTTGATTCAGCTTTTTATAATCGGTGGCAAATAAAGCTTCGCGTAACGATTCTTCGGAAAGGGGCGGGCCGTTGCGTTTGGGAATGCACGCAGTAAGCGATTCACTAACCGCAGATTGATTTTCTAAAGCAGGCTTTGCTAACGCCAGGCTTGCGATATGCTTAACCTCGGCACGAATATTTTCATAAATTTGGATTAATTCACTTCCCGACGCAACTCCATTTTCAATTATAATTCTTGCTGTATGTAGTAATGGGTCATTAAGTTCTGCCTTTTGAATTTCTTCTTGCTGTAAATAACTCCGTTCGATGTCTGAACTTGCGTGGCCCATCAGTCTTATTGTTTTCATATGAAGAAAAACAGGCTGGTGTCGGACCCTAGAAATTCTTTCGGCATCTTTGGCTTTAACGAATGTATCTAACAAATTGAGTCCGTCACACTGTATGTAGTGCAGAGCTGGTTTTTGGCTAAAGTTATTTTCAATCCAATGATTTGGCGTTGAAGTTGAAATGCCAATACCATTATCTTCGCAAATAAAGACAAGAGGAAGCGGGATGTTCTGGTAAGCGATCCAGGCTGCCGCATTGAAAGCCGCTTGAGCCGAAGCATGATTGATAGAGGCATCACCGAAACTACAAAGCACTACGCTATTTTCGGGAACCGCACCTTGTACCGCTAAATCCCGCGCGCGCTTGATTGCATAGGCCATTCCCACGGCTTTTGAAAGATGCGATGCGATCGTGCTTGTTTGGGGTGGAATAAATAACGGCTTACTTCCCAGAACTTTGTGCCGTCCGCCAGATATAGGGTCCGCGCTTGAAGACACGAAAGACAACATTAAATCAAGTAAATGGGTCGAATCTTCTAGCTGCTTCGAACGCTGGATCATCAACGCGCAACTTCGGTAATGAAGAAAGGCCATGTCAGTGTATAAAAAAGCCTTCCCGAAAGCCGCATTACCTTCGTGGCCGGCGCTGCCAATCGTGTAAAAACACTTACCTTCATTTTTAAGTAATTGCGCAGCGAAATCGAAGTGTCGACTTGTTGCTTGGCTAGAAAATAGATCTAAAAGCTCGGTGCCGGTAAGACCCGCCTGCTGAAGTGAAACCTTAATTTTAGATAAGGGAAGATTGCCGCTTTTAATAAGGCGGGTGAAATTTTGATCAATAACATCAGCGCGATTGTACATCTAAAATCCTGAACACGAAAGTTTGAATCTAAGATCTTCAGCAATCCACAAATCCATACTGATGTGGGCTGCAAATTTAAAAGCCTGCTTTAGATCGTCATAACTAATGGTATTCTCACGAAAAAACATCATGTACCCTCGACGAAAAATAAAACAAGTTAATTTAGATTTCGGATTCGTTGGTATATGTAAATGCTTCTTCAGACTATCATCAAGTAATATAAACGGAACACTCTTAAATAAGTCTGACAAATTTTTTAAGTCCTGCAGTAAGCTTTCTGAATAATCCGTATTCATTTCAACATAAAAAGAAAAAATAAGTTCTTCACTTTGGCTTAGCTTGCAAAAATCAGTGAGGGTTAAATCTTTAAAAAATAGACTACCCATATGGCGCCACGGGTAAAGGGGCTAACGCCATTTTTTCAAGCTCTTCAACATCAATACACCCATCCATAAAAATAACGCCGCGATAGTGCGGGCACGGATCGGCACCGTGGCGAAGGCGTGATTCATTAAATAAGTAATAATGATTTTCTGGCTGAATAGCATACTTTGCACCTTCGTGAAAAACATACGAGTTGCCGTTATTGCCGGCAATTTCCGAGATGGGTATTTTTAAAGCCAAACAGTTTTGTTTCTGATGGGCGGGTTCTGTAAAATAATCATGAAACTGTTCGGTCTTTAAGAAATCGCGAAATAAAACGTTATTTTTGTATTCGAGCTTGTCGCAATGCTCACGAAGGCGCTTTCCGGGTTTCTGTACAAATATTTTAATTCGCGTGGGGGTGTAGAAGGAAAGTACCGGAGCCATAAGTTTTTTTACCAAATCAGTCAAAGGAGTTGCAAAATACTCCCAGGGAAATTCTTGGTTAAGGCGATTATCATAAGCTTCTAGGTCGGTGTGACTTTTGGTTCCGCGAATAGAATAGCCATACCAGACATCTTGATCCACGCCATTTTTTACAACTTCGTTGATAATTGAAATTTGGTCTGTGGGATGCACTTCGAAAGGGAGTTTGAAGAGAAGCTTGTTGCGAAGTAAAAGTTCACTTAAGTTTGACATCTGAATCAACTATAGCCACTTCTGTAAAGGTGTTGCAAAGGAGGAGCGCCGCACTAATCAATATAGTTGCCCGAATGGGCGAACTTTGCTTGAATCAGTCAGAGGTAAAAATGAAGTCTAAAAAGCTGATAGCCGATAATTTTATTAAACTTCATTTAGAAAAGTATGGCCTAAACGGAACCAATACTCAAAAGAATCCGCCAGCAAATTTTCCAGTGTGGTCAGCTAAAACTTCTGAAAAACAATTAAGCCAGATAACGGGAGTTAAATTTGGCTACAATGGTCAGGTTTTCAATTGGCGAGAAAGCTCAACGTGCATGTTCTGGGTTGATTACGGAAACGAAAGCGGTGCCTTGCCGACAACTTTTTTATCTGAATGCCTAAAGGCCGTAGATCAAATAGCCAATCGATACAGTACTTTCAGCATACCTTTTTTAGGTTCAACATTTAGCCAGGTTTTATTATCCATCGTATCTGAAACCCAGCATAATTATCGAATTACAATCCCGGCCTGCTTAGATTGCCCAGCTTTAAATTTTGAGTCTGAGTTTAATTCTAAAATTAATTTTGATCGCAAATATACGACCCTTGTCGAAACGATTGAGTTTTCTGAAGAAGAGTTTGTAGCATTTCTTCGCGAGATGACGGCCGAAGTAAGGTGTGCGGACCCGATTGTCGCATTCTCGGCCTTTATTGGAGCGCGATCCCAGTTTGCTCAAGTCTACCATTCACCGTGGCCAGAAATACGAGATGAAAATTTTGACATCGTCGGTAACAAGGCAGTTGGTCCAAGTAATTGGAATGTCGTCGATAATGAAAGTCATTTTGCAATTGCCCGCTACCTATTGAAAAAAAATAAAGAAGGAATCCACAACTTATTTTATTCTTATCCCAACATTTTTTTTGCTATTTTAAATGAAGCGGTCTGGAAACAGTGGATTAAGAAAGCCATGGAAGACAGCGATCGCCAATCTAGTTCAGAAAATTTTTTAAACGGAAAGTTTTTAGCTGAGTATTTTCCAAATCTTTATGAGCCTACTTCTTGGATCTCGGGAATTAGCCACTTACTAAAGTTTAAGGAAGAGCTTTTGCAACATTATCCTAAAGCAAATGAAGCTTGGCTGACACCCCTATACAGATTAATTGAGAAGCGGAAAATTCATTATGATTTTCAGTTGAATCTAAATGAATCAATTTATGGACTCGTACTTTGAACCCGCTGGCTGATACGAACTTATCTGTCAAAGTCGAATATAAGATTATTAGTTTTGAAGATTGGCGTAAAGCAGTTATGCCCATGTGGAGTTGGATAAAATTTCACACTTGGATCCCGATTATAAATAATCCGTACGGCATGATTCAGTACTGTGGTGAAGAAGTGTTTTCACGATTGATTCAATTTCCAATTGCGGCATTCGTTGATGATAAACCGGTCGGTTGGTCATTAGTTTATAATGTGTCTGATACGGTGATTCGAGTCCGAGGTGTCTACGTACTTCCCGAGGCTCGAGGTTTGGGAATCGGAACAGGTCTATATGACTTTGCCTTAAGTTTATGGCCAGAGCCGTGGACTCAGTATATTGGGTATTATGACTCTAAATCTTTAAAACATTTTATGAGAACTTGGGACTTGAAGCCAATCGCGCAATACTCTTTAAGGCATCGACAAATCCCAGCAACCAAGCAGGCAAGCGAACCTATACAATTAGCTTATCGAAAAATAAAGTTAACTGAGAAACAATAGTGGCAAAGTGATATCTGCATCTAAATAAGAAAACTTTTTTCGATCAACATTACCCGCTGAAATAAGACACACGGTGAATGAGTCTGTATCATCAGCATTACATTTTCGAACGGCTGAAATTACGGTTGCGGCCGAGGGTTCTATTCGAAAGCCCGAATGATATTTGGTAAGTGACATGGCCTCGAGTATTTCATTTTCAGAAACGGTAATAACCTGGTCTACGTTTGAAAGAAGAATTTCTTTATATTCTTTTCTGACCATGGGTGATCGTAAAGAGTCTGCAATGGTTGAATTGCAATCCATAGAATCTATATTCTTGTTGTAATAAAGTTGAAAAAAGTCACTTGCCATTTCGGGCTCAACGCCGACGATCGAAACGTCGTTGCCCATCAAAGACTTCAAAGCAACGCTACAGCCAGTTAACAATGCGCCCGAACCAATCGGACAAACAAAGCGCAGCCGTGTTTTGTTCTGAACTTTCATAAACTCTTGAAGTTGGCCAAAAACTTCAAGTCCAATTGTACCTTTAGCCGCAACCTCGTGACTGCGATCCGCTAGAAAAAATGGTAATTTGCCCTCTGTCGCGGCGATTCCCTCGACAACCTGGTAGCGCTCTTCTTCACGCAATCCTTTTTGAATAATTTTAATATTTGGCAAGTTGTAATCCTTTAAACTTTGAATTTTTTCGCAAACGGCATCTTCTGGAATTACGATCGTCACATTAATATTTTTGTTAAACGATTGAATAGCATACAAAAAACCCCACGCTAAATTGCCGGGAGTCGTAAAAACAAGTCCGCGCTTAAAATGTTCGTCAGAAAGTCTAGAAAATATTCCTAAAGCGGCGCGAACTGTAAAGCTATTAGTTACCTGAAGGTCTTCACGCTTTAATAATACATTTCCAGTGTTGCCTTTTGAAAGCCAAGAACACGTTTGCAGCGGAGTCAAATTTAGATACGGCGCAAGTGTTTGCGAAAATTGTACAATGTCCTGAAGAGTGACTGAAACATTTTCATTTGAAAACTTCATCTAAAGGTCAGCCCTTTTTTCTAGTTTATTGATAGCGATTTCAAGCTTGCTGAGTGGCATTTTAAAAATTGAAACGGAGTTGTTGCCTGATTTTAAGTAGCCTTGCCAAGGACGGTCATTGGTAATAAATTCATATCCAAGATTCTTTAAGAAATCTATTCTTTTAGAATTTCCGATCGCGGTACCAAAAATAGCTGTCGCTTGTTTGGGGTTGGCCTTGATGTGTCTGTAGGCCGCTAAACGCAAATTCATATTAAGACTTTGATTTTTTTCTATAACTTTTGTAGCGGCCCTTGTTAAGCAGAAGCAAGGTAACTCAGAAAACTCGTGGGTGGCCGGAAATTGTAAAAGTAAATCAAACCCTTCGGGTCGAATATGATAAGTTAACCTTAAAAGTGAAATGAGCTCGCCGCTTCTTAATGCCCCGAAGTGGATTCCGTTAGCATCATTTTGGTCCCACTCAAGGCCCCTCGTATCGACATTACTTCCATACTTTGACGAAAAAGCATTTTTTCGAAGTTCTACGATTTGATCTTTAAATTCTGCATTTAAGATTTGTATAACCAAAGTGATTACCGCCCAGCAGATGGTTTAGGGTTTTGGCCGCCAACAATATTTTGATCTTTTGCCGTAAACTTATTAAACTGCGTCTTTTGTTTTAAATCAAAAAAATCGCAGATGAAGTGCACTCTTTCTTTATCTCCTTCATTGATTACCCTGTGAATCATATTGATTTTGAGTAGGTAGGCTGACCCATCGGCCGCTAAGTGCCGCTTTTCTTGAGCGTATTCGAAAAAGCAGCTCTTATTAGTGATGATTGGAATATGAAGTCGCACTCCATAAAGCCATTCTGGATAGTCACGATGAAATGGAAGCGAGCATCCTGCTTTAAGGACTGTATATCGAGCTCGACATGGGAAGTAGTCCTCGGTACTTAAAAAATCGATAACCTTCTTAATTTCACCCGTACAGAGTTCAGTTGGAGTGCGGTAGTATTGGGGGCCTTTAAAATTCAATTTCAGATTATTTTCTCTGACTTCGGCGATCGTTTTAGCTTCGACACTTGACGGAGGGAGCTCTTGTACCCAACCATCCGAATAAGATGCAGTAGATGCAGTAACGCTCCACCCGCCAAAGTGCTTTCCCATCATGACCGGTGGCAAAGTCCGGGTTGACGCAATAAATTCTTTGCAAAGCTGCTGGTGATCGAAAGGAATATGTATTTTCTCAAAATATTCAGACATGAATGTCTAATTCCCCCGATTAATAATGGTAGATTACTAAATTCTTAAAATTCTGCAAAAACTATCTTTCAATTTTTGGCTTGTTCATATATTTTAATTAAATGGACTCCCGAATAGAACTAGTAAATCAGCAAAGACTTATACTTTATCTTCAGCCATTTTTGTATGGTGACTTTATGCCTCTTAAGTTTAAAGTCGATTTGCCCACATTTGAAACCCAAGTTAGCAAATTTGATTCGAACTGGGTTATTTATAATAAGCATCGCGGCGATACAGGCCGCTTAGGGTTAAGCCTTACTTCGTTAGACGGCGGAATGACCGGAGATCCTGACTTGCAAAGTCTTTATCAGCACGCGAAAGAAACGGGCAAAAGTTATTCAGAAAATGATTTTTGTAACCGGACTGATGCTTATCGCGGATTAACTTGCTTACACGAGTTATTAAATGCTTTTGAAGGTGGCTTGGGCAGATGCCGCATAGTAAAATTTAGTGCCGGTGGATTTTTTCCTCCACACCGAGATCAATCTATAAAATTTCAAGTTCCAGATTATTTCAGAATTTTTGTTCCCCTTCAAAACGCCAACCCAGAAAATTTCTATTTTATTTACGAGCATAAAAAAATTCAATTTGAGCCGGGACGGGCATATCTATTTAATGCGTTGAAGACGCACAGCGTTTTTTCGTTCGTGAATAATGCATATACTTTAGCATTGAGTTTAAAACTTAACTCAACCAATATAATGTGCGCTATTAATAGTTTAGCAACGAAATAATAGGAACAATATGATTTCTGAAAAATGGATAACTAAATTTGATATTCAAAAACTACAGAAACAACTTTATAATGAAGTTTTAGCTAAAGAGATCACTCGACAATCGGCGGCCTTTGGCGGCTGGTCAGTTTTGTCGGGAAATGGCGATTACCAAGATGGCTGGCAGAGGGGACATATTTTGTTGAATCCCAGCGCTAGTCAGGAAGATAAGCGCCGAATCAAAGATTCTATACCAAAAAAATTTAGTGAGTATACCGTTGAGACAGAAATTTGTTCAGGCTACTTAAAAGAAGTAATAGACTACGTTCGCCAGGCGCAACTGCAGCCATATCGAGCCAGAATTATTTGTCTGACCGCCGGACTCGCTTCTACTTGGCATCGAGATACGCCCAGTAAACACTATGCCGTTCGCTTGCATATTCCAATTGTGACTAATCCTGAATGCTTTTTTGAAACTAAAACCGAGAAAGAACATTTTCCTGCAGATGGTTCAGCTTATTTTGTCTATGTAAACCGTGAGCACCGAGTTTACAACGCTGGAGCTTCAGATCGATATCATCTTGTAATCGATGTGAATGACGAAACTAATGTTTCGAAGTATCATCGGAAAAAAGAATTTGTGCCAAAAGAAGATTAGTCATGATTTATTTAAAAATCGCATTAAGCATAATTTCTCAAGACAACGAACTGAATATTCTTTAGTGCTGGCATCGTAAACTTCGACTGGTCGCGGAATAAAATCATCTACTTTTTTGAAGCCAAACTTTTCGTAGTAGCTAATCATCGCCTCAGTACAGAACAGAATAAATTCTGGCTTTTTTTCGTAAGTTAAAATAAGTTTTGAAATCATTTGCTGGCCATAGCCTAAGTTTCTTTTATCTTTTCTGATAATAATGCCCCGAATGCGAATACATTTTTGCGAATTAAAACAGGCGGCGATCCAACCAACTTGTTCTTGATCCACTACTAAAGCCCATGCTTTTAAATTTTTATCGCATATATCTATTCCCATCAGCTGAATAGAATAAAATAGATTGCTGTGCAGGGTTGGTTTGTCACCAAAGCGAGCGGCTTCAGATACCGAGTAGTGTTCAAGCCACAATGGCGGAGAAACCTCAATTAGTTGAGCCAAACGTAGCCTCCAAACTATTAAATTCAGGCTGAGAAATACCAAGGTATTTCCGAAAAAACCCAGCCAACGGAAATGCGGCCTGTTGAAATTTTTCATTGAGTGGCTTGGTCGATTGAAAGTCTTGCGCAGTCCCGATAAAAGCGTAGTGAAGTGGAATACTGGCGTTGCCAAGTTCACGCCACATTAGACGCTCGATTCCGTCATTATGCGGGTGAAGAAACGTTTTTTTATTAAAAGTTGAAGTCAAGCCAGTGAAATAAGATTTAAATACTTGCGGGCTTACCTTTAAAATATTTTCGACGGCCAAAATATTATAGTGATTTAAAGCAACTCCAACTTGATGGATACGCTCATTTTCAAGGTAAACCCAATAAGGAGGCCCATATTCGCGGTTAAGTGATCTTGTAAATGACGCGTTTAGCACACGTAGGTAACCCTGTGGCCATAATACAGGTTGATTGATAGATCGCGAGGCTTGAATATATTGAAGTGTGGCGCGATCACTGATTCCAAAAAGTGCCTCACATTCAAGGACTGTTTTTTGATCCCATCTTTTAAAATCACTTAAAACTAAAATATTTACGGCATGAATATTCTGCGTGATTTGTTTTAATGCTGAAGCAACCACCGAACCGTCATCAAGAATGGTGATCGGTCCGAAAGCTTCTACAAGTCGAATGATAGCTTGTTGCAAAGCGTTTTCCAGGGGCATGTCGGTAATTCTAGCTAGATTATCTAACTCAAAAAAGTAAAGATCTTCTTGTTTTTCGGCTTTCACCCAAGATATCTTATCATATCCACTTTGATAAAATGGCTCTGTGGCTAGAAAGAAACTTGGTGAAAATTTTTTCATGACATCATACTCATCTTTTAAAAAACCAAAGTTTCATGAGCTTCCCGTAGTATCGCACAATAGCCATTTTCAATTCGGATACGATGAAGATAGTTTTGTATTTCGATCATCCCCTAACCAGAACTGGAATGTCAAATACGGTAGACCTTCAAGAGCGCCGCTCGACTTTAAAACAGAATGCATCCAAACAGCAAAGACCATACGAAGTAGCACAACCGACCCGATTCACATATTGTTCTCAGGGGGCGTCGATTCTGAAGTCGTGCTAAGGTCTTTCGTAGCCGCACAAATTCCGGTCACCGCGGCTATTATGCGATTTAAAAATGACCTTAATATTCATGATATTAGCTGGGCAGTTATAGCTTGCGAACAACTGAAAGTTCCATATCGTTTCTATGACCTTGATCTACTCCGGTTTTGGGATGATGAAGCTTGGGAGTATGCAAATCCAACTTACTGTATTTCTCCGCAACTTTTATCAACGATGTGGTTAGTCGATCAAATTGACGGTTATCCAGTTATGGGAAGCGGTGAATGCCTTTTTGTAAAACATGTCGACCCAAATTATGTGCCCGGGGTAAGTCCGTATGTAAAATCAGACTGGTTTCTTTGGGAGAAAGAAAAAATTGCGGCTTGGTATCGGCATTTTATAGTGCGAAACCGCAACGGTTGTCCCGGTTTTTTTCAATATACGCCAGAGCTAATTTATTCTTATTTAAGCGATCCATTTGTGCAGACCTTGATTGGAGATCAAATTCACGGAAAACTTTCTACGGAAACTTCAAAGCTAAAAATTTATCAGCAGCATTTTTCACTTTTTAGTCGGCCGAAATATAGTGGATATGAAAAAGTGCAAATCCAAGATGCCCAGGTTCGCGCAAAGTTAGTACAGGCATTTCCTGGCACGAATCAGATTTTTAAAACATCTTGTACAGAATTAATTAAAAACTTATCTGTGCTGGGCCATGATTCAGTACACGCATAATAATCACTTTAAATTTGGATATGCTCCAAATAGATTTTATCAGAAAAGAGCAAGCGCCCAAGATCAATTTATCTTCGAGTACGGGGTGGCCAGTGGGTGTACCACTGATTGGCGTATATCTAACAAACAAGCTGCCGAAACGATTCGAGCCAATTTTAAAGGTGATTTGTGGATATTATTTAGCGGTGGAACAGACAGCGAGTGCTGCATTCATAGTTTTCTAGACGCGGAAATTCCTTTCAAAATTGCAACCTTACGTATGAAGCGCAACCTTAATGATCATGACTTAAAATACGCTGTTCATTTTGCCAAGAGCCATAGCCTAGCGATAGAATACTTTGATCTAGATGTAGAAGAGTTTACCCAAGGCGATCAACTTTATCGCTATACTGATCCGATTTCTTGCGTCAGTCCGATTCTTGCTTGCCATCTTTGGCTTGCAGACCAAGTAAAGGGTGTTCCCATCCTGGCTCAAGGCGAATGCCATTTGAAAAAAGAAGTGCCAAATGGCTACAAGCCCGGAGAAAGTTTGTACGAGCCCAGCAACTGGTGCCTATATGAAAGTGAGCGAGCATGTTCATTGTACATGCACTTCATTAAAGGTCAAAAACCAGCCGTGCCAGGATTTTTTCAGTACACCCCCGATCAGATATATACTTTTTTAACTCAAAACCCTCTTTTAAAAAAGCTGACTAACAACGAGTTAATGGGAAAGCTTGGAACACGCTCAAGCAAAAACCAACTGATCCGACAATTTTATCCCGAGATTGAATTGCGGGAAAAATTCACCGGATTCGAAAAGATTAATGAGTTGCACGATCAAATAAGGGAAAAGCTTGCAGAGCGTTACCCAGATGCAGACAGCTACTCGAAAGAAAATTTCCATAGTCTTATAAAAAAAATGCAACCAATTCGAGATATTGAATGAACTATTTCGCGAAATTTTTTTTAATTATGCTGGTTGTGACTGTCGTTTTTAACCTTGAGTATTTTCCATTTTCAAATTACGCAATGTACTCGAGGCCGCTTCTACCTGGCCCAACTTACACCTACTGGAAACTGCGCACTGTCGATCAAAATGGCATTGAACAAGACTTCAAAAACAAAAATTATTACTTATTTCATGCTGAGCAACCTTTGATTGAATCTTTACATCGCAATCAGTTCGCTCAAAAAGATTTGCAAGTAGTACTAATGTCTCTTTTAAAAAGAACTCGATATATGAATGCAAACTTTGTTGAGATACGTCTATATAAGGCCATATATCTTTGGCCAGAATACAAAGCGGCAATGTTGTTAGATTTACCAATTGAAGTGAAAGACTATGTTAGGCTAGAACTGTTGACTACGAGCGGGACGATAAAATGATTTTATCTCAGAAATATTCTTTAGAGGATGAAAAAGAAAATTTTGCTATTTTAAGGTTTATTTTTTATACGCTTCTACTTTTTTTTGTAAAAACTCAGTATATCGCCTCATACTCGCAGCTACCGAAACAGTTGTGGTTGCCTACTGGAATTTTTCAAATTTTCAATGAGCCAATTGTTTTTAATCCCCAAGCATTTATTTATATTGATATTATTTGGAAAGGATTAGCTATTTTTTGTGCTAGCGGATGGGAATTTCGAATATTTTCTAAAATATTTTTCGTGCTCACATTCATTTTATTTAACATTTCACACAATTATGGGTATCAAACTCATACAAATATGCCCTTAGTGCTGGCTTCATTTGCCTTAGCTTTTTGTGGTAACCACCGAATTTTTTGTGTGCGCGCACTATTCTGTGCAGTTTTTCTGAGTGCGGGGCTTAGCAAATTACGAAATGGCGGATTAGATTGGATTACAACCGAAAATCTGCAAAATGTACTAGTGCGAAGTCAAATCTATTATCACGACTTACATCCACTCGCCCATAAGGTAAGATTAAATATAATTTTTGCTAAACTTCCATTGTTTCTAAATTTTTCGGCAGCTTTTATTGTAATTATAGAACTGATATCCCCACTGGCTCTTCTGAGTAAGCGATTTCGACTTTGGGGCGTGTTGCTGCTTCTTGTATCCCAAATTATTATTTACTTTACAATTTATGTAAACTTCGCCGCGTACCTTGTGCTTTATGCTTTCTGGATCGACTGGAGCCGGGTGCATAAATACTTATATAGATTTACAATTGGTCAGATTGGTTACTATGATTAGTTATTTATGGGAGCAGTGATGAAAACTCTAACAATTGTTCTTTTGTTAGCTTTGAACGTATTCGGCCAAAATTCGGTCCCGCCGTCGCCAAATAATGGCCCAGCAAATACAAAAACTGCGATTACCCCAACGCCGGTTAATAGGCCTTACGCGGGTAATCCATTGATCAAAAGAAGAAACAACAAGTTTTATGCTAGAATTGCAGAGAAAAAAGAGATTGTATTACCGGACCCAGAATTTGTTTTTAAAGCTGATCAGTTTCCAAACTATAAAAATGATTATAAGCAAAGGTTAGATTTATCAAAAAGTTTAGCAAGACAGTATATCGAAGATTTCGAGACAGAATATTTAAAGACTTCGGGACACGTTGTTTCCAGACCTTTCTTGGCAGCGCAAGTTGTGGATGCGTTTGAAATTTTAGAGCGTACACCGCCAGAACTTTTGGACGTTACGCCATTTACCGCCCCTAACTATAGGCCTAAACTTCATGCAGTCTTAAGTAACTACATCATTAGTTTCGAGCGATCTAAGTCGCCCGAATTATTTAATAAACTGAATGAGCAAGCAAGCCTACTTAAAGCCCAAGATGAAACGATTAAAAAATTAACATTAAAAATTGCAAATTTAGAGGTCAATTCGACATCTGAAGGCAATAAGCAGTCTTACTTAGAACTTATCAAGAGTAAAAAGGTCATCGTCTCAATGGTTATGTCTTTGATTATTTCAATGTTAGTATTTGTTGGATTCAGTTTTCTTAAAAATTAAAATTTTTTTATGGATTAGGTTCGCTGAAAAATTTTAATAAGTAGCCCTGTCACATCAAGCTCATACCAGCGATTGCCAAAATAGGATTTTTTAGGAAAACGGTGATGGTTATTATGCCAGCCCTCACCCCAAACTAAATATCCAAGTAGCCAATTATTACGAGACTCGTCTTTACACGTAAAAAGTTTATATCCGACGAGATGCCCAATGCTGTTCACAGCACTTCCTGCATTCCACAAAATTGCCGCTGGAAATAAATAAGCGGAAACAATCAGAAATGGATCAACGAGGCCCAAAAGTAAAACGTAAAACAACTGAACGAAAAAATAGTTCTTGTGCAAGAATCGATGGATAGGACTTTTAATTAAATCAGGTACTCGACGCAAATTAGGTCGATAGAACATACTTAAAAATTGCACCTTCCAAAAAGTTGAGTGATGTGGGCTATGGGGGTCATGAATGGTGTCCGCATACTGATGGTGATCGCGGTGAACGGCGCACCAGGCTAAAGACGAGCCAGTTAGACCTAAAGTACCTAAGGTGGCCCCTATGGCCTCAAAAAACCGCGGCGGCTTCCAGCTTCGATGTGAAAGTAGCCGGTGGTAAGTCATGTTCATACCAATACAGCCGGTTAAAAAATAGATGGTAAGAGAAATCAGATAATCTTGCGGCTTGGCTAAAGCGACCATTGGGAAGATGGCAAGGTGCGCCACAATTTGAAATAATAAAAGTAAGTAAGCCGATCTCATTTAGCTTAATACTAATTCATACTTTGGAAAAAAAGTAAGTTTAAAAATGAATTTTAGCTTTATAAGTTAAACGGGCATGTATAGAGGTCTTGGATTTATGATAGTTTGCGGCGCTTCAAAGTACAATTTCTGCATCATTCGAACTACAATATGACAATGTCGGATAATATGACCAGCACGATCAATACTTTATCACGAAGCCCTTTGGCAAAAGATCAAATTAAAAAGTTGTGGTCGAAACCAATTATTGTAGATGACTTTTTAAGCGAGCAAGAGATGAATGAACTTAAAAGTTCCATACTTACTTCCGAAAAAATTCACCGGCATAGTTCGTATGAGAATGAATTAGAAGTTCGTTTTTTAACCAAAGAAAAACTACCTCCGATCCTTTTTCAAAAGCTTGAAATTTTTCTTAAAAGTTTTTCCATAAAAAGCATATTTGCTTTCGATAGTAATAAACCTTTTATGCTTCACACAGACTCAGGGTTAAGAACGGACACCTTGCCGTATAAAAACATAACGTTCTGCTTAGAAAAAAATTCTTTTAGCGAGCAGCTTGTTTTATATAATGCATTTGGATATTTTTCGACATCCATTACGGATTTTGATAGTTTTGCTTATTCGAAAGAGGTAGTAGAAAATTACAACTACTTACTCGCTACTCCAGAAGAGTTTGTAAATAGCGAAAACTGTTACATTCCAAAAGAACACTCAATAGATCAAAGCAATTTTAATAAAAATCAACTTCTTGCCCATATACCGTCGAAGTTAACTTCACATTTTTCTATCGCCGACGTAATTGAATTTAAGTATAACCGACTTATCATTTTCGATTCTTGCCAGCTTCACTCAGGTTCGGCACTTAAATCAGTCTATTTGTCCGAAAAAATGAAAAGAATGACCATATTTACAGAAATTTTTTTGGAGACCATTGAGTGAAAATGAAGCATTTCTATATTCCAAAAGGAATTCTTTTCATAACTTTACCCCAGCACTTGCTAGGTGCCGCACTAGCTTTTTATCTTATTTTTTCTGGGAAAGCGTCCTTGATTTGGATTATACTGTCCTACGCTTGTTGGGTTTTAATTGGTGTTGTTGGTGTGGGAATATTCTACCATAAATACTTTGCGCATAAAAGTTTTGAAACTTACATGCCCGTCGAGACTCTTGGCGCATACTTGGGCGTATTAGCTGGATTAGGTCCACCAATCGGGTGGATAGCACTGCATAATGATCATCATCATAAACACGCAGATCAAAATTTGCTTGATGTGCACAGTCCGATTCATGGTAAATTTAGCGCCTACATGGGATGGCAATTTAGTAAATTTTCTTTGAAAATGGATTCAGCTAAGCGATTACTTTCAAAGAAAAATCTTAAATTTTTCGGGCGCCACTATTTTAAGACCTACTGGATCACGGCCGCCGTGCTTTTTTTAGTTCATCCCTTCTTGCCAGTTTTTGCACTTTTTGTTCCTGGCTGCATTCACTATCATGTTGAGGGATTTATTAGTTGCTTTGGTCATACAAAAAAAATTGGTTATCGCAATTTTGATACGGCCGATAATAGTGTCAATATTCTTTGGTTCGGAATTTTATCTTGGGGAGCAGGGTTTCACAACAATCACCATCGCTATATTTCGGCGATGCACTATCAAATCAAGCCATACGAAATTGATTTAAGTCGCCTTATTTTATTTCTTATCCCGAAGAAAAAAATAAAATTAACGTAGGCTAAGGATATAAATCTTCTTGGCTTTCTAAATTGGCCACCAAATGTAATCGCGGCGCGGCGCCTTTATTTGCCACATAATGCGTGTAGCCCGTATTAACATACCACATTTTACCGTCGGCCGGCATATGCGCAGTCGTCACTTTTGTGCCATCCGTTATGTAATTAAAAGTCGAATCCAAATTTGTAAAAATAGGTATGTGCACTCGAATAGAATAATCTGTGTTGTAATCAATGTGAGGCTTGCCCTCGAAGCCGGGCATCAATACGGCAAGCCTGACGCGGGTAAATTTAGCCTTGAATGAGTTCAATATTTCTAGAAGCATGCCTTTGGCGTTGTCTCCAGGAACATTATAATTTCGCTCATCGAGTTGAGGCTTGTATTCGATCGAGTCTCTCTCTATTGCGCATCGAATCGCTTTTCTTTTGTCAGTTATAGGATCTAAAAAATTAATATTCGGATATTTTTTTGAGTCAAATTTTGTAATAGCTAGTTGCCGATACATTCGTCCATTATGAAGACCGCGTGCTCGTAAGGACTCTTCGTCACTAATAAAGCGGGTATGAGTCTCATTGTACTGGTTGCAAAGATGTACATACTCACCGCCAAAATCTAAATCTGAATATAGAGAATAATTATCGAAGCCGAATTTAATAATTTCTTTCTGAAGAGCAACAATATCAAGGGCCGGTCGAGGCAAGACTTTAAACAAGGGAAGATGCTCTCGTGTTAATTTCATCGATAATTTTGATTCTGCAGAATCTAACATTGTTGCCCCCTTAGCTACATTAGTTTTAACGGGGAAGACTGAAGCGTCAATAAAAACTATATTCTGGTTCACAAGACCTTCGTCAAAATATGTCGTGAACGAAGATTCAAGGCAAAAATTAATATATAATTATTGTATGGAAGTATTATGGCTGGTCTCGCTATTAACACCGATAACTTATGCGATATCGGTTATAGAAGCGGGAATATTATCGTATTTTTTAAAGAAATCTTATGACTGGCATGCAGCTTGTGCAAACTGGGCTTGTGGGCTTGGCAAAACAATTGTCTACCTGTTTCCATATTCTATCCACGTGCCGATTTTTAGATATGTATGGGATAATCGAATTTTTGACTTATCAATTACGTCCGAGGTTAATTTAAAGAATACTTGTCTTGTAATTGCATTACTAGTGGGACAAGATTTCTGCTATTACTGGAGCCATCGTGTTTCCCACCATGTTCGTTGGTTTTGGGCAAATCATGTTGTCCATCATTCGTCAGCGCAGCTAAACTTGAGTGCGGCTTTTAGAAACGGATGGTTTACAAAGTATAACGGGACCTATTTATTTCTAATTCCTTTGATTTGGCTTGGTTTTTCGCCTTGGTTAGTATTATTTGCACTGTTTTTGAATGTCTACCAATTCATTATTCATAATACATGGACTCCGCGACTAGGTTGGCTTGAGTATGTATTTAACACGCCCTCTTCTCACCGCGTGCATCATGCTAAAAATTCAGAATATATTAATGCTAATTTCGGCGGCATATTTATTGTTTTCGATATTATGTTTGGAACCTATGTAGCAGAAAAAAAAGAAATTCCATGCCAATATGGGGTAGAAAATCGCGAAACGGATTACAATCCGATAAATATCGAATTGATAGAGTGGAAACATTTCTACAGGGATTTAAAAAGCTCAAAAAATTTAGGCGAAGCTTTAAATTACCTAATCAAAGCCCCTGACTGGATGCCCGCCCGATATTTAAATCCAAAGATAGGACCTGACAAGAAGTTAGAGACTGAAAAAGTTAGTTAAATAGGTAACTTAAAAAGTGGATTTACCTGACTCCAAGCTTTGAACTCTTTAAAGCTGATCCCGAAATTAATAACTAAATGAACTCGCTCAACTTTTTCTGAAAAATTAAAAAAAGCATGTGGGACAGTTGAATCAATAGCAAAACATTTTCCAACGGGCATGTGCACTTTCTCGACCAGCTTATTTCCTGAATAAAAACAAAAAACATTTTTTTCATCTGTTACAATAGGCCAATGTACTCGGGTTACATTCTCTGAGAAATCATCAATGTGCCTTGGGACACTACTTCTAGGCTGCATTTTGGAAAACCGAGCTCGCAGGGGCTTAAGACTCAACGAATTAAAAATTTCTTCCATGTAATGCGTAACATTTTTATTCCATACAGAAATTGACTGCCAGTCATATTCGGATAGTTTTTTTTCGAAAGTGCCTACTGACTGAAGTACATTTACGGAATCATTTTCATGATCTTCGTTTTTAGACCTCGAAGTTAAACCAATTCCTGAATAGCCACCGAAATTTTCGCCATATTCAGAGTAGTCTACCCATTTTTTTTCATCTAAATAGGTCAGAGCTCGATCAACATTTAGGTTGAATGTATCGGGAAGCTGCGTCCAGTATTGTGGTGAATTAAATTGGGATTTAATATTGGGCTCCTCTTGCTAGATTGTGGCAAAGTGGGTATGCCGGATCAAGGTCTAAATTTGGTACACTGAATAAGGTAAAGCGTTAAAGCCGTGAAATTTTATTCAAAATGGTTATACTAGGGTATGAGCTTTAAGAAAGTATCGCTAATTATCAAGGCCTATAAATGAAGCGTAGAAGTTTAATTAAGCTATCATTTTCACTAAGTATATTAAGTTTTTTAGGACTTTATTCAAACTCTGAATATTCCAGCGGCGGCAAATTGGAAGTCATCTTCAAATTACCCGAAGGAATGTCATTTAAAGAATATGAGCAAACTGTTCCGAGATGGGTCAATTTTAGCAAATTCAAAAGCGTTTTGTCTAAATACTATTACCAAGGAACTTTGCTTAGGACTCAGAAAATTTACGACGACTCAAGAACGCTAAGAACTGTTTACCACTTTACGAATGAAAAAACAGCTCTCCAGTTCTGTGAAGAATCGATGAAGTCGTGTAATTATAACTTTGCGGCTCGAGATAGCTTAGGAATTCAAACAAAAACATACATTAACGGAAAAAGAAAAGAATTTACTACAGCGCGAGGCCTGGGCCTTACAGTAAAGGGCTAAAAAGCATTCGAAATTATAAATTCTTCTAAAGCGATGGTACAAATTGAACCTTCCTCAAATCAGAAAACTTTCTGAAACTGACTTAGACCAAATAGTCAAAATTAATCTGCAACATTCAAAAGTGATGGGTCTGCTAAAAAATAGTAATTACGACCAAAACTTTTTTGATAATATTCTTTTATTTTTTAATAGTTCTCAACGGTATATTCTTGGTGCTTTTGAAGAAGAAAAATTAGTTTCGTTTATTTGTGTTATTCATTGGAACACTCTACCGTACTGGACATTTGTGAATGCCAAAGCCATTCCATTCTTGAGAGGAAATACTTTTCAACCAAGCATGAACGGAATTGCACCACTGATATCAAAAGTTTTAACTGATGAACTTCAAAATAATAGATTTATTTATTGGTTTTTAACTTCTCAAAAACGCATTAAAGGCCACCGAAATTATTGGAGTCGATTTGTTCCTGAACTCGAAAAATTTTATTTCATATCTAGAGTCATTAAAAAAGATTATCGCCCACGATCTGACTTTGTCTGGGACCTAATGGGGAAGCAAGTCTGGAGCAAGGACTTGGTCATTCGGATCGGTGTTGAAAAATCTCATTTCGAATTATTGGCTCCATATGAAGAACTATTTGCCATTATTAACAAACCAAATGCGAACTTAAGCGAACTGAATGATACAGAAGCCATTTTAGAGTGCTGAAAAAAAATGACAATTTACGCATTAGCCAGAAAATATTTCATAAAGATCTACTAAGCTTGAATCTAAGCATCCTAATAAAATCTTCGTGAAGACCCCGCGCGTTTAAAGTTGCCATCAGTAAAGTAAGTCGATGAGAGGGAGTAACGATCTTCACTTTTAGAAATATCAAACCCGTTTGATCTGCTAAATCCGAAAACTTGATGTGTTTTTGAATATTGATCAAAAAGAAATTTACCGAAGCCGCAGGAATGACCCGTCAATGAAATTTGCATGATTAAATGATAGTATGCTTAATTAAAAATAAAAAGTTCTATTTTTTGAAATTTCAATGATGAGAAAATCGCATACAGAATTGTCGATTGCGTCTTGTCGTAACCGTTCTGGCGTTTCTATAATACCATTATGAAAACTCATTTTTACATCAGAATGTTGCTGCTTTTACCGATCTTTGTGAATGTATTAGCGTGCCAAACTAAGCCGCCTGCTCAAGAAGAAATTGCTTTACCTTTTGTACTGAAGTCCCAATTTGAAAACCTACTTCAAAATCAAAATATCCGGTGGAGATCATACTCGACCGATAACCAGGTTGAGGCCGATAAGCTTTTTGTTTCTTTATTGAAAACTATCAATAATTCGACTACGCCAACGGTAGATCCATACTCGGGTCGACAGCAAGTGCCATCTTTTTGCCAAGGCTCCAATTTACCCAGTATAATAGAGGCCAAATCCGAAACAGAGCGATCCGCCACATTTAGTTTGTATGCTATGCCTAACTTTTTTTTAGGTTGTCTTGGCACAGAACGCCTCAAAGCGCAGGCACTAATTCTTTACTGCAAAAAAAGCGGAATTGTTTTTTCAATTCTGACTTTGCTTCCGGGTAAGAATACGACCTGGCCGAATGAGGCCGTGGGGCATTGCAAATAGCGTAATCTGCCGCTAGGCTGTTGTGTAAAACATGGGGTTATGTAAGATGAACAGCTGTTTAAAGAAGTTTGTTATTCTCGCTTTTATAAGTTTTTTCTCGGTAAACACCGTAGCCGATCAGACAATGAACGAATTAAAACTGTCGCAGTTCGGGGATTTCGTAACCAATTGGAAGCTTGTTACAGTTCGTTATCGAAAAGATTCTGAAGAAATGCGATTTACATACTCGAACGATTTAGCTTGGAATGCCTTATCAAAAAATTTATCGGTTTATCCTGACGGAGCTATTTTTGCGAAGGTCAGCTTTGTTTCAGTCGAAGACCCCTTATTTCCTAGCTCTGCAGTACCTGCCGGTGCTCGGCGTATTCAGTTTATGGTTCGCGACGAAGAAAAATATAAATCTACCAACGGTTGGGGTTATGCGTTGTTTGATTCCGAAGGCAATACCTACCCTGGCGATATGAAAGCCGCGACCATGGGCTGCGCAGTCTGCCACGACGTTGCAAAAGAGCGTGGTTATGTTTTTTCACAAATTATGGGACAGCCACTATCTAAAGATGTGTTCGCAAGCTCTTGGCGAACCCAAAATAAGTTTGTCGACTTTAAAGTTAAAAGTTTGCCCTTATCTATACAACAGTCGCTTCCGCGCGCAGATAAGAAAGTTCGTAAACTTGAGGGGCCGCTAGCCGACTATATTTTCTTTGGAACGCTTGATGAAATTAAGCCTCTTCTTGCGAAAGAGGCTATCGAATCAAAAATGACAACACTACTTTTAAGCAAAGATAATAAATCCTATTCGCTAGTTACATTTGATACCACTTCGAGATGCGAAAAAGACGAGGTGGCTTTAATTGGAAAACACTCAATTAACTCTGCCAAAGTAAGTTACTTAGAGACACGTTTTTGTGCGAAAGCAAAGAATCCGTGAAATGGTTTTTACTTTTCTTTAGCATTTCGTCATTGATTGGTATTTTATCAAGTTGTTCTAGTTTTAGATCGGGCCCATTTGCGGCTTCAAAAGGCGAAGATTTTTTTTCGTATAATTGCAAAATAGTTAATAAATCAGGAAAACTGATTCGACTCTTCAAGGGCGACGTGTGTGACTATTTTAATGACGGCCATGTAATCGTAGCAAGTCAGAAGAATCTTTCTTTGGTATCTCCTTCCGGGGGAGTTCTTTGGACCAAAAACATAAACTGTCACCATATGGTTCGTGGTACAGATATCGATCAATTTATTGTTCTAAATTCGTCTTTTAATACATGGGACAGAACATTTTTGCGCTTCGACAGAGTCAGTATTTTTAACTTGAAAGGCGACGAAATAAATTATTTCGATTTTTTTGAGAGCCGGGATCAGCTCTTACCTCTGATCAAAAATTCACTTAAATACTTAGATCGCGCAACTTATAAAACTTTGCAGCAGCCCGGAGATTTTTTGAATGTCGAGCGATCTGAAAAATTTCGACCTGTTTTTTATGAGTTTTCCCACGCAAACTCAGTGTATAAAATTTCTGCTAATCGTCTTTCAAAAAAAAATCCGGCATTCGCTGAAGGAAATTATATTGTTAATGCCGCCGGAATTAATTTGGTTTTTATCCTTGATAAGAATTTAAAAAAAGTCTTGTGGTCTTTAGAATCGGTCAGCGATTTTATTCACGACGTGCAGGTAACTCCAGAAGGAGAATTACTTTACTTTAATAACACGTTTGATTCTAGCTACTCTTCAATCGAACTACTAGATCCGATATCACTTAGACGAACGATTCTATTCAACGGAAATGCCGAAAATAAATTTAGGGCAGAATCTCAAGGAAGTGTACAGCGCTTGCCAAACGGCAATTATTTAGTTTCAAAATTTGATCCCCGCGAATCGCAAGTCCTAGTTATTGGAGAAAAAGGGCAAATAATAGCCACGCGATACCCAAAAAGTATGGGCTCGACCGGTTACAATCTTGACGGGCTCCAAGAGGTTAAAAAGCTAGATTTAGAACTTTTCTTAAAAAATAACAAACCTCTTTTTTAATCACTAAAGGTTACAGAAATAATTATGAAAAATTTGAAGTACGAAGCAACCAAATTGATCGGTGTAAATGGGAAAGCATTCGTGAATATGGATCCGTTTTTAAAGACGGCAGATTTTGTAGCTCTCGAATCGGAAGCGAACGTCGGATTTGCAAAAAGTAGAAACTTCACGCATGCGTACATTTTGGGTGAGACCTGTCCGTGGGAAAAAGATCGCTTTCCTCAACCCCTCGAAGCTGAAATTTTCGCGGATATCGATCATTACGATCCGTCTGGAAAACATCGGACTCTTATGCAGGGTATGAAAGCCCAAGAAAAACGAAGGTATGTGTACTTTGCTCTCAAGGCGCACAGCCCATGGTATGCAACTTTGTATCTAAGGCACGAGCATTTTCGGGCTAAAACAGAGTCCAACTTAAATAACGATTGGGCACCAGACGCCGCTCATTTTCCGCTTCTAGTTAATTATATTGAAAGTCTGCAAGAATCGCTTTTTGAAAGTATCGGACGCGTTTTATTTTTTATTAGTTACCCCGGGGTTGCAACAATTTGTCATCGTGATTTTTTTGTGGAAGATCACCGCGATCACAGTATTAACATATACTTAAAAGAATCAAGAAAGGCATATGTTTGGGACGGGCTCAAGAATAATAAAATCTATCTCGATCCCGGAATCAGAAGCTATTTTTTTAATAATCGAGATTTTCATGGCGTCGATGCAGAATCTTATTTTAATTATACTTTAAGAATTGATGGCCAATTTAAACAGACGGTTCTCGATCAAATAGGCATACCCTCTGGTATTTTAAATATCAGTTAGCTGAGGTCGAAAACACTAGATGAGTTCGCTCAAAGGTTCTATTAGCATTTATCGGCGTGTGAAAATGATTCGTACGCAAAGTGTACAAGGTTCCTTCTTTCAACATCCTATACACGATGTCATCCACGACGAAGAAACAGGCTCGATTTGTATAGATAGGAATGTGAAAACGAATTTCTTCGGTATCTTTATGATAAGAAAGGCAAGTTTTTGGCCTTAGGGTCATAAACCGAATACGCCCGATCGATAAATTGAACTGCTCTAAAGCGATCTGTTTGACGTTTGAAATAACGTCAAACATGGGGTTATTAGCCCCTTCAACTAGTTCTGAAAAATCAGCTTCCGTGAAAAGCAACTTATGTGGGTTTTTTGGATCAATAGCTGAACCACAGCCATCTGTGTACAAAGGTTGGTTTGGTCTTGTAGTTAAAGAAACCTGTGACCCGCTGCCAAGTTGTTTAATCGACTCAAAGTAAGTGCGAATTTTATTTACATCAAATTGAAAATTAAGCTCTTGAATCATTTTTCGGCTCCATCAACTTAACTGCAATCTCGATGTACTCATGTGCTTTTGGCACAACTTGGCTTATTGTTTAATCGCACGTTTTCTTTGTCAAATATTATAAATTCCTTGTTTCAGACCGAGAATTTAAGCCAAAGTGCACCGACCAAATAATCTCTAATACCAACAATAATTCTGGCTCGTTGTATTACGACCTAGACCAAAAAATTATTATTACAATTCGATAAATTCTCTTTGCCGTATCAGACGAAACCGTTAAGCTTATAAATAGCAATATGTCTTAGATTACACGGAAGGAGTCTTCATGAGCGAACCGAAAACCCAGCAACTGCCACTACTCCCACTTAGAGACCTCATTATATTTCCACATATGATGATGCCGCTATTTGTTGGACGCGAAAAAAGTATTAATGCTCTCGAAGATGCAATGAGCAAGCAGTCAGACATCGTTCTAGCCGCACAAAAAGATGCGAAAACGAATAACCCTGACGAAAAAGATATCTACGCGGTAGGCACCGTAGGAACAATAATCCAATTGTTACGCCTACCCGACGGAACTGTAAAAGTTTTAGTTGAAGGTAAACGCCGGGTACGTATTAAAAACTTTGTATCGAATGAAGGTCACTTCATCGTTAATTGCGAATCAATTGACGAAGACGTTTCTAACTTAACTGAGGCTTCGGCTTTAGTAAGGTCTGTAAAAGGAACTTTCGAGACTTATGTTAAATTAAACAAACGTATTCCACCTGAAATTTTAATGCGCGTATCAAGCATTGAAGCTCCGGGTGAACTTGCCGACATTATCGTTGCGCAATTGAATTTAAAACTCGAAGACAAACAAGCGGTTCTAGAAATCTTAGATCCAACAAAGCGCCTCGAGCATTTGTTAAACTTAATGACCGGCGAGATCGAAATTCTAGAAGTAGAAAAGAAGATACGTACCCGTGTTAAGAAACAAATGGAAAAATCGCAAAAAGAATACTACCTGAATGAGCAAATGCAGGCGATTCAAAAAGAATTAGGCGAAAAGGATGACTACCAAGCTGAGCTTGAAGATCTATCGGTTAAGACTCGCGATAAAAAAATGCCTCAAGAGGCTAAAGATAAGTTAAACAAAGAAATTAAGAAATTAAAATTAATGTCTCCGATGAGTGCCGAAGCCACAGTCGTAAGAAACTACATCGACTGGGTGTTATCTTTACCTTGGCAAGAATACTCAGAGGATCGTCATGATGTTAAGAATGCTAAAAAAATCTTAGATCACGATCACTGGGGCTTAGAAAAAGTTAAAGATCGTATTTTAGAATACCTAGCGGTTTTATCTTTATCGAAAAACATGAAGGGCTCAATCATCTGTCTTGCTGGCCCTCCGGGCGTAGGTAAAACATCTTTGGCTAGATCAATCGCAGAATCTTTAGGGCGTCCGTTTTCGCGCATCTCTTTAGGTGGCGTTCGTGATGAAGCTGAAATTCGCGGTCATAGAAAAACATATGTTGGTGCGATGCCAGGCAAAATCTTACAAGCTTTACGCAAAGTTGATAAAGGAAACCCGGTTCTATTGCTAGATGAAATCGATAAAATGGCGAATGATTTTCGCGGAGATCCAGCGTCAGCAATGCTTGAGGTATTAGATCCAGAGCAGAATTCAACGTTCTCGGATCATTACTTAGAGTTAGAATATGATTTGTCTAAAGTAATGTTCGTAGCTACCGCGAATAACTTAAGCGCTGTGCCACGCCCTTTACTTGATCGTATGGAAATCATTTATTTAGATGGCTATATCGAGCAAGAAAAGTTTCACATTGCTAAGAATTACTTAGTGAACAAACAAATCGAAGCTCACGGATTGAAAGATTTCAAAATCAGTATCCAAGATAAAGCGATTCGTGATGTGATTCGTTACTACACGCGCGAGGCCGGCGTACGTAACTTAGAAAGACAATTTGCGAATGTATTTCGTAAAGTAGCTAAAGATATCGTTATGTCGCAATCTCTTGAAGAGTTTCGTAAAGAGCAAACGACAGAGAAGACAAGTAAAGCTGCCAAGGGTGCTAAAGCGGTTAAAGGAAAAAAATCGAAAAAATCTTCTGACGGTTACGTTGTAACTCCAGAAAAATTAGTCGAATTGATTGGTGCCCATAAGTATAAATACGGCGAAATCGAAAAACAAAATGAAATCGGTTTAACAAACGGTATGGCATGGACTGAGGTGGGCGGAGATCTATTAGCGGTTGAAGTTAGCGCAGTACCGGGCAAAGGTAAGTTCACTGTAACGGGCCAACTGGGTGACGTTATGAAAGAATCTTGCGTAGCCGCAATGTCTTACTGCCGATCTCGCGGACCTTTATTCGGATTAGAAAAAGAATATTACGAGAACATCGATATTCACATCCATTTCCCGGATGGAGCAACTCCGAAAGATGGTCCTTCTGCCGGTATTGCTTTAACGACTTCAATCGTATCAGCGATGATGAGAATTCCGGTAAAGCGAACGGTTGCGATGACAGGTGAAATTTCGTTACGCGGGAAGGTTTTACCAATCGGCGGTTTGAAAGAGAAAGTTCTAGCTGCTCATCGCGGTGGAATCAAAACGATCATTTGTCCGAAAGAAAATGAAAAAGATTTGAAAGACATTCCTAAAGAAGTTTTGAAAGAACTAAAAGTTATCTTGGTTGATCACGTTGATCAGGTTCTGATTAACGCTTTAGATATCAAGAACCCTAAAGGTTTATTTAAAGCCCATAACGAACGCGCTTTCGGAATCAAAGCTCATTACACAGGCCAACAGAATCACAATACGACTCATTAGTCGTTTGCAAAGAGTCGACTAGTTATTACAAAAGGGATTTGATGTTTAAAAGCATCAAATCCTTTTTTTTGCCCAGCAATGCCCAGGAATCCCTCTCCAGTGGCGTTATTTGAAGCAATTCTACAAAAATCCCCGTCAAATTATTTAATATTTAACTACAATTCGTGACTAAAAATAAAGTCTATTGACCATCCATTTCAGATTCTGTAAGAAATCAGCTTCTCAGAGGATGATTTTATGACAATCCAGGCAGAACGCCTTTACGAAATTGGAAAGCTTTACTGCGACCGCGGCGACTACGGTTTAGCATTACCAAATCTAGTAGAAGCAGCTCAAAGCTTCTTACTTGAAAAAAAGCACGACCAGTATTTAAAAAGTTTGCAGCACATTATACGCGTGCACGCTGAGCGTGACGAACAAGATCAAATCACAGCGATAAAAGAAAGCCTTCATGATTTAGTTATCCGTGATGGTATCGAATTAACTTCAAAAACTTATTATACACTGGGTGTTTGTGCGACCTTCAAAGGTCAAACCGAAAGCGCCATAGATTTTTTCGGCCGAGCATTAGAGCTTGGCCTTAAGGCGAACAACCAAGAAGACATGTGCTACGCTATCTTAGGATTATCTATCAGTCGCCGTCACCAAAAGCGCTACGATGAAGCCTTAAAAGAAATTTACAATTTAAATATTTTCTTACAATTACTAGATATCCCCGAACTAAAAATCGCATCTTCAAATGCCAACGCAATGATCTTAATGGATTTGAAAAAGTATGATCAAGCTTTAGAAATTTTATGGCAAGCCTACGAAGAGCTTAAAGTAACAAAGCAACTGTCGGTTGCAATTGGGGTACTGTCAAACATCGGTATTGTTTTATTTGAACAAGGCCAAAAAGATCTAGCGAAGGTTTACTTAAATCTGGCTAAAAAGTCGATTGAACCAGAAAATAATAAGGTCGCTCTTCGAAAAATCGAAGGCTATCTAAAGATTCTGACCAGCGATACCGGTGACGGAGCCGATCTTATTTTCGATTTAGAAAAGCATTCAGTTATCGAGCGCAATATCGGTACAATTGATTTTAAGAATCAGTTCATTCTTTTAGACTTGCTTCGCCTGTTTATTGGCAATCAGGGGCAAATTTTTTCGAAAGAATATCTAGTTGAGCATGTCTGGAAGCAAAATTACGATCCAACTATTCACGACAACAAAATTTACGTAACGATTAAACGTTTACGCAAATTGATTGAGCCTGATTATGATAAACCGAAATATATCTTCCGGGCTAAAAACGGATACTATTTAAACAAAGTTGCAAAAGTCGAATTTAAAGAAGTACGGGCTGAGGGGGCTTTATGATTTCTAAAATGATCGCGGTTGTAGTTCTGGCACTTGGGTTAACCGCACAAGCCAACATTAAAGACCTTGAATTATCTTGCGGATACAACCTTCAGGGCGGTGTCGATGTTTTCCCATGGTCAGTTGCTAACCCATTTCCGTGGAGTGATATTCAAGGTGTTTGGAGACTTAGCAGCGATTCAGCGGTTTACTTAAGAGCCCGCGTAATCAATTCGACTAAAAACCGAAAGATCTTAAACGTATCACTTATTAACGAAGGCGAATGCAGTAAACCCGTCGCCGAAGGTACGGGCTATATTGATTCATTAGAAAAAAACGTAGTTCGTGCAGTACTTACAGACGGCATTTACCGTTACCAAATTAAGCTTGGTATGTTCGACGCCGTCGACCTTAAAGTCGACGCGAACTTATGTGGCCCAAGTATTTTAGCCGCAACAGTGAAGATCATCGGTAAAACTCCAAAGACCGACAGTTTTCACCACCGCGTGCGCGAATCTCAGACTCACAATATTATGCTTAAAAAGGTTTCAGATGACCTAAACGCCGTCTGCAAAAAAAAGTCAGACCTCTAACACAAAAATTATCGGAAGCGTGCTCTGCCGGCGCAGCAGGTACCTTCCAAGGCCACTTTTGACCTTGCTTTGTTCCTAACAAGAAGTCAGATGCTAAATTGTAATGCTTAAAAAAAATTACAAATGGTTTGCATTCGTTTTGTAGAAAAATAAGCGTCTTTAAAAAATTCTTGTTTTCGGGTGTGGTCGAGGATATACGTAGGTTCACTTTTAATTTTTACCAAATAGGGAGTTAGCTCAGTTGGTAGAGCGCCACCCTTACAAGGTGGATGTCGCAGGTTCGAATCCTGTACTCCCTACCATTTTTCAGCCGGTCGGCTGGGTACTTTTAAAACCACCGCAATTACGGTGGTTTTTTTATTTCCCTACATTTATTGAGGTTTTACCCTGACTATTACGGCCTTGTTCTACGCCAATAGGTTTTTCATTTTTGGTTCGAAACGGGGTGCAATCGCCCCGTACAAAACGAACATCGTCGAGCGAATGGCGTCGGATTGTAGAAGCTGTTCCGCTTGCAAGACGAAGTTTTTTTCAGCCTTTATAGATTAGCTGCGGTTTTTTAAATGCTAACGTTTCATCAGCGGAAGTTGGAATCTGTATTTCTTTTGCTAATTTAAGATATGTTTCTTCACAGTGCTGATTTTGATTAGCCACCGCATTCCAGCAAAAAAATAGAAGTAACAAGAATAAAACTCGCATATGAAATCTTCTGCTAAATGTTTAATTGTAATGAATTTTAGTTTAAATTGCTAGTCGACTAAGGTCTTAAGGAAAGTTGAATTGCCCCCCCAGATCCATTTGGTTTTAGTCAGCAATAATCACATTTTTTCTGAAAATTTTTTTACAAAAAATTCGACGAAATTTAACAATTTTGGTAACCATTCAAAATCTATAAGCACGCTACCTATTCCAAGTCTAAAATATCCTTGGATAGTTCTCAAGTTCATTCAACTAGTCGAAATGCGGCGGCCATTTCGTTTTGATTTCGGCGTGAAATTTTTTGTGCTGTTGCCACGCTCTGCCATTGTTTCACTGCATTTAAAACGTCAGCAACAATGGCGGCGGCTTCAGATTTTTTGACTCGAAAAATCGCGGCAACATCCAAGGCCAGTTGAATATCCTGTGAATTATCATTTTCAGAAATATTTAATTTAAGTCCGGTGCCGTCAGGGTTTGGATTCATGTCATAAGCGGGGGATAAAATCCAGCCCTTCTGCGCTAGCAAAAAACCATGATTGCGTAAATGATCATCCGTATTGGAAACACAAATATTAAAAACAATTCTTCGCCACAACTGTTCAAGATCTTTATCGGGATTAGCACCAGATCTCATTAAAAATTCTGCCAGTTCTAAATAACTTGTTCCATCGTATGCATTGGCGCCATCATTTTTATTTAGCATTGTCATGGCGGAGGCAAAATGGATTCGGCCATAGTGATCATCATGACGAACGCGATCAAAGCGTTTTGATAAAAACGTGTGCTGTGGTCCGCGAAATACGCGAGCGTATGCTTCGGGAACTTGAATTCCAGCTTTTTTCGCCAACTGATGCACGACCAATTCCCAAGCGCCGGTGTCTTGTTTGTCGTCGTGACTTGGAAATTTTGCGATCCAAAGCTCATGGTTTTCAGAAAGGACGCTGGCTTTGGGTCTGGCTCCCCCCAGCGAACCGCCGGGTACGATCAGCATGCGCACCCATTTTTCAAAATCAGGATCATCCGATGGGTGATTATTTTCAAGCGCCCATGCCGCTGCTTCTAATTCTCGTAGTGATGTTATGGGTGGTGATGACATAGTCTCTGAATCATCTAAAAATGGTCCTCCGAGTTTCAAACAAAAACGCAGACCACCAAGCCTATGTTGATCATGCACTCCTAATAAAAAATCGGATTCCATCAGCGTGAATTCTTTTTTTCCTTCAGCACGCGCTTGTATGGCGGCTCTGCGTTTTTGTAAAATGCGACCCCATCTGTCTGGCGATGAATCTAAAAAAATTCCAAAATTTGATTTTTCAGAATTATTAAATTGTTCGCCTTTAAATAATTGCAAAGCAGGGTCCAGAATTTGAACATGTTTTGATTCAAGCCAATCTTGATGATATTGAAATGAAAACATTTCTTTGCCGCGAACCACTTGGCTGGATAATGTTCCCATCACCATTGGTTTTTGTGGGTGGGCCCAGTCTGCATAAACTTGAATTTCCAAGCGATGATTGGCTTTCATCGTTTAACCTTTGAAAGACGGGCATCCTGCAATTTGTATCCAAGCTCGTCATCAGCGGCTACCTTTGCAATTTCTTTTTCCAAACCTAACCCCAGCAAAACGCTGGCGTACGATCCCATCGAAACTCCGGGTTCACCTTTCTCAATAGCTATTAAAGTTTGTCTGGAAATTCCGGCTCGTTCTGCAACCAAAGACGCGGTCAATTTCCGCCGTCTGCGGGCCAGTCGAATGTTTTCCCCAAGCATGAAAAGATGTTTTTCTAAAGATGGCAGCAGGGGGGCTTTTTTAGTCTTCATGTTCATAAATATACACATAAATAGCAAATTTGTACATATTTATGAACATAATCTGAATTGTTTATTTTCGAGTCATTTGACATACCGCTCAAATGTAAAAGCCCCATTTAACTACGATTCCGCTCGGAGATGGCCTTTATTGTTCTACGTCGCGCATCTCACTTAATTCAGTAAACTGGTAAAACCTTACCCTTACAAGGTGGATGTCGCAGGTTCGAATCCTGTACTCCCTACCAAATACTTGAAATCACAAATAAATTTTAAATAAAATTTTACTCATTTGAGTGAATTATCGCGATGAAATTTGTTGTAGCAAATGATAATTGCCTACTCCGATTGAATTCTCCATCCAGTAAACATGTTGGGCCAGTATGGGTTTCGTAAGAATAGCAGTTGGAGTTCCCGTTGCCCGCGCCGTCATTTCGGCATTGCGTAAATGGTCTCGAACTTTCAGTCGGTGCTCAACAATTTCGTTATAATGTTCTGTACTTAATCCCACTTGATTTAGTAGAAAATCACGCTCAACTTCGACCGCTGAAAACAAATATTTGAAATCATCTTGAGAAGCATAGTCGAGTTCGACAAGTGCATCTTCTGGCTCGATCCTTTTGCCATTATTCTCAAACTGCAGCTCAACTTTCGGATTACTGACGACTGAAGGTCTTTGATCTATTGGCTTCGAATTGATAATTCTGGGTTGCATTGAGCTAACAAAGTTCGTCTCAAACTTCTTCGAGCCTACCTTAGGGCTCTTGGGCTGAGATTTTGAAATACTTTTTTGTTCCCGCGATGAGCTCGCGGTGCCCGCCATACTTCCTTTTTTTAAAATCAAGATCAGCGAGGCAATCACGATGATGACGAGGGCGATATCTACATTTAAATAGTTTTTTAGCATGCCCCCTCCTTCGTTTCTTTTTTACTTCTTTCGGTTAAAAATTCAATCTCAAGTGCAAGCGCGATCACAACTTTGGCTTACGGTGTTCCACCCAAAGCTGATGCTATCGCTGAAATCTCGGCCGGCGTTAAGGCCATAATATTTGCACGGCTACTCATAGACCCGACATTTGAAATTGCAGATCTAATTGCAGAAGCTGATTTACCGCGTTTATCACTACTTGCAACTGCACCATGGCAACCCGAACAATTTTGCGTGTAGATAGCTTCGCCATTTAATTGTGGCAACGGAGCTACTGCGCAGGCCGCAAACTGATTTGATCCAGCTAGTACTCCATTGGTACAAAGACGAGCTTGCGAAGTACACATCGTTCCAAAAGGTACCATTGCTGCCTGAAAGGCGACGACGCTTTGACCACTTACGACTGTCGCGCCATTAAATGAACAATCAGCTGCAGTTGGCGTTGGATCTGGCGTTGGTGCTGGATCTGGTGTTGGTGCTGGATCTGGCGTTGGCGTTGGATCTGGTGTTGGTGCTGGATCTGGAGTTGGCGTTGGATCTGGTGTCGGTGTCGGTGTCGGCGTCTGACCATTGATACACAATGCTAAGTCAGTTTTAATATTGGCTTTTGCAATTTCTAAATTTGCTTTGGCTTGAATGCACTCTTCTGATTGACGTCGCTTTCTTCGACAGGCCTGATCCATCTCTTTATATAGGACAGATATTTTTTCTTTAGCTGTGCGAAAACATTGTCGTTGGGTACTACTTGACTGTCGATCACCACGATTGCGTCTTTCATCGTCGTCGCTTTTTGCAATGGCTCCTGATCCAAATGAACATATAATTATCGCCATTAAAATATTTTTCATAAGGCCCCCGCTATAACTTAAATTTATTAACGTCGGTTATTTTTCTACTCAGATTACATAAAGCAAGTGAAAGGCCAAATGAACTCGATTCTAATCGACATAAAATAGAAGTACTGATTAACGATGTTTCAAATTTTAAAATAATACTCGATTATAATGAATGTAATCGCCGACTTAACCGTGAATCCGTCAAAATTATACATAAGTAAAAATCTTAGTCGCGACAAAATGAGACGAACCTAATCAAGTGCGTTTGCAAAAAGTCTTCAGAACGCAAATTAACACTTGAGTCTTCAGCACTGTCCGTCTATAAATTTAGCAACTGCAGGGAGTTAGCTCAGTTGGTAGAGCGCCACCCTTACAAGGTGGATGTCGCAGGTTCGAATCCTGTACTCCCTACCATTTTTACTTAAATGGTAGTTTTTGTGGTTCGCTCGTTTTAATCAAAAAAATTTAAAATTCAAAAGTATACGAAGCTGCAGCTAGCAGATTAATTCCGCCGATAAAATAAAGTCCGTTTTTTAAACTATCATTCTTCTGCTGGGTTCCGTTGTAAATATTTAAAGCGGCAATCAGTGGTTCTACTCACTCGATGGTGGAAGTGTATCCAAAATCCAAGACATTTTAAATATTTAGCAGACGAAGTCTGTAGTTAAAATGGTTGCGAACTCCAAAAGCTGAGTATTGTTCGCCCTTTGCGAGTCGGTTGTAACCTTCAGTTCTTGCATTCGTCAATCCAGTTTTAAAATAATTTAGTATTTCCACGCGCCACTTGATTAAAGTTTTTCTGAGCTTTTTTATTTCTTCTAACGAAGATAAAGCCATGCGATCGGTTAGATTTATTAATGCACGCGATGCTTTGTTAAACCCCTTTGTCCGATACAGTTGGTACAACGATTCTTTGAACCAATAAATTTCTTTCATCTTAGGATAGTGATTGAGCCATTGATCAAGAGCTGATTTTTCAAAATACTTTAGTCGATGTCGATTACGCTGGAGTAAAACGCGAACGGGGTTTGATCTTTGGTCGCCAGTGATTTCGGTTCTGGCTCTGATAAGCATTGGGTTTGCTAAGCGTAGCACGTGAAATTTATCTGCCGTTAGCGCCGCGTTTGGAAAAAATTCTCGAACAAATTTTTTAAATGGATCGCACATATCGATCACGACCTGAGTGACCCGCTCACGTCCTGGAATGTAGTCTAATTGATCTTTTAGATTCTGAACTGTTTTTCCATTTACAACTTCTGCAATTCGCCCGCGATCGTAATCGACTATTAAGGAAGAAAATTCAGTTTTCCGAACCCTGCCACGGCGCTTTTTCCAAGTGTGCTCATCGATCCCTAAGGTTTTCCCCCAGGGGTCATTCATTTTTTCACGTTGCTTCAGTTCAAGTTGTTCGTAGAAGACTTTGTAAATTAAACCTGCTGAGCAGTCGAAGGCTTTTTGGACGCGTGTTAAATCCTTAAAATTATCGCACGCCCATTTCACACCACGGCGAAAGCGTTCGGTTGTTTTAAAGCCTTTCCGAACGCCAGAAACGGGCTCTGTGAAGACTTTTTTACACTTTGGACAGCGAAACCTTCGTTTTAAAACTTTCAGCCGGACGCCCATGCCACGCACGGGTTGGTCTTTAAGCGAGACCCATCTTCGATCATGGACTGAATACGATTTCACAGCGCACTTTGGACAGATTTCGAATTCAGACTCTTTTGCACACTGGTAATGATATCGAAATCGATTGCTTTGGCCGTGTGTTAATATTTTTAGTTCTGGCAAAATGATTAATTGATTGGTATTTTTCCAATGGGAATTCATCAAAACACTTCCGTTTCTTTCGTTAAAATTTCAGCTTCGTAACTAAAATATTAAAAAAGTCTTGGAATTTGATGAATTCCTTTATCCATTCATGACACTTTGCATTCCACCATCAACTGAGAAGAACC
>JANPPC010000019.1:0-142539 GCA_031428275.1 Bdellovibrio sp.
AGTGCGTTCAGTGTGCCTAACTTAGATATTTCAACAGCACGCGTTCGCGTATCGATGACCGATGCCGCAGGTAATGTGACGAGCACTCAGTCAGGTACTTTTATCATCGACAGCACTGCACCTACGATCAGCACTTTTCAGCTAGCAGCAGGCGCGACTTCAGCTTCAGGTAACACAGTAGCCTTAGCCATGACAGCAACAGACACCGGCGCGGCTCCTTCCGGAATCACTAATTACTGTTTTTCATTAAGTGCAGCTATGACCGGGCAAGTTTGTGATGCAAGTATCCCGACAAGTTATTCACTACCTTTTGCTTCAGGGTCTTACAGCGTTTACGCGACAACTATCGATGCGGCTGGGAACACTTCGGCTATATCGTCGTATGCAATTAGTTTAGTACTAGGCACCCCGCCAACGGTAGCTGTAACGTTTCCTGTGGCGGGCGATTCGATCCCGTCCACGTTAGGCGATCCGCTCACAATTCAATGGAAATCCTAACAAACGTCGGCATCGGCACTAAATCTTATTCATATTCAGTACTTAATTTCAGGACAATCTGTGCCCGTCAGCTGGCCGGCAGCAGGTTCTTTCGCTAGTGGAATAAATCTTACACCAACCGTGAATGGGGCTTGTTCTTTAGCAGGGGCCGCAACCGGCTGCGCTATTTTAGGAATGCCCGCTGCATTGATTGGACAGAAGTTTAAAGTGATCGTTAGCATCAGCGATCAAGCCGGTAATATTGCCGTCGCAGCGTCGGCCGTTTTAAATGGACCATCTGGTTTAACACTTTTTGCTGGCGCCGATTCTTCGATCTTAGGCGGTACCGCCCTAAGCACGGCTTTGACGGGGGATATTCAAGGGCTTGCGCGCGATCCCTTCACCGGTGATATATTTTTATTACGCAACGGTGATATATTAAAAGTTCAGGGGTCGTCAGGAATTATCACGAAATGGGCCGGCTCCGCTGGTAGCGGAGCTTCTACTGTCACAGTAAATTTCAGTGGTACTTCCGCCACAGGACTAGCTCGTGTGGCGGGGTCGAATTTTACTTTTGATAGTGTCGGTAATTTATATTGGACGGCCAGTACTGGAATTTTTAAGTGGTTGCGCGGGTCTTCAACTGCGTCCTTAGTTGCAGGGATACCTTCGGCCGCATTTAAAATTGTAAACGATAAAATTTACTATTCGACTTCTTTTACAATCAACTGCGGCGCCGGCTGTAGTTACGTAGCCTACCGAATCTTTCAATACAATGCCGATACAACTTCGACGCTTCGTGCGGGTCAGGACTACACCCAGGCATTAGTTTTCGCGTCCGAAGGTGCTGCGGCATCGTCGATTCTTATCGGGCGTTGGACAGTAACACCTATCACATCTTCAACCGAAAAAATTTGGTTTTTCAATCATGCTAAAGCTTATAATGCCACGGCTTTGTATTCGGTAGCGAATGATGGAAATGTGTATTTTGAAGTTAATCGAGCGAATACTGAGGACTCGCATTTATCACCCTATATTCTCTCGCGGAATTCGTTTGCGATCTATGATTCCGCCGGCGGTACTATTACATTGATGACGGCGGATGCGGCGCACGGCACGACTAGCATAACAACTTTTAACGGCGCGCTTCGTAATATCGTTGACGGTGGAAATCAGGGATTATTTACGTTGAACTTAAGCCAACAAATTATTTCATATTATAGTTCTACAAACGTACGTTCAAATTTTGCAGGCGCTCTTCCAAGTAGCGGTGATGGCGGGCATGCTACGTTTGCAGAATTGCGTTCACCGGGACGGGTCGCTTCTGATTCGGCGGGAAATATCTTTATCGTCGATACAAATAATAATCGTCTACGAAAAGTTGATACTGCAAATACAATTACCAGCACAAATTGGGGACCTAACTGGAGCGTTTCAACCAGCAGTATTGTTTTGGCCAACGGAGCACCGCCATCGATGTTAATAAGTTCTGGGTCAGGTTTACCTTATCAAACAAACGCATTTGGTACGACGGGGGTCAAATTTGGCATCGTTAATATTACGGGTGCTTGCCAGTTTATCTGTGGAAACGCTTCGACAGCTAATTTTGCACCCACTACGACGAGTACGGCATCGCCGCAAACATTGTCATCGACTCCTGATTCCGCAAACACCTATATTATGGGAAATCATGTTGCTTTCGATCAAGCAAATTACTACGTGTACATGCGCGAATTCTCTATCGCTTCCGGAGGAGTTTATAGGTCATATATCAAAAAAATTAATTCTTCTTTGGCGTATACTGAAGTTGCCGGAAATAATGCGGCGGCATTCGTTTTTGGAAGTCCATCGGCGATTGTCGCGGGTCAAACGATCAGTGGTAACACTGCAGGCGCGGTAAGTCGATTTCGTGCAGCAAATGCGATTCTTTATCCACTGCAAGCTGGTATTCTATACAGCGGCACAGAGGGTGGCTCGTGGATTCAGCAAGTTGCATCCGGTTCAATTAGCGGATTCGTCGTTGATAAACGAGGTAGTGCCGACCCGCTTCAATCGATGATCTATTTTACAAAAACAGGCGACACGCGACTTTACCGCAAACCTTACACGGCGATACCTGGTGTTGTTGGTGAGGAAGTTGTTGTCGTCGATTTTACAGGTGCATTAACAGCGCCCATTCTAGCTGAACTAGATCCAGTTCAAGCGAAAACTTTTTATTTAACTGATGGGAATTCAGTCTATAAATATAATAACTTCAGTTTACCTTGAGTGAACTTTCTAATTTAATTGGACTCGGTTAGGTCTAACATTGCATAGCCATCAGGGAACGATTGGCCCGATGCCCACGTTCAATACGCGGTAAGGGTTGTCTGCGTATTCTAATAAATAAAGCATGGGTTCTAAGTTTTTTTGAAAGGTCGGCTCTATAACTGAAGCTCCGGGGTAGAATCCGCCGCCGCCGAAACCGTTGTTGGCCGGATCAAGTTCAAATGTGAACGAAATAATTTTGTGAACTCCGTAAGACCAATCGGTTGTATCGCCACTGGCAATATACAAAGATGAACTGGGCCCGGTATCGTAGCCATTCCATTGGGCCATTTTTTTTGCCATGACTTCGTGAACAGCTTGATCGTTTGCAGTTTCGAGGGGTTGGTACTTGTGACCCCACGGATATAAGATTATTTTTGAAAAGCTGTGAAACGAAAGAAGTATCGAGATATTGGTATAAGCTTCGATGTAATTTTTAATCGCCACGGACTCAATCTCTGAAAAAGCCTTTGGCCCCTTATAAGTTTCGCTTGAAGTGTTGCTAGAAGAACCGCCGGTGCCCCATTGGTAGCCATAGTTACGATTTAAGTCGACGCCAAAAGTTCCGTCTGAATTTCGTGAACGATTTTTTCTCCACATTTTGTAGGATGCATCTTTGATGTCGTACTCCATTCCGTCGGGATTAACCGTGGGTATGATATGAACGTCGCGAGTTTTTATTAACTGCACGATGCGTGGGTTGCCCGCGCGGTACTGCGCGACCAGATACTTCATAAAAAGTAAAGGAAGCTCGACTGATAAATGCTCGCGCGCATGGTGGCCACCCATGTAGATAGCCGCTGGTTTTTGATCTGCGTCGGCGAACCCTGCTGTTATTCTGATTGCCCAAATATCACGGCCCTCAGTTGTTTTGACGATTGAAGAAAGTTGTACGATGTCAGAGTTTTTTTTAGCGATTGTTTGCAGCTCTTGAGTTAGTTCGGCGTAGCTATGATAAGCCGCATCTTGTGATGGAAAGTCATTCTCTTGCGCTAAGTTTGATGAAGCTTGTAATTTGCCAAGGCGTTCAATTTTTTGTAATTCAATATCGCTGCCGTATGCGATGACGTAATCATCTTTTACGATTTCAATTGCTACGCCCGTATTCGCTATAATCGAACGTTCGAATTTGTCGACCGCTGAAATTTTCATCCAGTAGTAGCTGCGATCAGTTGATTGCGCTTTTTTAACCGATAAAAATGTGCAAACTGCAAATAAGACAAATAACGTTGTGAATGTTTTTTTCATGGCGCCCTCTTTGGTGTCTAGACCAAATACTAGCAATCGCCGTATGAATAAAAAGCACTAAGCAAAGTCTGCGTTTTTAACTAGACCAAGGTATGATAAACACCGAATCATATAACTGCAGGGCGGCCGGCAAGCTTTTTCATAAGTTCTGATTTTTTTAGGAAATTTAGGCCTAAACCTAAGCCCTTACACCAAACAATTTCGGCATCAAGGATGTGGGTTTTGTTAATCTGGCGAAGAAGCACCGTCACGCGCACCAGATCGCCAGAGCGGGGCATGTAATTTGAGTTAATAATTTCAAAAAAAGCGCCTAGTTGCGAAAGGTTCGACATTTTGCAAAAAACTTTCCCCATGCGGCCGTAAACTTCGATTTGCGCTAATTCTTTAGTAATAAATCGTTTCGACTTGGCAGGATCATTATGGCGTACGGTCGTCGAGGATGTGTCTGTCATGGTAGGCTCCGTTTATATATAATAAATCGGACAGTAGAGCCATGCGACTTAAATTTTTGTTTAGAATAATATGACTAGAAGTTTGACGAATAAATCAATCATCGCCCGAAGTGCGTTCGCGTGACCAGATCTCGTAGCGTAAGCCTGGATGTGCGTCGCTAAATTGGCTATAGGCCAATCCAAAATCTTTTGGCAATGACAAACTGTAGCTCGTGTCGCCGTCGAACTGGCCGGGTATACGAGTTAAATAAATAAAATTGGTATCGGGTAAACTTTCTTTATAGATTTCACCGCCGCCGACGACCATGACCTCTTCTGGCCAAAGGCCTGATAGCGACATTTTTTCGGCTAAGGCGTAGGCCTCTTTTAATGAGCTAACATATTTTACTTGTTCGTGCGTTGATTCGATAGGGCTTCGGGTGACGACGATATGAAAGCGTTTTGGCAAAGGTTTTCCAAGCGAATCAAAAGTCTTGCGACCCATAATCATGATTTTACCGGTCGTTCTTTTTTTGAAATAAGTTAAATCCTCAGAAAAATGCCATAACAACTTATTATCTTTACCGATTACTTCATTTTCACTGACAGCCACGATGTGCGATAAAATCAAACCGCGACCTCAGCCTTAATTGCAGGCAGTGGATCATAATTTAAAACTTCGATATCTTCGAATTTGAAATCGAAGATATTTTTCACCGCCGGATTCAATTTCAATGTCGGAAGAGTCTTCGGAGTACGAGAAAGTAATAATTTTACTTGATCCATGTGGTTTGAGTAGATGTGTGCATCGCCTAAAGTATGAATAAACTCTCCGACTTCTAAATCACAAACTTGTGCCACCATATGAGTTAGTAAAGCATAGCTTGCGATGTTAAACGGAACACCCAAAAAGATATCAGCGCTACGTTGATACAATTGGCAAGAAAGCTTGCCGTTAGCTACGTAAAATTGAAAAAAAGCGTGGCAAGGAGGCAAAGCCATTTTATCAACGTCAGACGGATTAAATGCCACGACAAGCAAGCGACGAGAATCGGGGTTTGTTTTAATTTGCTGAACAACATTGGCTATTTGGTCAACTGTGCGACCGTCTGCGGTTTCCCAAGATCGCCATTGTTTTCCGTAGACGGGACCCAAATTTCCGTTTTCATCAGCCCATTCGTCCCAGATAGAAACTTTATTTTCTTTAAGATACTGAATATTCGTCTCGCCTTTTAAAAACCATAAAAGCTCGTGAAAAATCGAGCGCGTATGAAGTTTTTTAGTTGTTAAAAGAGGAAAGCCCTCTTGAAGGTTGAAACGCATTTGGTAGCCGAAGACACTAACTGTCCCGGTGTTGGTGCGGTCTGACTTAATATTTCCTTGGTCCAAAACATGATTTAATAAATCGTGAAACTGCTTCATTCGAAAAAATCCCCTCGTGAACTATTGTCGCGGAACTGAGGGATTTGTCGAGAGTTCGATTGATTGAGCGCATTGCGAAATAGGTTTTGAATAGCCTTTCAGCAGCTTCAGAACTCGCTTATTCTATTTGGGTAAAAGACTGTTTAGAAGCAGCTACCAGATTAGCTTTCAAGCAGTTGCTTTGTAAATTTTGAACAACTAAAACATATATCCGATGCGAAACAGGGCAAGATAAGGAAGACCTTTTTTACCTATCTGCTCAGAGGCATCAATCACATCTTTACGAGCTTTTTGGTATTCGGCAGTAGATTGAAAATCGGCAAGCGATGCTCCGCCGGGTAGTGCGGTCAAAGCTTCTTCTTTTAGCTCAACGCTTGCGCCTGATGGCGCCATGTAACCAATATCGAAACCAAAAGTAAGACCCACATCTAACTTCCAAAGCCAACCAACGTGCGGAGTTAAGTAATTCGATTTAATTCGGTCAGTCAGGCGAACGGTAGCACTGCCTGGTACGGGTGATGTAATTGTAACGGTTTTATTTCCGGCTGCATCGATGGTGTGATTGCCATAACCTAAGCCCAAATAAAACGAGCCTGCAAAGATATGGTAACGAGCAACCGCTTCAACATTCGAAATTTTTAAAGAAGGTTCATCAACGTCGCTGATGTACGATTTTAAAGTGCTGCTCGGAACACTGCCGCCGCCCATATTGGCAGATAAAGAAAACCATCTAGATGAGTGCCAATAGTCTAAACCATAATTCATCAAATGCGGAACATTGAAGTCGGCGTGAAAGCCAAAAAGATGCGGGTTCAAGTTGGTCTTCATCTCAGTTACTTCAGTGGTTGTTTCTACTTTTTTGTTAGGTATCTCTGTCGGCAAGGTTTTTAATTGCTCGCTAGTCGGCTTAACGATGGCTCCCGACGGAGGGGCCGGGCTAGCTTTGCTTACTTCTTCTTGAGCAAAAGCGTAATTAGCTCCAGCTATTAACAATGCTGCGAATATGATTCTCAAATTCAAACTCCTTTTGGATAAGATGCCTTAAACTAAAATTTACTGTAAGTTTTGAACTTGAGCGATGTAAGGAAGATTACGGTAGTAACCATCGTAATCAAGCCCGTAGCCGACGACAAATTCGTTTGTGATTTTGAAACCGACGTGATCAAGTTTGCACGGAACTTTTAAAGCTTCTGGTTTTTCAAGTAGGGCGACCGTTGTTAACGATGCTGGATTACGAGACTCGATTGATTTTTTTAGATAATTCATAGTTAAGCCCGTATCGACGATGTCTTCGACTAAAATAACGTGTTGGCCTTCAATCGGAGATGAAAGGTCTAGCGTTACTTTTACTTCGCCAGAAGAGCTTGTGCCACCATGGTAGCTGGATACGCCAAAAAATTCGCAGGTAATATCGGTATTGATTTGACGGATTAAATCAGAGTAAAACATAAACGACCCTTTAAGCACGCAAACAGCCGTGACTTTTTTGCCTTTAAATTTTTCAGTCAATGCTTTACCGATTTCGGCAACTTTTTGCTGAATTTTTTCTTCTGAAAGATACGTTTTTAATTCTAAACTTTTTGCATTCATTTTTTGGCCTCGCTGTTTTTTCTAAATGTCTAACTTTTCAAGTCTAATTTAAACAAACAAATTATTTAGTAACTCGCCCAATCCACCGGCACCTGGCACGATGTATTGATTATCATTCAATCCTTTTTCTTGATCCCAGTAAAGGCCTAAAGGAGATTTTAGAACTTCGGCGGGCGACAGGCCCCGATCAACCCGTATTGCAAATACTTGAATACGTTTAGAGTGATTCAGGACTTTTTTAAGATACTCGGGCGTGACGACTAAATGCAGAGCAATAAAATTTTCTGCAGGACCTTGGATTTGTTCTTCATAATAGTCAATTGCAGACGCTAAAGTGCCTCCGGTGGCTCCCATGGGATCTGGAAAAATAACGAATGAATTTTCAACGCTGCCGCCAATTTTAAAACTGCCTAAGTGTGTGCCGGTAACCTGATGAGCATTATCAGTCATACGCGCGGCGAATATATGATCCTGACGCAAATTCTCGGGGGGCAAAATTGTGTGTAAAAAATCGTAGCAAATGTGACTAGGGAAAGTTCCGGCCCGTGCCAGATTAACGGATACAGCTTTTGTTTCTTGCGAAAAGCCTTGCGCGGTTAACTGCACGCCGGGGTGTAGTTCAGACATTCGCGTCGAGTAACTTTTGATTTCTTTTCTAAAAAGTCTGTTAACGGCCGCTTCGATTAACCCGTGATAAAGCTTTTCAACGAGTCGGTTGATCTCGGGCTGTTTGGTTTGATTCAAACAAAGCCGAGTCAGTAGAGATTCTAAAAAGACATTATTGATTAAATGAAACTGTGGACCATAGTGGTGGTTTTCGGTAAGCATGGGATTTGTTTGCATGAAAGTTATTTATATTCGGGTTCGATGATAATAACAAACTCTGTTTTTTGTGTCATGAAGTCGACCGAATTTAAGATCTGAAACGGTGGCATCGTTAAGCGTGTCTTTTCATTGGCGAAGTTGTTGCTTTTTAGTGCCCCCACCATAAAAAAGACAGCTCCACGGGGCAAATCAAATTCAGCTGGGAAATCGACGCGGCCTTGGCTGGCATTTCTAGAAACCGAAATTGAACCGTGCACAATGCCATTTTCGTTAGCGCGATACTGCAGCTCAGAAGCTAATCCGATGACCTGCGAGCCATTTTCTTGAGGCGTCGTAGCTGACGTCGTTGTGTTTGATTGGCCAACGGCTAGCTTAATTTCTTTTGTTAGTAAAGTTGTCATTGAAGTGTCTGTACGCTTCCGAAAATCAGTTATGATGCCGGCTGAGTATTCTGATAAATTCTGAAATAGGCCGGCGTTCGTGCTTTCGTTGACCCATTTAGCTAGGGTCTCGCGCGGAACTTCAGCGTAAGATAAACGAAATATTGGTGCCTGATTTTCGTTTGCCGATTCGGCGACACGCGCATTCGTATTGTTACCGGATGCCGCCAAGCCTGAAGCCGCAAACAGCGGTTGTGCGCTTGCCATCGGAATTGAAATTTCTTGGTCTTTTAAATCTTTTAATTCGCCTTCTGTGGTATCACCGGAAGCACTTTGCGAGGAAGCTTCAGTTATTTCGATTGCCGGCGGAGCAATCACCGAAGAACTACTGCTTGCTTTGGTAACAGACTGAAAGCGCGTGATTTTTTGCACCCATGTTTGTTGACGATCGCCGCGAATAATATATTGACCAATCAGAACTGCGATCGTTAGCAGCACTATAATTTGAAAGATTCCGCTCTGTAGAATCTTTTTTAAAATCGGTTCGGCCTTAGGTTTGTACGATTGCATGTCAACGCCACACTGAGCGCAGTACTGATCTTTAGGTTGTGAAAAACCGCATCGAAGGCAATTGATTAGCATGTTGTTGATTCCTTGGTATAGAATAGGTGATTCTACCTTGACCTACAAATTATCGGAAATTAACATCATACTTTAGTCGAGGAATTGTTAAGAATGAATGAAAAGCACGTACCTGTTTTACTAAATGAAGTTCTTGAATCTTTTGCCGAACTTCGGTCAAACGAGCAGATGGTCTATTTCGACGGTACTTATGGGCGCGGCGGGCATTTTCGTGAAATTTTTAATAAATATCGTCCTTACCTAGCCATCTTAACTGATCAAGATATTTCGGCCATTTCGCAGGCCAATCAAGATTGGAAAAGCGAAATTGCTGAAGGCAAAGTAAAAGTATTTCACGAGAATTTTGCTGAGTTTTCTGAGAAAAATCAGCAAAAATTAGACATGGTTTTGTTAGATTTGGGCGTAAGTTCTCCGCAATTAGATCAACCGGATCGCGGTTTTAGTTTTAATAAAGATGGCCCCTTAGATATGCGCATGAATCAAAATGCAAAGTTAACCGCGGCACAAATCATAAATGAATTTGACGCCGAAGACTTGATTGAAATTTTTAAATCCTACGGCGAAATTTATACTTCGGCGCGTGTCGTGCGCGCGGTGGTGAATGATCGTGTGACTAAACCTTTTGAAACGACATTACAATTAGCGCAACTGATTGAGAGAGTCGATGGTTGGCAAAAAAAAGGTTTTCATCCAGCGACTCAGTATTTTATGGCCTTACGTCTAGTGGTGAACCGTGAACTTCAAGTTATCGAAACCGCCGTACCACTGTTGATTGATCAATTGCAAGACGGAGGTCGGTTAAGCGTGATTACTTTTCATTCGCTTGAAGATCGACTGATTAAAAATTTATTTAAGGACTCAGAGCTAGGTTTTCTCGTAAATAAAAAAGTAATTGTACCCACAGATGAAGAATGTAAAATAAATCCTAGGGCACGCAGTGCAAAGCTCAGAATTTTTCAAAAAGGCAAGATGCCTGAGAAGCCTGACAAATTTGCCGTACGTCGCGCCCTGCGCGGCCAATAAATTGACGTTATCAGGATGATACGTCGTTGAAGCGAAAATTAAACTAACGAGGTCAAGGATGAGCTCCGGTCAGATGCAACAGTTAAGGCCCTTTCTAAGTTTGTTATTTGTTATTTGCACGCTACTAGGTTTGGTTTTTATTAAGATGGAAGAACGCCGCGTTTCTTACGTGGTTTTAAAGCTGACAAAAGAGCATAAGCGGGCGATTGAAATGAAACGGCAAAAAGAAATTTCATTAGCCAAGTTAACTCGCCCCCAATTACTTGAAAATTTAGCGACTCAAAGGGCTACTTTGAAGCGCGTGACTCCGTCTCAAATTATTCATTTAACTCCGACACAAGCTATAGCGAGGACCGGTCCTTGAAGTCAAAGTTGTAACGTTATTTATCGGCGTCTGTTTTCTATGGTCTTTACTTATCTTTCGCGCGGCGTACTTGCAGTTCTTACCGCACGAAAAATTAAATAACTTACAAGCTAGACAATTTCAAACTGTCATTACGCTGCCGGCCCGCCGCGGTTCAATTTTTGATCGAAACGGGAAAGAATTAGCAATGTCGTCTCCGGCGTATTCGCTTTATGCTGACCCCAAAATTATTGAAAATAAAAAGCAAGTCGCAAAAAAATTGGCCCAGCTGACGAACGGCAACTACAAAGACATCTATTTTAAGATGAAAGACAGTTCAAAACGCTTCGTATGGTTAGACCGTATCATCTCGGCATCGACTGCCGAAGAAATTCGCGAAATGAAAGTACGCGGTTTAGGTTTAGTCGAAGAGTGGAAGCGGGTTTACCCGAATGATAGTTTACTTTCTTCAACGATTGGGTTTGTCGGTAAAGAAGGGCAAGCGCTTGAAGGTATCGAGCTTTTTCACGACGGCGTCTTAAAAGGCGAAAAGAAGAAAGTAAGCCTGCGCCGCGATGCCCGCGGAAGACCGCTAATTCAAGACGGTTTGTTATTTACAGAAACTCCTCAAGGTAAAGAAATGAAATTAACAGTTGATGCCGATCTTCAATATTTTATTGAAGCAGAAATGGCCTCAACGATAAAAAAGTACCAAGCTGACGGCGGTTGGGTTGTGGTACTAGATGCGAAGACGTCTGCCATTCGCGCCATGTCTAGTTTACCAACTTTCGACGCCAATAAGCCCGGCGCATCGTCTTCAACGGTTCGTCGTAACCGCTGTGTGACCGATACTTTTGAACCGGGAAGTACTTTAAAAACTTTCGTTATTGCCGACGCGATCGAGCGCACCGTGATCAAACCTACAACAAAAATCTTTTGTGAAAATGGTGCCTTTCGGTTAGGAAAACGAGTCATCCACGAGGCTGAAAAAGATCATGCGCAAGGTACGATTTCGGTCACTGAAGTTTTGGCTTTATCTTCTAATATTGGTACTTCTAAAATTGCCCTGATGCTAGGTGATCAAAAATTAAAAGATGGATTAAGTGCTTTTGGTTTTGGTCAGAAGCTAGGTGTTGATTTGCCAGGTGAAGCTAAAGGTATTACCGTTTCGCTTCCTTGGAAAGATCACTTATTGGCGAATGTCTCATTCGGCCAAGGTATAACGACTTCCCCGCTACAAATAGCCAATGCCTACGCGGCGATCGCGAATGGCGGAATTTTGAATCAACCTTACATCGTTGAAAGTGTAACAGATGTAGAAACAAATGAAACAATCACAACCCAACCCAAAGAAATTCGCCGAGTTATTTCCGCCGAGACAGCCGCGCAGATGCGTCTGATGCTTGCCGAAGTTACGGGTGACAAGGGGACCGGTCAGAATGCACGGGTCGCCGGATACATCGTCGGCGGTAAAACTGGAACTGCGCAAAAAGTTAAGACTTCTGGCCGCGGCTACATGCAGGGTGGTTATATAGCCAGCTTTTCAGGTTTTATTCCGGCTAATGATCCACAATTAGTTATTTTTGTTGGAATCGATCATCCGCGGAAAGGTTATTACGGCGCGCAGGTGGCAGCCCCGTTGTTTTCAAAGATTGCGTCTTATGCCGTTCGTAGAGACGGAGTTGCACCAGAGATATTAACTGAAAAGAATTCAACTCGTGTGAAGCCGTTTAGCATCGTACAAAAATCTTTTACTGAAGATAAGAAAATTAATTTAGACGATTCGGGTGCTGAAAAGGCAACAGAATTGGCTGGGTCGGCCCCGCAATTAAAATCATTAACGATGCGCGAAGTTTTAGCCAGAGCAGCTGATCAAAAGATTGAAGTTAAATTTGTTGGTGCGGGAAGAGTAGAGTCAACTTGGCCCGAAGCCGGAGATGAGCTACCATCAGATCGTCACATGACCGTTTTTATGAAGTAAGGAATCTTTAGCTACTGGCGCTTGAATACTGGCGTAAACAATATCTCCAGTATTTCTTCAAAAAGAAAAATAATATAAACGGTAAAACGATGGCCCAAGCAATCATCCAGTACTGGGTGGGTTCAAGTAAAATTCGCGCGGGAATTGATGCAACCATTGCAAACGGAATGACGAAAATTAAAATAATACGCAAAAAACCTGAATAAATCGCGTCGGGGCGAAGACCCAAACGAAATAATGAAAACCAAACATACTGTAAAAAATCGGCGCGCGTAAATAAGATCGCCGTGCAGTTTAAGGCAAAGCGCCCGCAGAAAATAACTGAAAGCCCGGCCGGCACTAAAAAGATCAGCCATAACAATCGAAACCAGTTAAAATCAGGCAGCTGCGCTAAAGCCCAAATGCAGCCAGCCGCCGTAATGAAAAAACACGGGACGTGCGAAATTGAAATGCGCTGCGAGCTTAGCATAAACATCGAATCAATGGGCTTCATCAGAAGCAGGTCAAGTGTACCCTTACGAACGTTATCGGTAAAAGCTAGAAAATTTTGGTCCCACAGAATCATGTAGATTGAATCGACGAATAAAACTAAAAAGATGAAAACACGCATTTGGTTGATATCCCATTCGCCAATAATATTAGTATGTCGATATAATACTTCAAATAAAATAAGTTGCGACGAATACCAAACAAATTCAGCCACAATCAAAAATACGAAATTTAGGCGATATTCAATATCGGCTGCAAAGCTGGCTTTAAAAAATGCTTTGTAAATTCCTGCGTACTTGAAGAACTTATTCACGCGCCCGTCCCGGTGTATTGTCGAACTCCACGCTTCCAGAATACGATCGAAAATAAACCTAAAATAGTAATCGCCCAGGTCACGTTAGAGAAACCAGTCTTAAGCAATTCAAAATCTCCACGGCCCGAAATATAGGCCAGCGGGATGTAAACTCCGGAAGAGAACGGAAGAAATAAAAATAATTTCTCAAGCATTTTAGGCATTAAATCGATAGGTACTAATTCACCGCTTAAAAGCATCAAAGTAAGATTTTTAAGAATGGTGAAAGACCGAACGCGAGTTAAATAAAAACCTAAAATTGAAACTAAAAAGCTCATGATGTGAACCAGAATTAAATAGTATGTTACTAATAGTAATGCAAGTGGCAAGCGTTCATAATGTATAGGTAGTTTAAAATAAATACTAACGGCCACCGGGACCATCATTGAAAAAATGGTGGTGATCAGTTTGTAACCCATCATTTGACTAAGATAATATTCGAAAAAGCTAAGTGGGCGGCTAAGAATTGTGTTAATCGAACCCGTGGCAACTTCTTCGGCCATCATTGATTCGTACATCCAGCTAATTGTTATGCGTCCTAGAAAAGGTGCCCATACCGCGTAAGCTAAATACGATTCGCGATCAAACCCGCCGATTTGGCCGGACTGCGCTGTTTTGAAAATCGCTAACCACAAAAGAACTTCAATCCCCACCGTTAAGATGGGTTGAATAAATGCATCAATGATGAAATTAAATCTGTACTCGAGATTGGTGACGATCCCCAACTTAGCGAGTGCTAGATTCCTTCGCCAAAAAGCTGTGAATGACGTCCTCAAAATCAACCTCTTCTACCTTGATATCTGTCACTTCTCCGGCTGCGGTCATTTCGGCCAAAACCATCGGAAGTTCTTGTGAATTAAATAGTTTTTCTTTCTCTTCTGTCGAGTTCTTTAATCGGTAAATTAATTTCTTTTTTAAATCTGAAGTCGACATGAAGTGATCGACCGTTCCGTCGTAAACAATTTGCCCTTTCGAAATAAGCAGCAACTGATCGGCCAGCTGGGCGATATCATCCATGTAATGCGAAGTTAAAATAATTGCTGGTTGAAACTCTTTAACGTAACCCTCTAAAAAGTCGCGGATCGCCGACTGCGCAACGATATCTAGGCCAATGGTCGGTTCATCTAGAAATAGAACTTTCGGAGCATGAAGTAAAGAGCCGATGATTTCCATTTTCATGCGTTCGCCTAAACTTAAGCGGCGTAGCTGCGTATCAAGCACGTGGCTACAGTTTAACAAATGCGCTAATTCATTCACGCGTTTGCGTGCAACATTCGTATCAAGATCGTAAATTTTAGTCAGTAAAGAGTAACTATCGCGCGGGGTTATATCCCACCACAATTGGTTTTTTTGGCCCAGTAAAATACTGATCTGGCGTAAGAAGTCGTTATTACGGTCCCAAGGTTTATGGCCTAAAACGGTGGCCGTGCCGCTTGTGGGAAAGATCAAGCCTGATAAGATTTTAAGTAAAGTCGTTTTGCCGGCTCCGTTAGAACCGACTAAGCCAACGATCTTTCCTGGTTCGATTTTTAGGGTCGCGCTTTTTAAAGCGACTTTTTCAACGTATTCGCGGTTATAAAAACCTTTTAAAGAATTAAGAATTCCTTCTTTTTTAGAATAAGTTTTGTAAACCCGGCCTAAATTTTCAGTTTCGATTGCGTAGCTCATGCTTACAATCTTTCTTCGATATAAGTTTTCATTTTATTAATCACCGGCATCGGTATTTCGTGACCGCCACGAAAAGAAACAAAATTTGTTTTAACTTCATTATCTTCAAAAAACTTTTGTAAACGGGCAGAACCCTTGTGTGGTAGCACTTGGTCAATTTCACCGTGCGACATTAAAATAGTTGAACCTTTGCGGTTCGGCACCGCAGCTTTCCATTCGGTTTCACTAAGTAGAGTTCCCGACAAACAAATAAGGCCCGCTGGAGCAGCCGGCGCTTTTAGAAAAACTTCGGTCGCTAACATGGCGCCTTGAGAAAAACCGCCAACGATGACATCCTTCCAATCAAATTTCATCGAAGCGAACATCTTCAGTGCTTTATCAACGGCGCTGTTCATTTCGGTTGGGCGATGTAAGGCCCAATCTCCGGGAAGGCTATTCATTTGCAGATTCCACCAGGCGCGGCCCGTTGAGCCGGGGCCGATGGGCACGGTTAAGTTGCCGTTCGGAAAAAGCCAGTTGCAAGGTTTTTTAAAGTTAAAAGAATCAACTAAACCAGCTAAATCTTGAGCGTCGGCGCCGTAGCCATGAAACATGACTACCCACTTGGCGTTAGGGTCATTGTATACTTCAATAGCTTGTAAAGGTCCGGCTTGGCGCATGGGTTATCTTTCTTGTAAACTTTTAACTGAAATATTAAGCTGATTGCACATGAAACTCCATCAGTTATTTTCATTTTTCAGTTTGGATGCTCCGGATAATATGACCGACGGGCAGCAAAAGGCGTTACTCGAGCAAGAAGTATCGGGAATTTATTTTGATGCACGACAAGTAAAGCCAGGTTCGGTGTTCGTTGCAATCAAAGGTACCGAAAAAGACGGTCACGATTACGTAAATGACGCTGTGAAAAATGGCGCGATTGCTATCGTTGTTGAAAATAAAAGCACCGCCTTAAACAACGAATTATTTTTATTTGTTGAAGTGCCAGATACCCGTGAATTTTTAGATAGTTTGGCGGCAAGATATTATAATTCTGCGTCGCAAGATTTATTTTGCATTGGCGTGACAGGTACAAACGGAAAAACTTCAATTACCTATATTCTTGAACACATACTAAACGAGAATAATAAATTAACGGGCGTGATGGGTACAATTAACCACCGCGTTGGTGATAAAGTGTGGCATTCACAAATGACGACGCCAGATCCCGTCACTTTACAAGGTCGCTTGCGCGAATTTAAAGACCGCGGAGCCGTCTGTGCGGCTATGGAAGTTTCATCACATGCGCTTGCGCAAAAGCGAGTTGAAAGTGTTCACTTTAATAGCGTGATATTTACTAACTTAACGTTAGACCACCTTGATTATCATAAGACGATGCAAAATTATTTTCAGGCAAAGCAAAAGCTTTTCACAGATTTGATGTGGAGCTCGTGCAAAAAACCGAAGTTTGCAATTATCAACGTTGATGATAGCTACGGGCGAAAGTTGAAAGTCGCCGACGAAGTTATCACGTGGACTTACGGTCAAAGTGAAGCTGACTTTCAGTTTAAAATTTTAAATATGAGCTTCACCGAAACCGAATTCGAATTGAAAACTCCGCTCGAAAAATCGATCGTGAAAGTTCCGCTTAGTGGGTTGCATATGGTTTATAATATCGTAGCTAGTGCGGTCGCGGCTTTAGGTTGCGGAGTCAGTTTGGCGCAAACTTTTAAGTCTTTAAAAAACTTCACCGGCGTCCCGGGCCGTTCACAAATTGTCGATATAAATCACGAAAAAACTGTATTTGTTGACTACGCGCATACTCCGGACGCCCTTGAAAATGTCTTGAAATCATTGAATGAGGTTCGTAAAACTTCAAAGTTAACGAATAAAATTATTACGGTCTTTGGCTGTGGCGGCGATCGTGATACATTGAAACGGCCTCTAATGGCCGAGATCGCTTGCCGGCTGAGTGACCAAATTTTTATAACGTCTGATAATCCGCGAACAGAAGACCCTTTGGCTATATTGCAACAGGTAGCCGCGGGTGTTCCAGCCGAATTTAAAAACTACAGTGTCGAAATTGATCGTGAAAGAGCAATTCAGTCTGCGATTCAATCTGCAAATGCAGGCGACGTTATTTTGATTGCTGGAAAAGGGCATGAAGATTATCAAATTATCGGAACAGAAAAAAAGTATTTTAGCGATTTTGACGTAGCTAGGAAGTATTTATGAAGTGGCATCTAAACCTTATTGCCGAATGGACTGAGGGCAGTGTTCTTTCAACTTTTAAGACAGAATTTGCTGAGATCGGCACCGACACGCGCGCAGATTTAACGGGTAAAGTATTTATCGCATTAAAAGGCGATAGCTACGATGCCCATCATTATCTAGAGCAAGCGGTGCAAAACGGCGCGGCGGCTTTAATCGTGCACGAGCTTCCGCCAAAGTTTGAAAACTTGAAATCTAAAGTTTCAATTATTCTGGTTAAAGATACATTGCGTGCACTTCAAAACTTCGCGCATGGCTACCGAAAAATACTTCCGGTCAAAGTGATTGGCATAACCGGTTCAAACGGTAAAACCACGACTAAAGAGTTTACCGCACAAATCATTGGGGCCTATCGTAGAACGCACTACAGCCAAGGAAGTTTCAACAACCACTGGGGCGTTCCGCTGACTTTGCTGCAAATGCCGCTTGATACTGAATTTGCCGTCGTTGAAATGGGCATGAACCACGCCGGTGAAATCACTGAATTAGTTAAAATTGCCGAGCCAGATATCGTGGTCTGTACAATGGTCGGTACCGCGCACATCGAGTTTTTCGGAACTCAAAAAAATATCGCCTTGGCAAAAAGCGAAATTTATCTAGAGTCGGGCGAATACACGACCCGTATTTTTAATCAAGATCAAGAGCTGACTTACGATATGATGTATCCGTCTTCACGAAAGCATCCATCGGCACGTATGTTAACTTTTTCGGCTTCGCACAATGAGGCCGATGTTTATTTTCGAATCGAAGAGCTTTCGATGCACGGAATGAAAATCAGCGGCCTAATCGGTGGAGAAAAAGGCGAAGCGCAAATTCCGATTTTTGGGAAACAGAATTTAACAAACTTAATGGCGGCCGCGACAATTGCTCATGCCTGTAAGCTAAACCCCGAACAAATCTGGAAAGCCTTACCCCTTTGTAAAACGGCGTGGGGTCGTAATCAGTTTATTGAAACTGAAGTTGGCGCTGAGATTTTATTCGACGGATATAATGCCAACCCCGACAGCATGAAAGCACTTTTAGAAAATATACCTTTACTTAAAGTTAACGGTGCTAAGATCGGTGTATTTGGACAGATGAAAGAACTGGGCGTTGCCGCGCCCGAAGCTCACCAAGAACTAGGTAGGCACGCGGCAGAGGCTGACTTTAAGCAAATCTATTTTATTGGTGAGGATCATCTGAATTTTTCTAAAGGTATTGCGCAATCAAATTTTAAGGGCGAAGTTTTTATTAAACCTGCTTTTGAAGATTCGTTAGGCGAAAAATTAAAAGCTTCAATCAAAAAGGGTGATATCGTTGTCGTTAAAGGCTCGCGCGGTGCCGGCACTGAACGTTTTGTCGAATACTGCTCGCCAGTCAATTGGTCTACGAAAAAGTAGTTTAAGGTTTTTTCATGGTGAGTTCTAGAAAGTACTCGCCATTTCTTAAGTTTGCTTTGTAACTTTTTGCACGAGTGAAAATTTCTTTATTTGCGTCAATTAGCTTGGCTTACTGGCTAGCGGCCTCAGCATGAGCCAAGTACTGGTTAGCACGCCGATTATTTTTGGTCGCAGCGGATTGGCCTAAGTCTGTAAATACCTTTGCTAAACATTCGCGTCGGACTATTTGCTGATTGCTTATTTGGTCGAAAAATGTTTTTTCAGTCAGGTCAACAAGACTTACCGACCCATTGGCTTTGAAAGCCTTCAGAAAGCGCGGCCGTAACCGAAACTTCAGCGGCCAAAGTGGTTCTAGTTAGGTTCATCGTCAAAATAAAAATAAGATAAAAAGGCTGCACCCAATCCTATCGGAAAGCTTGGGGTCGAAGGTGATAGCTCCTAGGCCTTGGTCGGGCAGTATTCCCCGGTTTTGATAGGGCCTACCGGCCCCGGGCCGTTTAATTTAGTTGAGTCATAGCACCTATATTGCAATTATGCGATTTATGAATAATTTTGAAACAAATGACGTTTACCTAAACGACTTTTTTCAGGTGAATCCGAAGAATCAATTAGACCAAAAAACATTAGTAGAATGGACCAATCAATGTCATTTGCAGGCAGAAAAGTTGAATCCAAATTCAAGCCTAGATGAAAAAGAATTAGGTACTTTAAAAAAAATTTTTGAACGCTATGCCGTAAAAGAGACACAAGTTTCGAAAAGATATTTTGAATGCCACGACGTCTTTAAGCCAAGCTTGGCCGAAGCCGATATTTACCGCGTTGACCATAAATCTCAAACCGGTGTCGATATTTTAGAACGCACAAAATTTTTTGCCAATCGAGCCGAAGAAGTTTTCGCCGAAGTTTATAATCAGAATGAAAAACCCGATCATTTAATTCATGTGACTTGCACGGGATATATTTCACCCAGTGCGGGGCAGAAAATGATCGCAAAGCCGGAATGGCAAAAAGTAACGGCCATTACCCATGCCTATCACATGGGATGTTATGCAGCCTTGCCGTCCATTCGTTTGGCGCAAGCTTTGGTTAATCAGGGCGATCAGCGGGTTGATATTGTTCATACCGAAATGTGCGGGCTGCACATGAATCCGTTAGCGCAAACTCCAGAACAAACAATTGTGCAAACGCTTTTTGCCGACGGTCATATGAAGTATTCAGCCACCTCTAAAAAAATGACGGGCGAAAAAAACTTAAAAATTATCGCCATTCACGAAAAGATCATTCCCGATTCAACCCAAGACATGAGCTGGGTGCCTGCACCGTGGGGCATGCAGATGAATCTGTCACGCGAAGTTCCGGCTAAAATTAAAGAGCAGTTAAAGCCTTTCTTTGAAGAATTGTTAACCAAGGCTAACTTATCTTTACCCGAGGCAATGAAATCTGTTTTCGCAATTCATCCAGGCGGGCCGAAGATTATTGATTCTGTACAAGAAGTTCTTGAATTAACCGATTCACAAACGAAACAGAGTAAAAAAGTTTTGTTCGAGCGGGGCAATATGTCGTCTGCCACTTTACCGCATGTTTGGAACGAGATTCTACAAGAGCCTACTGCGGTGGGAACGCGTATTATAAGTTTCGCTTTTGGGCCGGGGCTCACGCTATTTGGCTCTGTATTCGAGGTTTGCTAGTGGTGTTGCTTTATTTTCCATTTGCTCTGCAAGGCTTAGCGATGCTGTTCGATGAATTTTATTTTCACCATCGCCGCGGCTTGGGGCTTTGGGAGCGAATCGGACATCCGTTAGACACGTCAACGGTTTTAGCGTGTTATTTATTTATCTTTACTCAAGCGTATTCGGTAGAAAATTTAAAAATTTATATCGCGCTTACGGCGTTCTCATGTCTGTTCATTACAAAAGACGAATGGGTTCATAAAGATGTCTCTTCGGCCCAAGAAAATTGGCTGCATGCCATTCTTTTTGTTTTGCATCCTATCTGTTTTCTTGCGGCCGGATATGTTTGGAAAGATCAGTTAGACGCAAACTTTTTAAAAATACAAAGTTTGGTTATATTCTTATTTATGATTTATCAAATTTTATACTGGAGTATTTCTTGGAAAAAAGTCAGATCCTAAAAAAAGATAGTGTCAATAATGACATCTACGAACTGTACGGCGAACGTTGGTACACGGCTTTTGACGACCCGGTCGCTTTACTGCGAGCCGAATCGAAAACTAAAACACCATGGATACTTGCTCAAATTCGCGCCCATTTTACCTTACATAATACGACAAGCGTGCTTGATGTTGGTTGCGGTGCGGGTTTTCTAAGTAACGCGCTTTCGGCCGCCGGCTTAAAGGTGACGGGCGTCGATCTTTCGGAAGAAAGCTTAAAGGTGGCCGCGCAGTACGATGAAACAAAGTCGGTTCACTACCAAAAAGCAGATGCCTACCACTTGCCATTCGCTGATCAAAGCTTCGATATTTTGACAGCCATGGATTTTCTAGAGCATGTTGAAGACCCCGCTTTGGTTATCAAAGAATTTTCGCGCGTTTTAAAACCAGGGGGCCTTTTTATATTTCATACTTTCAACCGTAACCCGCTTGCACATTTAGTCATTATACGAATGGTTGAATGGTTTGTGAAGAATACCCCCAAGCATATGCACATCATTCGACTTTTTATTAAACCTAGCGAATTAAAAAGTTATTGTAAAAGTGCAAATATGAATGTGGAAAAGATGGTGGGAATCAAACCCGTTTTTTCTTCAATCACTGTTAAAAGTATTTTCAGCGGTGTCGTGCCGAAGTCGTTACGCTTTGAATTAACCGATAGCTTGCTGCTTTCGTACATGGGATACGCAACGAAAGCGCACTAATAAACGCGTGAAAGTTCGGTCGAGTATTTACCCGGAGCGTAGTTGATTAAGCGCTCAGTATAAATGCCCTGAAACTTTTCGTCATCATTTGCGTACGAAGCGAACGGAAAAATGGCGATGCCGCCGCGGGGAGTGAATTCTCCGATAACTTCGATGTATTTGGGCTTCATCAGTTTGACTAGATCATTACAAATTTTTTGAATGCAATCCTCGTGAAAATCTCCATGATTTCTAAAACTAAATAAGTAAAGTTTTAGTGATTTGCTTTCGACCATTTTTTTATCAGCGATGTAATTAATAAAAACTTTGGCAAAATCAGGCTGGCCTGTTTTCGGACAGAGTGAAGTAAATTCGGCACAGATAAAAGTTGTCCATGCGATATTTTTTGGATTTTTGTTGTCGAACGCTTCAAGAACTGACGGATTGTAATTTTGCGAGTAAACAGTTTGTTCTTGGCCTAAGGCAAAATCTTTAAGTTCTTTTTTTGCGCGACCTGATTTAGTTTTTTTCATGCTCAAGTGGATAAATCGGACGCAGCTAAAAAGCAAGATTTATTCAATGATATCAACGATTTAGAAAATATTTCTTGAGTTCTGTAGCCGAAGTGTGTTAGGTATACGGAATGGTTTATCAATGGCTTTACTCGTTCGCCGATCAATATTCGGTTATGAACGTCTTCCGATACATTACAGTTCGTAGTTTTATCTCATTTTTTACGGGTTTTTTCTTATGCCTCATATGGGGTCCGCGCTTTATTGAAAAGTTAAAAGAAAAACATTTCGGTCAATCGATTCGCGATGATGGTCCACAATCTCACAAGAAAAAAGCCGGAACGCCTACGATGGGTGGCTGGCTTATTTTATTAAGTACGGTTGTACCTTTAGTTTTATGGATTGATATTTTAAATCCCTTTGTGGTGGGAACCGTTCTAATTACGTGGGGTTTCGGGTTAATCGGTTACATGGACGATTACATGAAAGTCTCTAAGAAGAATACCAAAGGGCTGTCTGGTAAAATTCGTTTATTCGCCGAATTTTTAATTTCGGGCGCTGTGATTATTTATTTGATTCGCTACCACAACATGAGCACCGACATTACAGTCCCGTTTATTAAACAGGTAGCAATCGATCTTGGTTATTATTACGCCATTGTGGGTTCACTGGTCATTGTTGGTACGGCGAATGCGGTTAATTTAACTGACGGGCTTGATGGGCTGGCTATCGTACCTGTGATCGTGGCGGCAACAACCTTAGGTTTATTTTCTTACATCGTGGGACATGCTTCGATTGCGAACTATTTACAGATTCAGCACGTTGTCGGTGCGGGTGAATTGGCTCCGCTTGCTGCGGCTATGGTTGCAGGCGGTTTAGGCTTTTTGTGGTTTAATACTTACCCCGCGCAGGTTTTCATGGGGGATGTCGGAAGTTTAAGCTTAGGTGGCTTTTTAGGTTCGATGGCGGTAATTACCAAGAACGAATTATTAATGGTTTTTTTGGGCGGGATTTTCGTAGTTGAGGCTTTGTCCGTTATCACGCAGGTGATTTCGTTTAAATTGACCGGTAAAAGAATTTTTAAGATGGCGCCGATCCACCATCATTTCGAACTAGGTGGAATGACCGAAACAAAAATCATCGTGCGTTTTTGGATCATTTCAATTTTGTTAGCGGCGTTAAGCTTGGCAACTCTTAAATTAAGATAATTAAATAGTAAGTAGTAATTTGTTAGTAAGAAAGAGGCTTCGCGTATGTGGAAAGATTTAGCAGAACTGAAAGATAAGAAAATTTTGATCGTTGGCCTTGGTAAAACAGGCGTATCACTGGCGAAGTTTTTAACAAAGTATGAAGCACAAGTGACGGTGACAGATCATAAATCAAAGCCCGAACTATCAACTCAGCTCGAGCAATTAGACGGTTATACAAATATTAAATTCGAACTTGGTTCGCACTCACCGAAGACATTCTTATCGCAAGATTTAGTTGTTTTATCTCCGGGAGTCGCTCCGCATTTGAAAATTTTTGAATACGCTCGTCAGCAGGGTATTAAAATCACAGGTGAATTTGAATTTGCTTCGGGCTTTATTAAAGAGCCAGTCGTGGGCATCACGGGAACGAACGGTAAGACGACAGTGGCTCGTTTAGCCGAAGAGATGTTTAAAGCCAGTGGCATCGACGTTTGGGTCGGTGGTTCAACCGAAATCCCTTTAACAAATTATTTACTAGAAGATAAAAAAGCTAAAGTTGTTTTAGCTGAAGTTTCTAGTTTTATGCTAGAACATGCTGTTGATTTTGCTCCGGCGAATATTGTTTTTACCAATTTAGCCGAAAATCATTTAGACCGTTATCGTTCGATGGAAGAATACGTCAACGCTAAACGACGTGTTTTTAAAAATACAAATCAAGCAACCACTTCAATTTTAAATGCAGATGATAACGCAGTTGTTGAATTAGCGCGTGACCCATCGGTACAACGTGGCCGTATTTTCTACTTCTCTCGTAAACCTGCTTTAGAGCCACAAATTATGAATATCGGCGGAGCCGTTAACGTGGGTGATGAGTTGCGCGTTCGGACCGGCCCAGAAATCGAGACTTTCTCGATTAAAAATATGAGGATTAAAGGTAAGCATTCGATCGAAAACATGATGGCCGCTTTACTTTTAGCGCGCGAACATGGCGCGACTCATGAGGCCGTACAAAAAGTCATCGATACTTTTATCGGGCTGAAGCACCGCTTAGAGTACGTTCGTAAAGTGGGTGGAGTTTTATTTTACAACGATTCAAAGGCAACTAATGTTCATGCGGTGATGCGTGCCTTAGATTGTTTTGACGAAAACGTTATTTTAATTGCGGGTGGTAAAGACACGAACTTGAACTACACTCCGCTGCAAAATATGATTAAACGCAAAGTAAAAACTTTGATATTAGTGGGCGAAGCGAAAGAGCGAATTAATCGTGATTTGGGCGATTTCTCTGAGACTTATCTCATTGGTACTTTTGAAGAAGCTGTTCTGATAGCTTACCAAAAGTCTAGGATTGCGGATGTTGTTTTGATGTCTCCGGGTTGCTCAAGCTTCGATATGTTTGACAGCTATAAGGAGAGAGGCGATTATTTTAAAGAGATCGTTAAAAAATTCAAATGATCTAGCGGATTGCCAAGGCGGCGGCCGTTAACTGCGGCCATCCCGCTTAAAGAGGTCAATGAAGACCAAATTTTTATCTTCTAGTTTGTTTTTATCTATCGTAACTCTGTTTGGCATTGGGCTAGTACAGGTTTACAGTTCAAGTTATATCTTTGCGACCGAATCTTTCGGAGACGGTCTCTACTTTTTCAAACGCCAATTAGTTTTTACACTTATTGCCGCAGTGACTCTGTTTGTTACCACGCAAGTTCCGGTCGAGATCATCCGTAAATACAGTTGGCTTATTTGGCCGGCGTCTTTTGTGTTGCTTTGCGCGACGTTTATTCCGCACGTGGGTGTTCGCGTGGGTGGAGCGCTTCGTTGGATACAGTTACCTTTTGGTATTCGCTTCGAGCCTTCAGAAATCTTAAAAATTGGTTTTAGTTTCTTGTTCGCCAGTTTAGTTTGTCGTCACCAAAACTTTTTGGGAAAAATCAAATGGGGTTGGATCTTTTTATTGATCGTTATGCCTTTAGCGGTGTTACTTAAACAACCTGATTTCGGAAGTTTCGCTATTATTTTATTAGTCGGAACGGCATTATTATTTACGTTCGGGTTAAATATTAAGTGGTTGGTGCTGGGTGGTCTATCATCTTTACCAGCACTTTACTTTATTGTTTGGCATTCGCCTTATCGTCGCGCGCGCGTGCAAGCCTTCTTAGATCCATGGTCTGACCCTGCGCAAAAAGGCTTTCAAGTGATTCAAAGTATGTTGTCGGTGCACTCGGGTGGGTTAACCGGTCAAGGTATAGGCCAGGGGCAGGGTAAATTATTTTTCTTACCCGAAGCACACACTGATTTTACAATGGCCGTTTTTTCTGAAGAGATGGGTTTTATCGGCATCGCAATGTTGTTGGCGCTTTACGGTTTTGTGGTATTTCGCGGTTTTCAAATCGTAATGAAAACCCAAGATATATTTAAGAAAACTTTAGCATTAGGCTTGATCATGACTTTTGCCTTTTCAGTTTTTATAAACGTAGGCGTCGTCATGGGATTGGTACCGACGAAGGGTTTAACCATGCCATTCTTAAGTTACGGCGGAAGTTCGCTTGTTGTACTCAGTTTTCTATTTGGAATTCTACTCAATATAGAAATGTCTGAATCTACGACTAAATCTTCGAGTTTGTTTTGAGCCCCGCAGCCCCTAAAGTTATTATGATCGCTGGTGGCGGAACGGGTGGCCACATCTATCCGGCCATTGCGATTGGCAAGGCCATTGAGCTTTTAGATCCCAGCTTTGAAATTCGTTACGTTGGTACTTCGCAGGGTCTTGAACAAAAAATTATGGCCAGAGAAAAACTATCGCTTGATTTGATTCAAAGCGGAAAATTAAATTTCTCGGGCAATATATTTCAGAAAATAAAAACCATCGCTAAAATTCCGATTGGCTTAGTGCAGTCTTTCTTTTTAATATTAAAATATAAGCCGCATTTTGTTCTAGGAGTTGGCGGCTATGCGTCGGCGCCCTTTGTAATGATGGCCGCCCTATTAGGAAAAAAAACAGCCCTGTGGGAGCCCAATGCGCATCCGGGGATGGCTAACCGTATACTTTCGAAGTCAGTTGGTAAGGCTTACTTAGTTTTTGATGATGCTAAAAAATATTTAAAATCAAAAAACGTAAAAGTATTCGGAATGCCCTTACGAGCCGAAATTGATGCGGCCGCAAGTAGCCTGGTTTCGCGTCAGAGCGTCGCAAATAAATTAACAATCCTATGCTTCGGCGGAAGCCAAGGCTCGGTTTTTTTAAATGAAAAAATTTCTAATTTTATTTTAGCTCATGCTGAACTGAAAGATGAAGTTTACGTGATTCACCAAACGGGTTCGCTCGATTTTAAAACGATCAAAGCGAAATACGGCGAAACCAAAAATGTTGAAGTGCATGAGTTTATTTATGATATGCCTTTGTACTATAAAAAAGCCGACATACAGTTTTGCAGAGGTGGCGCGAGCACGATCGCCGAAGCGGCCGCCTTCGGAGTCGTACCATTGATCGTTCCGTTAAATGCGGCTGATGATCATCAGCTAAAAAATGCGCAAGTAGTTGTTAGTGAAGGTGGCGGTTTTTTATTTAAACAAGCTGAATTCAGCGAGCAAGAATTTGCAGCCACTATTATGAAACTAAAAACTGATGCTGATTTTCGTAGAAAAATGTCTCAGAATCTGCGAAAGTTAGCTCCGCAACAAGCAGCCCAAGAAATCGCAAAGGATATTTTAAATCACATTATATGAAAACTGAATCACAATTATCAAAAGCAAAATTTCATTTCATTGGGATCGGCGGCATAGGCATGTGCGGCCTAGCTGAATTACTTCATAATATTGGCGCCGGGGTATCGGGCTCGGATGCCGGCGAAAATGCAAATACCGATCGCCTTAAAGCGATGGGCGTAAATGTATACAAGGGCCACGATTCAAATAATGTCGGTTTGGCCGATGTGGTGGTTTACTCGAGCGCCATCGCTAAATCAAACCCCGAAATGATGGAAGCTCGTAAAAGAGAAATCCCCCTGATTCCGCGGGCTGAAGCTTTAGCTGAAATTATGCGTTTACGTCGCGGCATTGCAGTCGCAGGAACACACGGTAAAACAACGACGACCAGTTTGATCTCTTCTATTTTTCTGGAAGCCGGGCAAAACCCAACGATTGTGGTTGGTGGAAGATTCGAAAGAATTAAATCGACGGCCTTACTTGGCACCGGCGAGTGGCTAATTGCTGAAGCCGATGAAAGCGACGGCAGCTTCAATAAGCTATCACCAGAAATTGCGGTGATTACTAATATTGATTCAGATCATATGGATCACTTTAAAACTTTCGAGAATTTAAAGCGCGCATTCTTAGAATTTGCGTACCGCGTGCCTTTTTACGGAGTCGTAATTGTTTGCGGAGATGATCCAGCAGTTCGCGACATTTTTGACCACTATTCAAAAAGAATTTTGTACTACGGCTTCAACCAAGAGAATGATTATATTCTTGAAGGCGAAAAAGGTAAGTATGATGTCTACAGAAATAATAAATTAACGAATCTTAAAGAAAAAATGGGATCGTTTAAATTAAATACTCCCGGGCGACATAATGCTTTAAATGCTTTAGCTAGCTTGGCCGTGGGTATTGCTACCGGAATTGATTTTGAAATGTGTGCTAAAGGTTTAGAACACTTTGAAGGCGTTGATCGGCGTTTTCACTTCAAGGGCGAAGCGGCGGGAGTACAAGTTTACGATGACTATGGTCATCACCCAACTGAAGTGCGCGCCACTTTGCAGGCGTTACGCGAAAAATTCGACAAGAATCGCTTAGTTATTTATTTTCAACCGCATCGTTACTCGCGCACTGAGCATTGTTGGCAAGATTTCAAATCGTGCTTTACTCAGACTGACGTTTTACTATTAACGGATATTTACGCCGCCGGTGAGACCCCTATTCCTGGAATTACCTCTGAAAGATTGCTAAGCGAAATGAATCACCCGCATTCTATGCTTTCGCCCAAAACAGATAATCAAGTTTTAGATATTCTAAAAGAACTTAAAGCGGGCGACGTGTTTTTAACTTTAGGAGCCGGCGACGGCTGGAAGTTAGGGCTTGATGTTCTTGAACATCTTAAAAAACGTTAATCTGGCCGAATACACTTCTTGGTTGATCGGTGGTAACGCTGATCATTTCTGTTTGCCTACCAACCTTGAAGAACTAAAGCAGGCTTTGCAATACGCTAAGATCGAAGCTTTGCCGATAACAATTCTGGGCGGTGGATCTAATGTTTTAGTTTCAGACCAGGGCATTCGTGGGCTAACCATTTGCTTACGTCGATTCTCTGGGCTCAGCACCGAGATTCGTGGCGATCGGCTTCACATTGATTGTTTGGCAGGTACGTCTAAATCGGAATTGTTGAAGACATTTTTGAAAAATCAATTGGCTCCGGCGTTGTTCTTAGGGGGCGTGCCGGGCGATGTGGGCGGTGGAGTCATAATGAATGCAGGTGTAGCCGAAGCATTCAAGCCACGCGAGTTCATGGAGCTTGTCGACGCCATCGAAGTAATGAATCTTGAGGGTGAAATCAAACGCATCGAAAAAGCAGCATTGACGATTAACTATCGCCATACTGATGGATGGCAGCCAGATATCATTATTCGCGCTTTTTTGAGCTGGCCAAACGAAAAAGACCCTTCTGTTTTAGCTCGTGTTCGTGAAGCAAATAAAATCCGTTTATCAAAACAGCCTTTAGATATGCCAAGTTGTGGTTCGGTTTTTAAAAACCCCGATGGGCTTAAGGCGGCGCAGTTAATAGATCAATATGGCTTAAAAGGTTTTCGTATTGGCGATGCGCAGGTTTCGCTGAAGCACGCTAATTTTATTGTGAATTTGAACGAAGCGACCGCCGCGGACACGTTAAGTGTTATGCAACATGTACAAAAAACAGTGCTTGAAAAAAGTGGTGTTCAGTTAACCACCGAAGTTGTGCGTTTGGGCCAGTTTTAGAACTTTTTCGATCTAGTTTAGTCGTTTAGTGCGATGCTTTGTTTGCTAGTTAGCTAGACTGAAGACTAGTCTTTTTTTGTTAAATTCTGATTTATGGATGCCCTGATTCTTTCTTTCATCTAAAATAATAAGATATGAAATCGAATAGATGGATAAAATTATGCGCAGCTTTTGGAGTACTTCCCGCGGTGCTTTTTTTATCGGTGTATTCGTTAGACCAAAAAGGTTTTTTTCAGATTGAACAGATCAAAATTGATGTTTCAACTTCTGAATCTCAACGTAACTTTATCACACCTAAAATTGAAATTTTAAAAAACAAATTAAGCACTTTTAAGGGAATGTCTTTGTGGAGATTTCCGTTAAGCCAGGTTGCCGCGATTCTTAAGGAAGAGCAATGGGTTGGTGAATTTCGTCTTTCAAGATCTTGGCCTTCAAGTCTTGAAATTGAGATCGATCCGCAACCTGTGGCATTCTTAATTCAAGCATCGCAAGACAAATTTAGTCCGGTGTCCGAGTCGGGCGAAGTGCTAGCGAAAGTCGATTCGAAGCAGGCGCCAGACGCGATCATTAGTCATGATGTGGTTCTTTTAAAAAATAAAAAAATTCGTGATGGAGCTTTGACAGTTTTAAAATCTTTACCAACACAAGGTCGACTGCATTCATCGCAGGTTTCTGAAATTGGTTACGATAAAAAAGAAGGTTATTGGATTCGTCTTTTGCAATCCGAAGTGAAGATTAATTTAGGTGAAGATCAATTTGAAATTAAGTCTGCGCGAGTTGCGCAGGTCATCGATTATCTCGAATCTCGAGATCTGAAAGCGCGCGTCATAGACGCAAATCTATCAAAAAAAGTTCTTGTCAGGTTGCATCAGGCCCCCTAAGCTTTAGTCATAGGGACTTCAGTCTGGATGACTTTTGTCCACATGATTTGCAACAACGACATAAAGCATCAACGTGATTTACAACAAGATTGGATAGGCTTTGAGTTCGAATCAATTTAAAGACTTCGGTGGTCTAAAGGACTTAAGGATGAGTACTTCAAATAATGCAGGGCCTGTATTGGCCTCTCTCGATATCGGTTCGTCGCAAGTCAAACTTGTCTACAGCGTCGTTACCCAAACAGTTAATTTAGAAAATCAAATCGATGTTGTCGGAGTAGGCTTAGTTGCTAACTCGGGCCTAAAGCAAGGCGTAGTCGTCAATATCGAAACAACAACTGAAGCGATTCGTAAAGCAAAAGACGAAGCTGAGCTCATGTCAGGATATAAAACCAACGAAGTTTGGGTTTCGGTATCGGGCTCACACGTTCAATCATTCGACTCAAAAGGAATGGTTGCGATCAAAAATAAAGAAGTTAACCAGCAAGACATCGAGCGCGTCATCGAAGCTGCTAAGGCCATTATTGTTCCGGCTGATCGCACCGTCTTGCACGTCATTCCGCGTGAATATAAAATCGATTCACAAGACGGAATTACCGATCCAATCGGTATGGCTGGCGTACGTTTAGAGGCTAACGTTCACATCGTAACTGCAAGCCAATCAGCGATTTCAAATTTAGTAAAGTGTATTGAAAAAGCTGGCTTTAAAGTAGCTGGTATTGTTTTAGATCAAATCGCGGCAAGTAAAGCAGTGTTAAGCGAAGATGAAAAAAATCTAGGCGTTTGCTTAGTCGATATCGGCGGCGGATCTAGTAAATTAATTTATTTTATCAATGGTAGTGTGGCACACACGTCATTGATTTCTATTGGTGGAACTCACTTCACGCACGACGTTGCCGTCGGTTTGCGTACTCCCCAAATGGCAGCCGAAGAATTAAAGCGTAAACACGGTTGCGCTGTTTCGACTTTAGTTTCTGATGAAGAAACTGTTGAGGTGGCAGGCGTGGGTGGTCGTAAATCAAGAACGATCGCACGCAAAGAGCTAGCTCATATTTTAGAGGCTCGTGCTGAAGAATGTTTAAATATGATTTCAAATGACGTTCGTATCAGCGGTTTGCAACCCTTATTGGGTTCGGGCGTTGTTTTAACGGGCGGAACAAGCAGCTTAGATGGTCTAGTCGAAATGGGCGAATTCGTTTTCGACATCCCAGTTCGTCGTGGTTTTCCAAGATTGCTGGGTGGCTTAAAAGACGTAGTGAAGGGCGGCGAATTCGCAACGGCCGTCGGTCTTTTATTTCATGCGCTTGAAGTAAAAAAAGATTTTTATGTTCGTAAAGACTCTGGGATGAGTTTTTCGAATAATATGAACGGCTCTTTCGATGATATGACATCGAAGGTTAAAAAGTTTTTTAACGATTTATTTTAAAAAATACTAACTGGGGTCCCCTTGGCGGGGCACAGATCTGCAAAGCAGATCATTCTACGGAGGGAATAACATGTTTGAACTAGAAGAAAACGTAAATATTGGCGCAAATATTAAAGTAGTGGGAATCGGTGGCGGCGGAAGTAACGCAGTAACCACAATGATCGAAGGCGGTATGACGAATGTAGAATTCGTTGTAGCAAACACAGATATACAAGCATTAAATTCAAGTAAAGCCGGACAAAAAATTCAATTAGGTGCAGATCTAACTAAAGGTTTGGGCGCAGGCGCTAACCCTGATGTGGGTCGCCGAAGTGCTATAGAGTCTTATAACCACATCGTCGAGCAGCTAAAAGGCGCCGACATGGTCTTTGTAACCGCTGGTATGGGCGGCGGAACGGGTACTGGCGGAGCGCCGATCGTAGCAAAAATTGCGCGCGAATTAGGTGCTTTAACAATTGGTGTTGTCACTAAGCCATTTATGTTCGAAGGTAAAAAGCGCAGCAAGCACGCAGAAGCGGGACTGGCTGAATTAAAAGATAATGTTGATGCCTTAATCGTTATTCCGAATCAAAAATTATTATCAATTTCGTCTGATAAAACTCCTTTATTAGATACATTTAAAAAAGCCGATGAAGTTTTACTTCAAGCGGTAAAAGGTATTTCTGATTTGATTAATATTCGAGGTTTGATCAATCTAGATTTCGCCGATATTCGCACGGTTATGGCTAACAAAGGTTTAGCATTAATGGGAACAGGTTCAGCTAAAGGTGAAAACCGGGCAGTTGAAGCGGCGACCCAAGCGATTTCTTCGCCGTTACTTGAAAACGTTAAAATTGATGGTGCTACTGGTATTATCATTAATGTGACGGGTGGTTCTGATCTTTCATTGTACGAAGTAAATGAAGCTTCGACTTTAATTACTGAGGCTGCTAGCGAAGACGCTGAAGTAATCTTTGGTGCGGTTATCGATCCGACAATTGATGATGAAGTTCGCGTAACAGTTATTGCGACTGGTTTTGCTCGTGAAGACAAGCGTGACGGAATCGGCGCATTTAACTCGATGCAAAGCTTTTTAAATACTGCGCCTTCAATTAGCTTTGATATTCCAGGAACTTCTGGTTTCGCTCCTAACCAGAACATGCAAGGTTACAACCAACAGGCGACTCCGCAAGCTCCGGTGCAGAACCAAATGTCTCACATGTATCCACAGTTTCAACAACCAGGTATGTCTCCGCAGCAACAGCAGCCTGGCTATTTCCAGACTCAGGTTCAGCAGCCTCAATACAATCAAGCGCCGATTCAGCAGCAACAGCCTCAATATCATCAAGTAGCGCCTCCTCAGCCAGTTCATGCACAAATGCCAAACATGCAGACTCCGGCTCAACAGCAGAATTTCAACCCACCTCAATTGCCATCAATCAATAATGTGCAAGAGACCGTTAAGTCTTTTACAACTGAAGTAACAGCTGCGGCGCAGGTTGAAACGACGCCAACTCCGGTGGCCAATGAAGCTGATCTAACTTCTGAAATCTCTCCGGTTGCGGCGAATTCATCAACGGCACGTGATATGTTGTTAGCCAAAGCTAAAGCATTTCGCGAAACGCAAGTGACCCAGCCAGCGGCTCAAGAAAAATCTTTTCATCCAGAACAATTAACAATGATGGACGAAGAGAAACAAGTTGAAGAAGCACGTAAGATGGCGCGCGATATTTTAGAAGTGCCCGCTTTCATTCGTAAAAAACAAGGTTTCGACATACAACAAAACTAGTGAGTTGGGGGCGCTAACCCTGTGATTTCTTGGTTTATATCTGATATTCATCTTAAAGATGTCAACGAACGCAACGGAAATACTCTGTTGCGTTTTTTGTTTTTGCTGAACGAAAATCCGCGGCAACACCGATTATTTATGTTAGGTGATATTTTTGATTTTTGGTTATCGAATGGCCAAGCTTTTCGCGTTCACTACAAAGTTTTAATCGATCAAATTGAAAAATTTAAAAAGGCCGGCGGAGAAGTGTATTACTTCGAAGGTAATCACGATTTTCACGTCGATGTCTTCTGGACAAAGTATTTGGATATACCGGTTTATGAAGAAGAGGCATTCTTCGAAATTGACGGGTTAAGAGTACGACTTGAACATGGTGATTTAATTAATCCGAATGATTTGGCTTACTTGAAGTATCGTGCTTTGGTTCGTCACCCAATGATCGAACCGATCGGCCACATGTTGCCCGGTTGGTTTTGGAAGTGGCTCGGCGAAAAAGAAAGTCAGAAAAGCCGTAAAAAAAGCGGCGGTTATATGATTGAGAATACCGCAAAAGTGAAAAATCTTATTCATACTCACGTTGAAAAAGTGTATGCCGATAAAGCTTTTGATTTAATCGTAACCGGACACATGCATATTTTCGATGATTACGAGTTTGAACGCAGCGGAAAAAAGATTCGTTCAGTCAATTTGGGTACGTGGCTAGATCAGCCGCGCGCCCTAAAGATCGAAGACGGAAAATTAGAAGTTATAAATATCCGTAAACTAATTAAAAGTTAAATGTATAGTTAAGCGCACCTGAGATACCGGTTAGCGATGTTGCTACGTCAGAGCCATTGCTGTTCTCAAGCTCGCGGTCTGGTGAAGACTGCGAAGCGCCGTAAACGGGCAAAGTCGATGCCGCGCGAACTATGTTACGAACGATAGGCAAATAACGGTAGTTTCCTTCTACGCCAAAGCAATGATCCGGAATTAAACAAAAGTCAGCGCCCACTCCCATTTGCATACCAAAACTTGAGCCGCTAAACTTTGCGTTGCGTGGACCGTTCGTAATTTCGCCGTCTAATTTACCGTATCCGATACCGGCCTGAAGATAGAAATCGATAATATCATTACTTAGTGGAATCAGACGCACTAACGGGAATATAGTAAAACCCGTTAATTTATAGTCATACGACCCATCAGTGGCAGAGCCTGTCGTTGATTGCATGATGTAGGAAGGGCGAAGTTGTAAAGCCACTAAATTACTCGAGAAGCGAAATGTTAACTGGCCACTAAATTCATAGCCCGAACTAAAATTACCGGTCGAAGAGTTAGTAGCTGCTTTTGATTCGCGAATCATCGCATTTAGGCCTTCTTGTTCGGCTGTTAATATACCGATGCCAAAACCAATTGACAAAGAGCCGCCCGCGAATGCACCTTTGCCGCCCTTTTTCTTTGCTGCATCCGCTTGATTGGGAGTTGCAAAAATGAAGATAGAAAACAAAAACGTTAGTAATGAAGATTTTAATAAATTCATTTGCGAAGCTCCTTCGTTATGCCAATGATCGGCCCTCAAGTTCGTAGCTTCTACAGAATGAATGAGCCAAGTTTTACAGGCAACCCTGGCCCTAGACAAAAGTACTATCTACTTTCGCTCAAAAGCTGTTCAGCGTGAGCTAACGAAGTCTTCGTGATTTTTTCTCCAGAAATTAAACGTGCGATCTCTTCGATGCGACTTTTCGATTTTAATTCAGTTACATCCATCTGTACCGAATCTTTTTTATTGGTTTTCTGAATCGAGAAATGTACGTCTCCGTAGGCGGCCACTTGCGGTAAATGCGTTACGCAAATAACTTGTTGGCCTTTAGCAATCGCTTTTAATTTGCGCCCGACTTTTTCAGCCGTATTACCAGATACGCCGGTATCGACTTCATCGAATAAGTAGGTGCGTGGATATTCTGATTGGCCCACTGATTTTTTAAGTGCCAATAAAATACGTGAAAGTTCACCACCCGAAGCTACTTTGGCGATCGGGCGCTTGGGGTCTTTCGTTGAAATCTGGCTGAGATATTCAACGTCGCTGTTGCCGGCTGAATTTAGATGTTCAAGTTTATTCGTCTGAATAAAAAATGAAACGCCCTTCATATTTAAATCTAATAACTCTTTATTAACGGTTTCAGAAAGCTTCTCGGCGGCTTTTAGGCGAGTCTTGTGAAGCTCTTCGGCCATTTTCTTTAATTCAAGCTCAAGTAAGCTGGCTTGTTTTTTTAAACCCTCGAGATGCTCGTCTGAATTTTCAAGCTCGGCGATCTCTTTTTTCATTTTTTGAAATATAATTTGAATTTCATTTAAATCGGGGCCGTATTTTTTTTGAATTTTACGAATCATGCTAAGGCGAGATTCTTTTTCTTCCATAGCCTCAGCGTCTAGCTGGTATTGGCTGAGGTCTTTGCGTAAAGAAAAGAAAGTATCTTCGATTAACGTACTGGCTTGATCTAAAGCTGACATTTTATCTGGTAAAGATGAATCGATATTAGAAAGCTCTAGAGATTTTTTTTGAACCATCTTTAAGCGCGAAATCACAGAGTCTGTATCAGAAAATAAAATATCGTCGCATTCGTCGATAAATTTTAATACTTTGTGCGAGCTTTTCATTTTTTTGATTTCATCTTCAATCAACATATCCGTTTCAGGATCTAAATCTAACTTGTCTAGTTCGGCGAATTGAAATTTTAAAAAATCTAATTTCTGTGATTTATCTTGGGCTTGCTTTTCGAAAGTCGTTATGTCTGATTTAACTTTAGCCAGTTGTTCGTATTTAACTTCGTAGGTGTTACGCTTATCGAAGTGGCCTGCGTACTGGTCTAATAAATCTAGGTGGTAAGCTTTCGATAAAAGATTACGGTTATCATGTTGGCCCGTCATCTCGATCAAAGGGGCGCCGTTTCCGGTTACTTCGATCATGGGTGAAACCATGTCACGCAATTGGTGTAAAGTAGATAAGCTTCCGTTCAAGTATACTTTTGACTTATCGCCCGACGCGATAACACGTTTGACGATTAAGGTGTTCTCAGAGGTATCAACGCCCGCAGCATTTAAGGCCTTTTTAATATCCGGTCGTTTACGTAGGTCGAATGAACCTTCAACCAGAGCCTGCTGCGAACCCGTACGGATGATATCAGCCGAAGCTTTTTCGCCCATCAATAAAGCTAAGCTTTTTAGCAGCACTGATTTACCCGATCCCGTTTCGCCGGATAGAATGTTGAGGCCATTTTGAAATTCAATATGTAGGTGGTCAATAATCGCGAACTGCGAAACTTTAAGCTCCTGTAACATAGCGGTCTCCAAATTTAAGTTTGTCTTTAAGTAGAGCAAAGAAATTATGGTTTGGTTTACGAATCATCAAATGATCGACCTGATTACGAGTAATCGTCACTTCATCTTCGTGCGAAAGTTCTAAAACGTTTTGGCCATCAATAATTAAAACCGCCATAGCGGTTTGGCTATCAATACGTAAAACTAATTTTTTATTATCCGGAAAAATTAACGGACGAGTTGTTAAAGAATGCGGAGCCACCGGAGTAACAACAATCGCGTTCACTTCGGGGTGTAAGATCGGGCCACCAGCGGCTAGGTTATAGGCTGTCGATCCTGTTGGTGAAGATATAATTAAACCATCGGCCTTAATGTGATTAACGGCCGCATTATCGAAATGCAAAGAGGTGCTAATTAATTGCGAATAAGAGCCGCGCTCGATCACAATGTCGTTCAATGCGTCGAACGATAAACGTTTGCCCGATTTTTGTTTTACTTGTGTGTGAAGGCGACTGCGTGAATGCACGACCATATTGTTTTTCAATGTTTGATCTACGGTTGCAAATAAATTATCAATCGTATGGGCCGTAAGAAAACCAAGGTAACCCATATTGAATCCCAGAATCGGAACGGGGTGCCCCTTCAGTAAACGCACGGCCCGCAAATAAGTTCCGTCCCCACCTAATACGATTACTAACGCCATTTCTTTTAGGTCGTTCGAACTGACTAAAAGTTGAGTACCGGCAATTTGCTTTTGCTCAGGCGCGGTGAACACTTTGTAACGCTTGGCTTTAAGCTTCGTTGCAAGCTGCTTTGACATTTTGACGGCGGCCGGGGAATGAAGGCGATATACGATCGCAATCTTTTTATTCCCCTTAAGTGTTAGTTTTCGCTCTTTCATAATAATCCGTTACGGCGAAGTAAAGAATCTGGATCTGGCTCGCGACCACGAAATTCTTTGTAAAGATCCATCGGGTGCGAAGTTCCGCCGCGGCTTAAGATGCTGTTTTTAAATTTTTCGGCCACTTCAACGTTGTATAGGCCTTCTTCTTTAAAATATTCAAACGCATCGGCATCTAGTACCGCAGCCCAGTGATACGAATAGTATCCGGCCGCGTAACCACCGCCAAAAATATGACCAAAACTAACCGAAGAATTTGTTCCGGGTTCTTTTGGTAATAGGCGAGTAATTGCTGTTGAGTCCGTTTCGAATTGATCAACGTCTTTGATTTGATCAGGTTTTGTTGTGTACCACTTCATATCTAGCCAAGCAAACTGCACCTGGCGCAAAGTCATCCAGCCTGACTGAAAAAGTGAAGACTTTTTAATTTTTTCAACAAGTTCGGCCGGGATAGGTTCATTTGTTTCGTAGTGACGGGCAAATAAATCAAGCCCCTCTTTCTCTTCGGTCCAATTTTCCATGATCTGCGACGGCAGCTCTACGAAATCCCAAAATACATTCGTTCCCGCTAATGTGCGGTATTTACAATGTGAAAGCAAACCGTGCAATGCATGACCGAACTCATGAAAAAGTGTCCGTACTTCATCGTAAGATAAAAGCGAAGGCTTGGTCGCCGTTGGCTTTGTAAAGTTACAAACAATGCTCACGTGCGGGCGCATAACCACTTGCGAGTACATGCCTTGTTCGCGGTAGCTCGTCATCCAAGCGCCACCTTTTTTAGTCTCGCGCGGGAAGAAGTCCATGTAGAATAGACCAATGTATTCGTTTGTCTTCTCGTGATAAACTTCAAAAGTTTTAACATCAGGATGATAAACCGGGATATTTGTCACAGGCTTAAACGTCAATTGAAAAAGGCGACGTGAATGTTCAAATACACCTTCGATCACGTTTTCTAATTTAAAGTACGGGCGAAGTTCTTCTTCGTTAAACGCGTATTTTTCTTCTTTTAGTTTTTCTGAATAATATGCGAAGTCCCAGGGTTTGATCTCGGTTGCGCCATCAATTTTTTTAGCAAAGTCTTGCACTTCTTTCAAGTCATTCAGGGCTGCTTTTTTCGCTGGCTCCATTAAACGCTTTAAGAACGCGAAAACAGTTTCTTCGTTTTGCGCCATACGTTCTTCTAAAACGTATTCAGCGTAATCTTTGAAACCAAGTAACTGCGCACGTTGATATTTTAAGTTCACAATTTTTTTAATAACGTCGCGGTTATCAAATTCGCCACCGAAAGCTTTCGATGAAGAAGCGCGCCATAATTGTTCACGTAGTTCACGACGAGACGAATATGTTAGGAAAGGAATCAGCGACGGGGCTTGCAGATTAAAAAGCCATTTGCCTTTTTTCGCTTTTTGTTCGGCAGACATAGCTGCCGCTTCGCGCACGCCTTCTGGCAAGCCCGCTAGGTCGGCTTCATTATCGATCCATAATTCGAAAGCGTTGGTTGCTTTTAAAACATTTTCAGAGAACTGCGGGCTAAGCACCGAAAGATCTTGATCTAATTTTCGTAGTTCATTCTTTTTATCCGTCGTAAGTAAGGCCCCGTTGCGCGAAAAGTCTTTATAAAGTTTTTCGGTTAAACGCAAGTCTTCGCCTTTTAAGTTAAGCTTTGTGCGGTTATCATAAACGAATTTAATTTGTTGAAAAATTTGATCGTCTAAAGAAACGTCTGAAGAAAACGCCGATAAAATCGGAGAAATTTTTTGCGCTAAAGCTTGGTGCGCATCGTTCGCTTCGGCTGAAAACAAATTAAAATAGATACCAGAAATACGATCAACTTTTTCAGAAGCCAGCTCGAGCGCTAGAATTGTATTTTCGAAGGTAACTTCTTTCTGGGCCTTAATAGCTGCGATATTAGCTTTAGCTTCGGTGATCGCGGCCTCGATGGCTGGCATGTAGTCTTCAACTTTGATCTGGTCGAACGGGACGGCCCCATCTTTAAGGGTTGAATTTTGTAATAGAATGCTGTCGGTTTGTGTTGCTTGTGTCATATGAAACTCCGGGGGATCTACCCTAGGAATTTCATATCATGACGGAGAAAAACTGTCAGGAATTACTTCAATTTACACTCAGCGCGAAACGGAATTCCTTGCACGGTTAAGGTCGATTGCGGACCAGTTAGGCCAGCAGCAATTGTAAGGCTGTATACGCGCCCAGAAGACAGTGCCTTTAGACGAACGAGTGTTACCTCTTGAGCTCCTAAGCTTCGGGGGGCGTACTTACGAGCCGTCCCAAGCGTGCTTAAAACGAGGGGTTCACTCATGGCTGTGTTTGTTCCGGCCATTTGCGTAGTTAACGACATTTCGCCAGAGGCCATGCTTTTGTCGGTGATTTCGATGGTACCTACAACGCCAAAACGATTGATACCCGCAGTTTCTTCTGTCGTGCACTCAACGCTTCTGACCGTGGTTGCCGCCAGCACCGCTGCAGAGGCTAAAAGATTCGCTAAAAAAAAAGGCGGTGGTTTTTAAAGCCATTTCTTTTACCGATACGTCTGGTTGTAGTTAGAGTTCGTCGTTGTACTATTTGCTACGCAAAGACCTAGACGCGAACTAGCCGCAGAAACGCGGCACGTGTAGCCAGTCGCGCAGGTGTTAGCTTGATCAACTAAACACGACTGCACAATACCGTTGTAACAAGAGTTCGACGGGTTTACGCCCACGTTGCTAATTTGCGGAGTGCTTGTCCAGTGCGTATTGCTTGCGCCCATTTGAAAGTACGCGTAGCCGTAACCATAGAGCTGGTTTGATTGAACGCAACCAAGACCCGCATAGTTATTATAAGTCGGTGTTGAACCCGCTGGGCAGTTGCATAGATTCGAGTAATTATTAACCTGGTAACCGTTATTGTAACCGCCAGTATAACCGTAGCCAATACCGCCGCCGTAGTTTCCGTTATAGTACCCGCCGCCATAATTTTGGTAAGGATTGTATTGGTAAAACCCTGCGTTTTGCTGGTAGAGATTCGGTTGGCACAAAGCTGGGTTTGTAACACAATCGGCGCTCATGTCTGGTACACGTGCGGTATCTTGATTTGCTTTTTGACATGCCGACATCGCGATAACGACTAATGCGATGTAAACCAAAAATACTGTTTTCACGATTTCTCCTATTCACTTCAATAATAAAAATGAGTGCACAAAGAAATCTATTCACGTTTGAGTCCAAATTGTAACAAGACGAGACGCATGTGTATTTAACTTGAGACGTTTAGGGATGTGTAACTATTCGACACGTGCCCTAAAATGTTATTCGTATATTTCGGCTAGGGTGTCGGCATAGCGCTGTTCTAAGAACTTGCGTTTTACTTTAAGTGACGGAGTCAAAGAACCGTTTTCAACGGTCCAGGGCTCGTTAGTGATTTCAAATTTTTTAATAGATTCAAAGCTAGCTAATTTTGAATTAACCGCTTGAATGTGTTTTTGAATTCTAATTTTCAGGGCCGGGTGCTGATAAAGATCATTGAAGTCTGTAAAGCTAATTTGTTGAGAATCGGCCCAACTTTTGATTTGCGCTTCATCAATCGAAATTAATGCTGAGATAAACTTTTTTTGGTCGCCGTGAATGAGCACCTGAGAGACAATCGGGTCTTCTTTAACCATCCCCTCAAGCTTTTGCGGCGCTACATATTTGCCGCCGGCCGTTTTAATCAGATCTTTTTTACGGTCGGTGATTTTTAGAAAGCCGCGCTCGGTGAATTCACCGATGTCGCCGGTGGCAAAGTAGCCATCGATGATTGACGCTGCCGTCGCTTCAGGATTTTTATAATATTCGATCAAGCACTTTTTGCTTTTGACTAAGATTTCGCCATCAGCCGCAAATTTAATTTTAACATCACCGATTGGCTTACCCACGGTGCCGGGTTGGTTATTCAGTGGTTGATTTACGGCGATCGCCGCAAAAGTTTCGGTCAAACCATAGCCTTCTAAAATATTAATTCCACAACTTGAAAAGAAATCGGCCAGTTGAGGGCTTAAGGGGGCCCCGCCACTAACGGCAAACTGTAACTTACCGCCAAAAGCTTTATGAATTGGCGAAAAGACAATCTTGCTAAGCGCTTCATATTTTAAAATAAGGCTCCAGGGGATTGATTGCTTCGTTCGTCTTAGTAGGTGAACTTCTTTTGCGTAATCAATTGCCGTTGCAAATAGTTTTTGCTTAAGAGCATTAGTTTCGATCTGGGCCATGATGCCCGAATAGACTTTTTCAAAAATTCGGGGTACCGCGATCAAAAAATCAGGGCTGACTTCAACCATATTAGCTTTAATATTTTCGATTGATTCGGCATAGGCGATCGTGTGACCTACATACAAACTTCCAAAATGCTCGATTCGGCCCAGTACGTGCGCGAAAGGCAAAAAAGTCAGACATTTGTTTTCGGCTTTAATTCCGAATAGGTCGAATGATTCTTTGACCTCTGAAATAATAGCTTCGTGCAACAGCACCGCCCCCTTGGGCTGACCGGTCGTGCCAGAAGTGTAAACGATCGTCGCGATATCTTTAGAGTTAATTTTATTTGCAGAGGCTAAAAAATGACTTCGTTGTTCATCATCGATTATCTCTTCAAATTCAACTTCTTCAATGATGATAAAGACGGGGTTATTGACTAGCTTTTCTTTTATCCGCAGAACTTGTTCGTATTCGTTTGCGCCATCGACGAATAAAATTTTAATTTCAGATTGATTAATTATAAATATAAGATCATCGTCACTTAAGTTTGGGTACATCGGCACAGATACGCCCTGCGAGCCTAGAATAGCTAAATCTAGAACCGCCCACTCCCAGCGGGTTGAAGCCATAATTCCAACATGATCTTTCTTAGTAAATTTATTTTTTTTTAAGACTTCTGCTGCTGCGACGATTCTATCGAGATAGTCATGCCAAGTGATTCTTCGCCATTCGTGATTTTTTTTAAATTCTACGGCGATACCTGAGTTATTCTCTTTATCTTTTAGCCAATTTGCGATGGTCATTTTTTGTCTATTTCCTAGTTTTACGTTGCGAGCGACCCAAAATTAATTCAACGTTATAACTTTCGCCGGCCTTAGCTTTCAAGCGAACTTCGTCGGAAATTTTAGTGATTGGATTGTAAGCGGTTATAACGGTTTCGTTTTGCGCAACAATCGGGTACCTCAATACCGGAATTTTTTCACTTAACTCTTTATCGTTAACATAAATCTTTGTCGTCGGTCCGCCATTTGATAAATAGATATTTAAATAGGCCGCTTGGGCTGTAGCCTGAAGGGTTACGCTTAGGTTGCCGGTTTCGGAATACTTTTGCACGGTTTGATATTCAAGGTAGCCTTCTTTTCGAAATATGAACTGAGAATCTTTGTTTGCAGTTACCGAAATAATGGCTGGAGTTTTGTAGCCGGTTTCGCGCCCGTCTAAATAAATTGTAGCCTCGGACGGCGAGCTGCTGACCGAAACTTTGACTGATGCCGTAGCGGCCATTTCAATTTGTCCGCGAATTTGCGCGGTGGTGCGCTTCGGAATTTTATTTGCTGCAACTTGCGATACGGGAACAGAGTAATAGTTTTTATAGCCCCAAAACCCTCCTCCGACTAAGATCGAAAGAATTAAAGCTTTTAGACCCAACTCTACAAAATCACCAAATCCAGAACTTGGTGGGTAATATAAATTTTGGGTTACACGTGTTGCATTAATATTAGTATTCGAATTCCTATTCGGATTCGAGCCGACCATTGTACCTGAAGTACGAACTTTGTTGCTGGCGACATTTGCGTTAAATAAGCCCTCGAGGTTTATTTTTATCTGATTAACTGACTGAGGGCTAGGTGTCGGTCCGGGCGAACTGCTTAAGGGTAAGTTTTTTGGTGTCGGCGGTAAGTTAGGTTCATTACTTTTTTGTAATGTAACTGGGGGCATCGTTACGGTATCTTGTGAAACTTCTGCTCGCGAAAAGTGTACAAGTTTTTCACGACCTTCAGTAAAAGCACCTTTAAAGCTATCCTTAATAAATGTACTGAAGTCATGTGACGAGAAATCGGGAAATTGGGTATTTAAAAAACGATTTAAATCGCGATGTAAATTTGCGGCCGTCTGGTAACGAACGTTACGATCTTTCGCTAGAGCTTTCATTACGATTCGTTCAAGCTCAGGTGGAACAGTCGGATTTACCTTACGAATAGATGGTATTTGACAGTCGCGAACTTTTCTTAAAATGGCGGCTTCATTACTTCCGGTGAAAAGACGATCGTTTGCTAGAAGCTCCCACAAGACAATTCCTAATGCGAAAACATCAGTGCGCGGATCAATCGGCGCTCCTTCGGCTTGTTCAGGGCTCATGTAACCGAACTTTCCTTTTAAAGTTCCGGCTTTAGTTTCTTCTTGTTCGGTTTCGGCTTTAGCAATTCCGAAGTCGATGACTTTAACTTCACCTTCAAAAGAAACCATAATATTCTGCGGGCTCATATCACGATGAGTAATATTCAAGGGTCGTCCTGATTTTGAATCGGTACAGCGATGCGCGTGGTCTAAACCAGCGGCCACCTCTTTAACCATAAATAGTGCCTGATCAATACTAAAACTTTTGTTGGTACGTTTTAATTCATTGATGATTTGGCGTAAATTTTTACCCTCGACGTAGTCCATGACTAAGAAAAACTGCTCTTTTTCAATTCCGAAATCGAAGATAGAAACGACGTTACTGTGATTTAAATTGATCGCGACGTTAGCTTCTTCTTTAAACATGGCAACGAAATCTTCGTTCGTTGAAAACTGGGGTAAAATGCGCTTGATGGCAAAGAACTTGTTTAGGCCGTTAGCCGCTGCCGACTTTGATAGATAAACTTCGGCCATACCGCCCGCAGCAATTTTCTCTAATAGTAGATATTTACCAAATTGCTCGTACTTTGCAGACATGCCCGTGTTCGCTCCTGTTTTTAGTGACGGCTTTATAAAACATCGGTTTAATGATAGACATTCTTGAAGGAGAATCACCCGAATGAAATGGATAGGACTGACCGGAAGTATTGCAACCGGAAAATCAACGGCGAAGAAACTGATCGAAGGTCTAGGTTATCCGGTCATTGATGCCGACGTCATCGCGCACCAAGTTTCTGAGAAAGAGACCGAAGGCTTGCGTCAAATCGTGTCTCAATTTGGTATTGATATTTTAAATTCAGATCAGTCGCTTGATCGCAAAAAATTAGGCTCACTGATTTTTAATGATACTAACCTTAGATTAAAACTTGAAGCCATTTTGCACCCACTGATTCAGGTTGAAGTTCAGAAATTAAAAGCCCAGTGCGCAAACGCCGGGCACGCCGTATGTTTCTATGATATTCCGTTATTATTCGAAAAAAACTTGAAGCACTTATTTGATCTAGTGGTCTTGGTCTGGTGCGAGCAAGAACAGCAGTTAAACCGATTAATGACCCGCAATCAGTTATCGGTTGAACAAGCGATGGCGCGCATTAACTCGCAGACTTCGATGTGTGAAAAGGTTCGTGGGTCTGATCGCTGCATTGATAATTCGACCGATCTAGCCAGTCTAGAAATTCAAATTAATTATCTGATTAAAACTTTAGTCCAGTAATTGGCTAGAAGTGTCTCAACCTGACTCAAGCAAATTCATATTTCGACCGAAAAGTTAGCATATGAAACGGAATTCAATAGACGCAAGATGCGTTACCATTTTTATCGCTTTATTAGCCTGTGTGTTCGCTACCGTAACGGCTTCTGCCAATGACGAGTGGTTTGAATTTTATAATAATACTCGCTCGTTAGGAATGGGGGGCGCTTCGATTGCCGTTACCAGTGATGAAACTGCGTTATTTCGTAATCCGGCGAATTTAGGAAGTATTCGTGATGTTTACGGAACTTTATTAGATCCTGAAATTGAAGGCTCTTCAAATTTTGTTGGTCAAGTCACGTCGAAATCGACGGGTAAGGCTTTTGATATTGATGAAATAAAAAGTATCTTAGATACGAACCGTGACAGCTACTATCATGCCAAAGCGCAGGTGTCTCCTTCACTTGTCAGGCGCAATTTTGGTTTTGGTTTACTTTATAAAAATGATGTCAGCGCACAAATGAATACGGTAGGTACTTTACTTGACCTGAAGTACAACAGTGATGTTGCAGCGGTCTTAGGTGCAAACGTGCGTTTGTTCGACGGCCGAGTTAAAATAGGTAGCAGCGTAAAATTTATTAATCGAATCGAAGTTATTAACCCCACGTTGTCAACGGCCAGCTCGGCTGATCTGTCATCAGTGGGCTCTGAAGGAAATGCTTTTGCTTTCGATATCGGAATTCTTTTGCAGGCGCCGTGGGTTTTAATTCCCACCTTAGGGGTTGTGATTCGAGATGTCGGTGATACAAAGTTTGATAAAGGCAGTGGCATGCGTTTATCGACAAGTTCGCGTCCGCAGACAGTCAAGCAAAGTGTCGATGTGGCGGCTGCGCTTTTTCCCATTCATGGAAATCAACTACGTAGTGTGTGGACTTTAGAATACAGTGACGTTACAAACTCTCGAAATGACACAGACACCGCAAAAAGAATCCACGCAGGGATTGAATTCAACGCGCGAGACATCTTTTTCTTTCGAATGGGTTATAATCAAAGGTACTGGACAGCGGGTTTTGAAATCGCTTCAGAAAAGCTGCAGTGGCAGGTTAGTAGCTACGGTGAAGAAGTGGGTACGGCCGATAGCCCGAAAGAAGATCGACGTTTGAACACGAAAGTAACTTTGAGGTTTTAGTGAAATTTTTTGATATTAAAAAACTGATATTTACTTTAATACTGATACCTTTCGGTTGTTCGAATAATTTGTTAACAAATTTAAGTTCAAAAACAACCGACGAAGCGTTGTTAATCGACGCGCAGAAGTCGGTCAATGCCATGCAGTACCAAGATGCAATTAATATTGTTACCCAAAAAGTAAGTGCTAGCGGTCAAACGAAAGTTTTGGCGCGCGAAATTTTGGCCAGTGGCTATGCGGGTCGCTGCGGACTTAATTTTATCGATTTCGTGACCAGCTTATCAAACTCATCTTCAGGCAGCGCATTCATTTTAGTAGCTACGCCCTTTGTTGGCCAAGTGGTTGACCCAGCATCTTGTTTACAATCTTTGGATACTTTAGAATTGATCGGGCCAAGTGCTTCGCGAAGTACTAATCAAAATGCTTTTGCTTCGGTGGTCGGAATGTCTTTGATGGGCTCGGCTGTGCGGGGCTCAACTGATAGTCTGGGCGCGACGAACGGCGACGGCATTGAAGACGCTCCTAATATTTCGTGTTCATTAACAAATGCGCAAGTCGATTTAATTATTTTAGGTTTTGGTTTTATGTCGCAAAATTTTTCAGCGATTTCTGCTTCGCAAATCGGTGGCGCGTCACAAGGAAGCTTAAGTACTGTTATTTCAAAGTGCGATGCGATTTCAGGTGGTAGCTGCAATATTACCAAAGCGGCTGATATCACAAACCCAATTCGTGATACCATTCGTGATTTGATGAACACTTCAGATTACGGTATCGGAACTTATCAACCCGCCAATGATTTGGCGATTCCATTGGCGTGTCCATGATTAATTTCTATAAGTTAGTTTTTTCATTTTTTACTCTGTTCGCTTTAAGCGTTGAGGCGGCCGAGCTTTATCAAGCGGCCCTTCCAGTTCGCTGTTTAGCCATGGGCGGAACTTGTATCTCACATACGAAAGGCGCACAGGCCTTGTTTGTAAACCCGGCGGCCCTAGCCCGTATTGATGGTTTTGATTTTATCGCAGGCCAAGTGCAGGCTGGTGTTTCAAAAGACGCTGAAAAATTTCTAAATCAGGCGCAAGGTAGCGGAACAAACTTAACTTTAGCAGATGTTTCGGGTTTATACGGTAAAACCTTGGCTGCCGATGTTTCGGCACGCTCGGGTTTAGCAATGCCTTATTTCGGAGTGGGCGCTTACAGCCAAAATTACATTGTTGAAACTTTTAGTAATCCGACATTTCCTACTTTCAATGTGAATTTTATTAGTGACTACGGATATACGATTGCGGGCGCCATACCCCTAGGGCCGATGACTTCGTTCGGAATTGTCGGGCGACACGTAAAACGTTGGGGTGGAGTCAAAGATATCAACGTCACCGACTTAGTTGGTACGACTGATCGCGATTTAATAAACCAGCAATTTCAAGATCGCGGTGTGGGTAATGCTCTTGATTTATCTTTTATTTCAACCTTTCCTAGTTCACTTAAACCCACTTTGGCGGTCGTGTGGCAAGACGTGGGTTCGACGCGCTTTGAAATGAGCTCGGGTACTCAGGCTCCACCGTCGCAAAAAGATAATTTAACGCTTGGTGGTTCGATTGAACACGAATTTGCTTACGCTACCTTTACGCATGCTATTGAATATAAATACATCACCACTGAAAATGAAACTTTCAGCAAAAAACTTCACGTCGGCACTGAAGCTTCCTGGGGATTGATTGATTTAAGAGCAGGCGTCGGGCAAGGCTATATTTCGTATGGGGTCGGAATTGATTTATGGCTCATTAAAGCTGACGTTGCATTTTATTCGACCGAATTAGGTACTTATTCCGGGCAAACCCAAAGCGAACGTTATCAGGGCAGCATCACGATTAATTTCGATTTTGATCAAAGCTTCAAACTTAATTTAGAGGGCAAAAAAAGAAGACTTAAGCAAAGAAGATAGTTATCATTCTGGAATGCTAGAGTTCTTGAAAGTTCAAAATCCTGACCAGATCAAAAAGCTTTTAAAAAAATTTGATCCAACCAAACAAACTTGGATCGTATCTGATTTAAAGTCAAAGCGTGAAATTCAAAACGAATCCATAGCCCGATTCGGGTATTATACGGATGATTCGATTCTACAAGTCAGTGACTTCTGGCAAATTTGGTTGCGTCGACTTGAGCCTACATTGCAAGTGGTATCCAGTGATTTCATTCGCACTCTGGTGCAAATTTTCATTGATACATACGGGTCAACGCTAGAAATTTCTGAAAATGAATTTTCTACTTTAGACAAAACCGTGCAAGAGCTAGCGCCGCTGCTACTTCATCCCGAAAGTGATGGGCTTTTAAAAGAGTGGATGCAAACGCAAGACGATGAGAAAAAGTGGATCAAGTGGTACCTGCGCGCACGCACCTGCATTCGTTTTATCGTCGATGAAAAGCGTGTGATTGATAAAAAATGGTCAGCTGCTTATTTGCAAACGATCGAGTTTGACCAAATTAAATGGGACCGCGAGCTGATCATCGATTTAGGAACAGAACTGAGTTCAATCGAAATGGGCCTATTTAAAGTGTTATCGCAAAATAAGAAGGTTACGGTCTACGTACCTAGCCCCGAATGGCAGACGAAATTTCCTTTTTTACTTAAAACATACACCGAAAATTTAGGTTACGGCGAAGTAAACGCTTTAGAAGTTGAAAAGCAAGACGACTGCAAATCTGCCTTTATTCGACTTTCAACGCAATTATCCGAAGTAAAATTCGCCGTGGCGACGGCTAGGCAATGGGTCGAAAAATCAGGGGTGAAGCCAGCCGACATCGCAATCATGGCCCCTGACATTGAAAAGTATTGGCCCGCCCTCGAGCACTATCTAACCGAAGAAGGTATTCCGTTCCAAAAAGACGTCGTGGCGCCATTGAATAGCCTAGGCGACGTTCAAACTTTCTTATCTCATTTAAAAAATCTGACCCAAGATGTTTCTTGGGATAGTTTAGAAAAGAACTTCTTTCAATCGGGCGAAGTGCCCAAAATGAAGTACGAACAGTTCAAATCTTTATTTTACCAAATTTTTGATGAAGAAGATCTTAAGCGTGATGAGCGTATTAAAAATTTATATTATAAAAAAATCGACCTAGGCAGCGAACTAACCCGCGATGATTTTTTGGCACTTATTGTAAGAATTTGGTCAACCTTGCCTGAATCAAAAACCGTCAACAATCTATTTGAAACTTTATTCAAAGATATTTTAAGTCAAAGTTTAAATATTTCGATGAAGTTCAGCCGTTGGTACCAATTTGTAAAATCTAGAATCAGCCGAAAAGAAATCAAGGTCAGCGTCGGAACAATTGACGGGGTCATCGTGATTCCGCTGATGTGGTCGCAAATGATATCGGCTCAGCACCGGATTTACATGGGCATTTATGAAGAGGCTTTTCGTAAAGTTAGAAAATCAATCTTGCCACTAAAAGATATCGAGACTTTGAAAAACCAATTTGATCTAGCACTTGATTATCCCGATGAAAGCCATCTAGATTTTAATTTACGTTGGCAAAGCATGTCCTCGTGCCAGCAAAAGATCTACACAACTCCGCACCTGAGTTTTTCGGCCGAACCCTTAACGGCTTCACTTTATTTTTTAGAACACAACCCGGTTTCCGAGATCCAAACCCCGCCGCCCACGCGTTTAGATGAGTTGCAGCGTCAGCTGTGGGGGCTTAATACGGGCGAAGTTCGAGCGCCGCAGGTTTTGCAGTACGCAGAACAAGTTTCTGGGGCGCGCATCTTGAAAGATATCTACGGCGACGAAGTTGAAATTCAATCTGAAATTTTTAAAAGTGTTTCAGCCAGCGATATTGAAAATTACGCGAAGTGCTCTTTCAAGGTATTGGCTTCAAAAGGTTTTAGGCTGCGCGACTTACCACATGCGAACATCGATTTAGACCCGCGCCAAAAAGGTACCTTAGCCCATTCTCTTTTTGAATTTACTTTGCAGCTAGTTCAAAGCGAAAGTTTTTCGTTAGCCCGTATCGACGAATTTCTAGAGGCTAAACGGGTCGAAGCCGCCTTATTCAAAAACGAAGACCTGTTTTGGAATATTCAAAAATCAAAAATGCTTGTGCTTGCGCAAAAATTTTTTGATTTTGAATTGCAGCACCGAACGAAGTTTAGCTCGCAGACTGAACTTGATTTTCAAGTTTACTTCGATCTAGACGCAAAAATATTCGCGAAAGAAAAACCTGCGAACGGTATCGGCATTAAGGGTCGCATCGACCGCGCGGATCGGTCGACCGCTGAAAATTACTATATTATTTACGACTACAAGTCTTCGGGCGGGCGAAATCATAATTATCGAAAATGGCTTAGCGAATATGAGTTTCAGTTGTTAATCTATGTGTTGGCTTTCGAAGCGGCTTACGCGGAAGAAATTCCGGTACGTGGAGCACTTTATTATCTTTATAAAAATTTCGATTTATCAAAAGGCTACGTCGATACCGAGATTGGTTTAGATCACTTTGGCTTATCGAAGGCAAATAAAAGCTTATCGACAGCCGAAATACAGGCCGAATTGAAACTAGAATTTATTAATTTTATTTCGGCGGTATTTACGCGTCTCAATGAAGGACTTTTTCAAGCCTTGCCTTACAAAACCGAAATATGCGACGAATGCGACTGGAGGAAGCTATGCAGAGCCCCTCATCTGAATTAAAGAACCATTCGCAGTTTATTCGCGCGGGCGCCGGCGCGGGTAAGACCACGCAGCTGATCAGTTCGTTTTTAGACTTTGTAAAAGACTTTCACCAGCAGCATAAACGATTTCCTCGCGTCGTTATCACAACCTTTACCCGCAAGGCCACTCAAGAAGTAAAAGAGCGCTTGCTAGTCAGTGCGCTGAAGCAAAATGAAAAAACTATTTTTGAATACATCAATCGTAAATCTTTTGTTCATATTTCAACGATCCATGGTTTACTTAGTTTGTATTTAACTCAGTCGGCAGATCTTCTTCAGCTGCCGCAAGATATTCGGATCGTCGACGGTATTCAATACACACGTAACTTACGAAAAAATATTCATTACCTGATGAAGAAGAAAAATGACTACGTTCATTTACTAGAAACGTATCCGTTTACGCAATTGATTGATTTAGCTAAAAAAGCTCTTGATTTAAAGGCTCAGCATCCGGACATGGCTTACGTAACTGAAAACGAGTTAAAGCAAATATCAGCTGACCACATCAGCTTAGTGATCGAAAAAATAGACGAAATTTTTAATTTAGTACCGGCCATCCCTGAAAAATGGGCTGAATACTTTTCGTACCTTCGTGCCATTTCGCATAGCTATAAAAAGGGCGAAGAGGCCAAACTGTTAGAAATTTTAGACAATGCCCCAAGAAAACCCATATTTTCTGATAAGAAACCGCCTTATGATCAACGCGCGCACGATTTGATAGAGAAAATTCGTGAAATCAGTAAAGAACTTGGTATTTTTACCGTACAAGATACAGCTGAATATCGCGCCGAACATGAAAAACTAAATAGCTTATTTGATCAGTTTATCAATGATTTATATACTTTAGATTTTGAACACAAACAGCGAACGGGTGAACTGACCATTGCTGATTTAGAAAATTTATCATGGCAGCTAGCGACGAATCACCCTCAATCGGCAATTGAATTTTCTGATACTTGGGATTACTTCATGATTGATGAATATCAAGATACCTCTCCGTTGCAGGTGAACTTGTTAAATAGGCTGGTTCGTGAAAAGCCCTGCTTTATCGTGGGTGATCCGCAGCAGAGCATCTACTTATTTCGCGGTGCCCGGTCCGAAGTTTTCGTTAATAAAGAAAATGAATTAAAAGCGAAATCAATTCCAACGCATATTTTAGATAAGAATTATCGTTCAGAGCCCAGTTTAATGAGCTTTATGAACGATTTTTTTAAAGACTTCAGCCCGCAGTTTCAGCCGATGCAAGTGCGCGACGCAAAGCCAGATCGACAAGTCGTGAATGATGCTTACTTTATCAGAACTCACGATGAAGATATAGCCACGCTGAAGCACATTCAATCTTTAATCGGTGAAGGAGTTTCTCCGAAAGATATCTGCGTACTTTCTAAAAGCAATTTACGATTAGTCGAAGTTGCACAAAAAGCGCAGGCCTATCAAATACCCGTTCAACTGCAGACCGCGAATGGTTTTGAATCGAAGCGCGAAATATTAGATCTGATTAGTTTTTTAAAGTTTTTAGTCAATCCGCACGATAACGAAAATCTGGTCACCTTACTGCGTAGCCCCTGGGTCTACGTGACCGACGAGGTGCTGTTCGAAATCTGTCAAAGTTCATACGCTAAAAGCTATTCGATATGGTATTCGATCGTTAAAAATGAAGCCAAAGTAAAAGATTTGCTATCGCATTACTTAAAGTATTTTGAAACGGCCGGTGCCGCTTTAACTGTGAAAGAGATGATGGGTCGCACGGGCTTTATGGCCTTTTCAAATTTATTAGATACCACCGGTAAGCGAGAGGCTAATATTTGGAAGTTCATTTCGACACTTTCGGTCGCCGAAAAAGAATCTGGTTTTTCGTTGGGATTATTTTTAGAAGATCGCTTTCAAAGTTTACAGTCTGACTTGGGGTCGTCTGCCGGAGAAGCTCAACCCGTCGTGCAACCTGATTGTGTTTCTCTGATGACGGTGCATGCTTCAAAAGGTTTAGAATTTAAAAATGTGATCATTATTGGTATGTCCGACAAGCCAAAGCTTACAAATCAAATTAATTTAGCGTACGACCCTAATTCTAACAAATACAGCCTATCGGTTTTTGATGTGGCCGAATCTAAACATAAACCTTCCGTATGGTCGCAGGCGGTGCGTACCGAGCTTAATGTGCGCGAAGCTGCCGAAAATGAACGGGTTCTTTACGTTGCCATGACCAGGGCGCAAGAGTCGATCAGCTTGATCGCTGAAGTGCCGCGCGAAAATGAAAAAAAACCAATCTGGAAAGAATCTTGGTATAAGAAAAGTAATTGGCCCGAATCATTAACGACTGAGCAACAGGCATTTGAAGCCGGGTTTAAATTTCAATCGTTACTTTATGATGACGAGGTTAATAAGCTTAAACTTTCTGCGCCAGACTTTGCCGTTGCGCGCGACCGATGGCTTCAGCCTTCCGCACAAGTAGTTGGCGATGCTTCGTCGGTTACCAATATCTTATCGGCCGATTCCCGCGGTGATTTTATTAAAACTGACTATCAAAAATTGACGAACTCACTCAAAAAAGCGCAAAAAGGAACCGAGCTACATCGAATTTTTGAAGCAATGAAGTATCGACCCTTTGAAATTTTAGAACAAACGATGGCTGCGAACGAGCTGTCGCTTGTGCGCTACTTATTAAGTCAGTCTGAACTTGATTTGCCGCAAGTTCTTGAGCAAGGGCACAATGAATGGGGCTTCGGCATAAAAATTAAAAATGGGGTGCTGCAGGGGCAAATTGATGCCTGGGCTGAACTTAAAAATGAAATACACGTGCTTGATTACAAAACGGGTAGTTCTGATTACCACAAAAAAGCCTTCGATCAGTTAGCGCTTTACACTTTGGCCCTTGTTAAAATGAAGCAAATATCGACCGATAAAAAGATTATTCACTCAATTTTATATCCGACCGAGAAAAAGATTATTCAGAAAACCTTTGAAAATGCTTTGGCTTTTGAAAAAGTCACTAATTTAAAGCTACGTGAATTATTTGATTGATAAATTGCTTAGATGAATGTGCAATTGAAGTATGAACGTTTTTCGTCGAAAACTTTTTATCTACCCAGAAATTCAAACTCCGCTTTTAAAACAAGTTCTTGGGGCTTTGTTTTTCTTAAGCATCCTTCAAATTTTAGGTATTTCGCTATCGATGGTTTGGCTTAGACACCAAACCCAAATGGCGATCGAACTTGTCGTTGATTACCGCTTACTTCAGCCCTGGAAAACACTGCTTTATCTTTCAATTATTATTCCGATTGTTATTAATTTCATTATCGGAATTTATCTTTTATTGTTTATTTCGAACCGATTTGCAGGCCCTTTATTTCGCTTAGAGCGCGAGCTTGATAAGTACATCGAACATGGCGGAAAGCTACAAGTCAGCTTTCGTCAAAACGACAACTTGAAAAAGTTAGCTCAAAAAGTGAATACGGCTTTTGAACGCAAGTTAACTGACGCCGCAAAAGACTTTACGCAAGCTTCAGAAAAGTCTTAAAGTTATTTGTAAAATCCGCTAGTGCGATTGTGAAAATGGATTCGGCTTGCTTCAACATTCTTCAATACGTAAGCGCTTACGATATTTAAGCGTAAGGTCTTGTTGGTTTGATAGTTTATCTGATTGAAACCCACTAATAAAGGGCCCGCCTCTTGAATGGCCTGCTTCGCTTCTGTAACTAATCTTAGATCGTCACTAACTGTCAGTTTGTAGCCAGACGTATATACATCAGCCGCTACAGATCTCATCTCTAACAAATTTTGAGATTTATTTAAATGAAACTGAGCAATCTGTTCAGCAATAACAGAAACAGGCACAATGCCCAAGGGAAACGAAATTGCCGAGCCACGTGCATCATCAATATCACTGTGACCGAAAGTCGACATTCCACGTTTGATAAGCTCAGTCAGTATGTAATCATACACGGGTGCCGCATCACTATCGATGGCGTTAAAGAAAATACCGTAGCCTTCTAATTGCTCTAGGTTATAACGAGTTGTCATACCTAAAAGCGCTACAGCTTGCTTTTCTTCAGTCGTTTGATTGAAGTGTTTCAATACACGTAACGGAACTTGAAGTAACTGGTCTTTAGAAACGGTATCCAGATTCAAAATACGTTTTGCTAAGGGGCCCATACGGTAAAGCGTGGCGTTAATATCGTAGTAATTTCTAAACGCGTAAACCTGCAAGTAGCTGCGATAGAACCAACGAATTTCCGAAGTGGCCGCCGATACACCCGTTGCATTTATCGCGTTTTGCACAAATTCAGATTCATTTTCAACAAACTTAATTAAATTAACTTTAGAATTTCTATACAGCTCGGTGTTATCAACACCGTCGGCGATCAAGATATTTAAGTTAGGCCGGATCGCCGCTAGCGAAGCGGGTTTTAAACCCTGTTTTAAATAGTGACCGGCACGTAGCATAAAATCAAATTCGTAAGCTGACACTGAATCGCCAGTGATGACGGTTCGGTATTGGGCATCGTTCGGTAATTGAAGCGCGAACTGGCTATGCGAAATTTTTTCTTGCGAACGATTGGCGCGCAAGGTCTTCATAGTTTCGTGTACAAATTTCCAGTAAGCCGCTTCGTACTTGATGATTAGATTTGTGTTGTTAATTTCTTGCGCAACTAATGGAAAGTAAGTTTGATTAAATTCTTGCATGCGTTTAAGCGCAGTCGCTACAAATTGCCGTGCCGATAGTTTAATCGTTTGAATACGCTTTTGTAGTTTAGGCATCTCAGTCGACGACGATTTTTTCAAAACGATTTGCATGGTGTCGAAGTATTGAAATAAATTAAAAAGATCGGAACGAATGCGCTCTAGCTGTTCAGAAATACGGTTGCTTGAAAAAAAGTATCCAGGCGTAAGCAAAGTGATCACCCCTGAACTGGTGTTCGTTTGTCCGTTAAATTCTTCGTTTAACGTGGGCATCGCACTACCCAACGTCGGCGAGTAAATCATTTCCGTTAGTGAGATATTACGTGCGGGTGGGTTAGCCGAGTTGGTACTTTTAGCTAAAACCTGTAAATCAGCCCATTCGGAAGCCGAATATTTAATTGATAAATGCTCGATTTCTTCGTTCAGCTTCGCCACTTTATCGATCGTTAATAAATCAAACAATGTGGTTATGATGTCGTCCGTCGTTAAACCAGTTACATCGAAATAGCCGCTTTTAGCTGTCAATTCGACTGATTCTAAAAGTTCGATGGCGTTTAAAGCCGTTGTGTCTTCAGTAAAAGCTAATGGCGATTTCAGGGTTCCTAAAAATAAAGTTTGCACACAGCTAGAAAATTTAGGCGACGGATCACGGTCGCAGTTGATTGACTGCAGTTCGTCTGTTGGCGCAACTCCCAAACGATTCAGTAGGGTAAAGATAATCATTGTGGTCGGGTAAACAATCGTTTTCTTGATTGTTTTATGTAAGTCAGTAACCTGAGACGAAAATTCATCGGCACGCTTGCTATCAACAGAAGACACTCTAACCAGTTGCGCAATTTTTTGTGCTTTTTCTGGTAAACTAATCGCTTCAATTGAAGATCTTGAAAAGCTTTGCTGAGCTTGTACGAAAAGACTTTTGGCTTCAATTTTAGTGTAGTCATTCAGTAAAGACTTCAAATCAATTTGTGCAAGTGTAACTAAATAAGCCACTTCCGCGCGAATGTATTGACGACCAACGCTAATCACTTTTTCAGAATCTAGGCCCGCGGCCGTAATAAAAGTTTCGCCTTGTTTGGTTGACCATCTTGAAGAATAAACTTGGTCAATCACGTAGAAATATTCGTCGCGTTCGATGCGGGTCAGGTCGAAAGTTGCAATCATTTTTGCACTAATCTGAGACATTTTAGAATCAAAACTGCCGGCCATTTTTTGTAAACGAGCTATTTCAGACTTCATTTCGGCAGATAAGTTTTTAGAGCCCTTTTCATATAGTACATAGCGGGCCGCTAGCTCGGTGTCAGTTTCTTTAATCGACTGAGTTAAATTTAGATCGCGAATCCAATCTGTATTCGAGGTTCTTACTTTTCCTTCTTTTACTAAAGAAAGTAGCATATTTAAAGTTGAATTCACTTTAGTTAGCATAGATTGTTTTTCGTCGATAATTTGCGACTGACCATTTTTTTGAGCCAAGGCTAGATCTTTTTCTACTTGTGATCGAAACTGTTTTGCATCTTTTAGAAAACTATCAACGGCTGCTTCGGGAAAATTTTGATTCTGTAAATCTAAGCCAATAAAAAAGTATTTATATTTTTTATCGATAGAAGACTGCGATTCACCTAATTGGCGAAGCAATTCGGCGCCTTGCGGAGTAGTTCTGAAAGTATTTACGGTTGTGCATGATTTTAAGTTATCACTGCATAGGCCGTCAACTAACCCCGATAGCTTTACCCAGAATGATTTGACCATAGCCAAATCAGGCGTGGTTTTTTGCGCGCGCAATGCAGCGGCTGAGACCTGGTCAATGAAGGCTTGAAAATCTGTCGAAGTCGTCATTCGCTTATTTTGCCAGTGGCTTAAAGTGAAGAATATTTGATCGGCTTTTTCTAAAACAGCTTGGTCATTCGTTTCAGCGCGTAAAGATTTAATTTCTGTGATGATTGCTGAATCGGCGGCACCAGCAGCTGACGTTTCAATTAGAATTTCGGTCTTCGAAGTTGGTCCGTCATGAATTTTATTCGGTGCCAGCGTTCCACCGCAGCCAACCAAAAGTAAGGCCGATAAGATAAGGCTTAGATTAAATTTCAAAATTGACCCCAAACTTGAATACTCGACGCGTATCATCTAGGTAAAGAAAACGGTAATTTTCATTCTCATCATAGTTTCCAAGTAAGTAAGATAGACTAGCGGCCCAGTTAGAGCCTTTATAGCGAATAAATTCACTGGTCGAAGTGCGAAGCTGGTTTTCATTATTCATAAAATGCACGCTTTTCACTACGCCTTTTGCGCCAATACTAAAACCCGCACCGATAACATAGTTTATTCCCAGCGAATAGACCGTTACATTATCTGTATTTGTTTCTAACGTAGATGTCGACTCTGCGTAGCTATTAATGATAGCCGAGAAAGCAATTGTGTTTACAACGCTTAAAGATCCATTAAAAAACGGAACGGCCAAGCTAGCGGCTGAATCAATCACTGATTTATAACCTTCCATTTGGCTTTCGTAACCCGTCGGTAAGTTTTCCGTAAAGGCTAAAACAAGTTTTGAACTGCCGAATACTTTTTGTCCGTAAGAAAAGCCAATAGCAATATCGTTCCAAATCGGATTCGATTCTTGTTTACGAATGTTATTTCCGTCAGCGTAAGCCAGTAAACCAGATCCGATGCTTAGGCCGGCTTCACCGTTACCAATTTTACCCAAAGAATAGCTTAATTCAGCATCTAAAGAATTTTCATAAACACGGTTACTATTTTCATTAGCTAGGTTTGTTGAAACCCCGTAACCCAAGCCGATAGACCAGTTGCGGGCCTTCGTAGTGATCGGTGCAACTTGCTTCACTTTTGTAACAGACTTCTGCGGCGTCATTTGGCCGAAGGCTGAAGTCGTTAGTAAAAAAGTTAAAGCAAATATTAATCGCATTTTACATTCTTTGGTAAGTTTTGAAATTCACAAGCCGTTTTCTTAACGCGGAAGTCAGTCATTAAACCTTTAACATCACGAATACGACGAGAGTCTAACAAAATTGAATCTCCGCCATCAATTAACTTCGTCGTGTAAGTTGATGTGGCCGCATCATCTAAGCGATAAGTGATTTTTAATGTGTCGCTATTAAACGATTTTTCCGCGGTTTTAACTGATGTTTCAAAATCTTTAACAATATTTTCGCTACGTTTAACGATTTCGGTGTAACGCGCCTTCATCGAATTTAAAACCTGATCTGGTACCGGAAATAGAAAGCGGCCGATCTCTTTTGAAGAAACATAGTACTGCGTTGCTAGATCTAACATCGGTTTTACTTCAGAAGCTTCGCGGTAGTAATTGTCTAAAATGCCTTTAAATTCATTATCTGAAGTTTGAAATAGAATACCGTTTACTTTTTCACGTGCAATGCGGTCGCGGCGGCCCATTTTAAGCAACCAAAGTTTTTCAGCATCAGTGATATTTAAGTACTGCGCCATTTCGATCGCCTCTGATATAATTTCAGACGCGGTCACAGAGTTTTTTGCGTTATTTTGCAAGTTTGAATCAAAGCCCATTTTATACAAAGACACCATCGTTGTTAGCTTTTCTTTCCAACCTTCAACTGAAGCTGAAACTTGTAACCAACGTAATGTGTTTGATCCCTGTGAACTTAGCAGGCTCATCCCCGCATTCACGAACTCGTTCTTTGAAATCATTTGATTGGTCGCAGGATTCATAAAGTTAACTTTTTGCAAACTACTACGTAATGAATCTTGTTCAGATTTGTCCGGAGTCACGAAATTAACAAATGGCTTCAACTGCTGAGATGTTTTTGCTAAGCGGTTTAGCAAACTTAAAGTTGAATAAGTATAGCTGCTATCGGCGATGCTATTTAAGTTTTCTAAACCCAGTTTTGCCGCTGACGCTTCTATTTGTGCTTTTTTATCAGGGCCGCTTAAAGCGTTTAAAACAACTAATTCGTCGTAAACTTGTTCAAGATGTTTAATTTCGCTTGTGAATAAAACGGATTGGCGCTCGCGCTCAATGCGAGTGGCCGTATTTAAACACTTTGAAACCGCTTTGTGCTGGGCAACCATTCTGATTAAAAAATCCTGTTTTCGCTTTTCTAAACCATCGATTTCGGCCTGCAGTTCAGCTTTGACTTGTTTTAAGTCCGCGGGTGCATTGGCTAAGTTACTTAAGTTGTATTGCAAAACATCCATCATCGAGCGCAATTGAACCAAGCGACTTTCTAACGAAAGTCGAATTTCGTTAAATTTTCTAAGTGGGCCTGACGCTGCGTACAAGGCATGAATATTAGTAAGCATACCTTGATTTTCGTTCCCGAAAATTGCGAAGTTTTGTAACTCAGTTAACTTCACAAGTACGCTGTAGTCTTTATTTCCTTGAGATTCACTAGCGCAGTTTTGTAAAAAATTATCGTAGTCAGAATTAGAAGTTAAATCGCTTAATTTTTTATGAGCTTCGTCTAGGACAAGCATGTCGATTTGTGCGGTTTTCTGTAAAGCCTTTTTGAAGAATGAAACGCGGTCAACCACCGGTAAACCGTTATCACCCGGAATTTTTGCGAAAGTTTCGAACGAACCCGTATTTAAAGCGTAGTGAAATGCGTAGATTAATTCGATTTTATTTAAAGTTTCGGTTGTACCGCCGAATAAAAACCAAGGTTTAGTCAATTGGCCGTCTAGTAATTGATTCATTACAGTTGCCGGATCAACTGATACTTCGCCGCCCCACCAAGTAGTAAAGGTAACTGAAGATTTTGTATCTAACATAAAGTAGCTCATTAAAAGCATGTTCGGATAGACAGACAAAAAAGTCGCGTTACGTTTAACGGTATCGATCATCAATTGAACCTCTTTAAGGTCTTCTGAATTTTCTTTTGTACTGTTTAGCTGTTGGCTAACGAAAATAGAAATGTTTTCCATACGCGAAAAAGTTGAATTCCACTGTTTAGTCAGTGATTCGCTTTCTTGTACAACTTGTTTAAACATCGTTTCGCTTGAATTATTACGGCGCATGAAAATTTCGGCCAGGTATTGATTTGTTTCAAAAATGCGTCTTAAAAATTCAATTTTTGTGTAGAAATCAACCACCGAAAGTAAGGCTTTCGCATCTTTTTTAGATCCATTCCAAAAGCTAGCGGCTTCTTCGATACCCAAATGTCCGCGGTACAAGCGATCAACCATAAAAAAGTATTCGTTGTAGAATTCAGATTTGTCGGCAATTGAAATATCTAGATTTAAACCCTTAAAAATTCCTGAAGAACGGGCATCTGTTTTCAATTGATTAACGATCATTTTAAACGACGGACCGGCTTTATCAGCTTGCGCCTGAGATTCATCAATCGTTGCTTTAACGTCTGCGCGTAAGGCAGTCTGGTCAGCATTGTATAAGTAATTAGAAGCAGCAAAACTAAACATTTTCTGTGCGCCGAACGGAAATGAATTCGGATTTAATCTAGAATACTTCCATGGTTTGAAGTCTTGCACGAAAGCGGTGAAACGTTCATCATTTGCGTTCGCCGCGTACTGGGCAATGATATTCTCAAAAATAGTTCCGTGATTACGAAACTTTGTTAGGTCGCCCGATTTTAATAATAAATCGCCGTACTGTTTCGCGCGCTTGATGTAAAGAAACTCAGTTTCTGCATTACGAGTATAATTATTAACGTCGAAAGTTAATGATAATAAGTTGTAATAACGTTTTAAATTAATCGAGCAGTCAGTTTTGCACTCGCTGTCTATTTTTTTATCTAAATTACTAGCGATTAATTGCAATACTTTAGAAGAACGTGAATCTGTTTTTAAGAAAGCGTAATTTAAGCAACCTTTCATGTCGATTGAGCAGCCTGCAAGCGCCATTTTTTCGTACTTGTCCATGTACGTCTGAAGTTCAGCCGACTGTGGTGCGATTTGCGCTAAACTAATAAGAGCGTAGTTATAGTACGTTAATGCTTTTCTGGTTTCGTCTTTTTTATTAGCGTGAACATTCATCATGGTTTCGGCATTTATAGCTCGTGCTTCAAGAGATGAAAGCTCTTTGGTTAAGTCGGCAACTGACTTTGCGTTATTAATATTTGTCGAAATTTCAGAAAGTTCGGCTTTTTTCGTTTGGGTCGAAATGGTCGTTTCAGTTGATTTATCTTCTGATTCAATTGTTAACGATGTGACGCGGGCTGCTTCATCTGCGTCACGGCCAGCCTTCTTGAAGTTACAAGAAGTGAATCCAGAAACTGTAATTGTAAGAATCAATAACTTACTGATATTTTTCACACATCACCTATTTCTGGATATAGTCCATAACTTCTGGTAGCCAAAATCCGTTGATCACTGCAGCTGAAGAAATTATAAGACCAAGGCCACGAACGGTTTCAAGACAGGTTTCTGGTTTTGGTTTCGCATCGTAGCTCATATCATTATAATACGTGTTAAACGCCTTATCGACTGAGTCTAAAAATTCTTTGCGTTCGCCGCGCGCTAAGCCAGTTGTCATTTTAAAACCTTCAAACTTTGGTTCTGACGTTGTAAAAAATTTTGATAAACCATTATTTACTCCGTTCGTTCCTAAGACACATGCATCGATCAAGCGATCATTTAATTCTTTAAGATCAATCTTCACGCTGTATTTCGAAAGCGGATCAGATGTCTCACGTGCATAATCTAACTTATATGCAAGAACGTAACCTTCGGTATCAGAGTAAGGACTAAATCGAGTAAAAGGGTATAAGAACATATTAGGCGTGTTCACAACGACTAAACCGTTCGGTAACAGATACGCATTTGTTAAAGGCGTGCTTTTATTCGTATTAAAATCATACACTTCGCCTTCGAAGCGATCGACAAAGTTAGTCGTGCCTTCCTTTTTTCGGCCCTTTAAAATGACGGCCACGGCGCTGAATTCGAATTTACCTTGGCTACGAATTCTTTCGATGTATTGTGGCGGAAACAGGGCCGCGTCGTTATTTCCGGTCGTGCTCATTTGATTGAACCATCCCATCGATACGATTGAATTACCCATGCTGGTCGTCTCATTTTGACCAAGGCTGGCAAAGCGCAAGTTGTTCTTCACGTTTGCTGCAATAATCTGCGTGTACTCTTTTGGATATAACGAGCTGTAAGCAAATTTATAATTAGGGTCGTCAAATAATGGAACACTCCACATGCCGAAGTCTGCTAGCCAAGGAACACCGGTCGTTAAAGCATACAGGGCAGATATTTTAATGGGTTGCATCGTCATTTCTGTCCACGAGCCCGCCACCCGAGACCAGTCACGGTCAGCATCGCCGCCATTCATACCGCCCGGAGAGAATCTTTCTGAAACATCTTTCTTTGTAAAGTCGGGTCCCGTTTTAGAAACTAAGTTTTTATACTCTTCAAGGGCTAAAGCATTTGCTTGGCAAAGCTCTTTTAGTTGAGGTTTGTCGGTAAAAATTTTATTTAAGGCAACATTTTCTGTTTTTCCAGAAACGCAAGCCGACGAGAATTCAAGTAAAGCTTCTTCGTTATTACGAATCTGCTCGATCTCTTTTTTGTAGTACAGACGCATGTAATCGTAAAATAAACGAACGCGTCCCATCGTACGTAATGAGCTATTCCAAAGACTTCCTTCGACACACTCGGGGCAACCGCCTTTAGCGTCTGTGAAAGCAAACTGATTCTGAATCATCGTGTCTTTTAAATCTGAAAAGTAGTTCGTTACAATTGTTTTTGCATCGTAACCACGATCGAAGCGGTTACAGAAGGGGTCAAACGAATAACTGGCTTCGATATCATTACACTGCGGAAAGTATGATGTTTTGTATCCTTCTTTACCAGAAGGTGCATCGGGGATAATTCCGTTCTTAGGAAGTTCTTGAAAGGTAAAATCAGCATCGCCGGTCTTATAAGTCGCGTATTCTTGTTTATAAAGAAAACGCAGAACCAATAAGTCTTGTGGGCCAGGTAGGATATTTCGTTTGTAATCTGCGATTTCGGCCCGCGGGCTTCTGTAACCCATGACAGAAGTATAATTTGCAAAGCCATTCTTCGCACCATGAGCCAAATTTTCGTAAACTGAATCTGGCACTGTGCCCTTAACCGGTAGAATATTTTCTTTGAACTGGTGACCTAAACCTAAGAAATGGCCGAACTCGTGCGTGACTAATTCTTTGATGACGTGACGTAATACTTTTTTGTCGTCGAATAGCGACGCAGGCATTTCGGAAGCTGCTTGGGCCCAACCGGCACCGACGTCCGCAAATGTACGACCAGAACAAAATTGTGGTCCAGCATACTTTAAAAATAGCTGTTCTTTACTTTTAGCTGTTTTATTTTCAGTGTCTAATTCAGCATCCGTCACTGACGGAAATAACGACTGCTTAATCATATCAGCATAGTTTTGCGCATTCGGTAGTGAAGCCACTTGGCTGGCTTGGTTCTGTGACGTTTGCACCATATCCGCGAACATTTTTTGAATGTGCTCTGGTAAAACCGTCGAAGAGGCTTTCGCCGCAGCAGTCGCTTCTTCAGTTAAAGCTTTACGATCCAGCTTTTTATTATTTGTATTTAAAAATGACTCAGAAACCTTTTTAGCCGCCGCTTCGCTTTGCGCTTGGCTTAGGTTCATGCGTGAAGAAAAACTTAACTGTCTAAGCTCGGGCGGAAGCTGAAGCACCGGAGGCATTGATTTTTTATTCAAAATTTGTGAAGCAATTTTACCGATGACTGAATTTCCGCCGGCATTCGGTGAATACGCCTTTACATACTTTTCGATGTAGCCGCCGTAGATCGTGATCATACCCCAGTTAATTTCACCGTTTTTAACATCGGCAATGGCCATACCAATACCAAGCGGAGAATAGGTTGAAATTTTGTCATCTGCGACCCAAGCAATTGTCGGGTAACGCAAGTCGAATGCGTTCTTTGCATCTTCGTCGCTGATTTTAAATAAATCACGACCGGCTTCCACGGCGCCAATAGCACGGAAAGTTTCGTTCCAGTCTTTTACGATTTCGTGTACGACCTCTTTATATTCTTCAGGTACTTGCCACAGACGCAATTCGTGCGTCTTGGTTGTATCCCAGTGAGCCGCCTTTAAAATAGGGTAAACGCCGTTTACTTTTTCGCCGATGATGTGCAGCACATTCATTCGCTTATAGTTCTGGTCATTAAACGGAGTTTCTTTAAAGTTGGGGTTGTGAGTAAATTCTTTGATATTGAATCGCACGCGGCTGTAATGAGACCCGCCCGTGCCACGGTTGATTGTGAAGCCTAAAAAGCCGGTCGATTTATCCCATTCAACTTTTTCAATGTTGATATTGCCAGCTCCGCCGCCAAACCAAGAAGAATTCCATTTGTGTTCAAAATTGATATTTTCTAAGCTTAAATCCATGTAAGGTCGGGCCGACCAGTGACTGCGGCTAGAATTCTTAATCACGCGCTTTGTTTCTTTACCGTTACCATCTTTTTCATTTTCAACGTAGTAGTGTGACGCAATCGGAATGGTGATGGCGACTTCCCAACGAGCCGGGTCTGTCGGGTAAGAGGGGTTGATTAATTTACCCACTAATTTACTTTCGGTAACTTCAAAAACTAAATTACAGTGATCAGGCACTAATGCATTATTGGTGTAGCTGGCTTGTGCCGTCCAACCAGTTTCCATTTCGCTGGCCCAGCCGCAAAGAAATGTTTTCGGCACCGTTATTTCAGCGCCGGTTTTAGAATCAATTTTCGAAGTCACAAAGAATGATTTCGAGATCGAATCATCTGTTAGCATCGGAACTTCGGTCGTTGGTGATTTATAAGTACAGCCCGCCGCCATTAATAGCGTGAAAGCCATAAAGGCTTTTACAAAACTTTTCGTTTCGTAAAATAAAGCTTTAGATTTTCGTTCGTTGAAAGCGACCGATGTTGATGTGTTTTGATCAAATTCGCTTGTATCAAACTGATACGACTTTGATCGAACAACTTTTTGACAACTGCCAGACGCAAAAAGATGAGTGCTTTGGTCGCTTGGCTTTTTATTCGATTTAAAAAAATCAAAAACAAAAGCAAGCTTAGAACTTTGTTTCTCTTTGGTACGACTTTGTGTTTTCATCATCTGAAACCTCTTTTTAACGGAACTGGTAGTAATTTACCGTTTCTCGTTAATATAATAAGTTCCATAATCGGTGCCACCGCTGACGGCCGCCGCCCTAATCGATTTAGCAATCTAACGTATTGTCTTGATTCACTTGAAGCCCCTAAACCACTTACGTGCTCAGCACGAATTTATCATGGACGTAACCAAGGCGACCCATCGCCCGCAATAACCTTTACGGGCCTAGGCTTAAAGATTGGTATATCATTTGTTCCAGCTTCAGCTGTTAAAGTTTATTGGTTTAATAGATGGGTACTGCTTAACTCGTTCTACTTAACTTCTTGCATGCTTCTACCTAACTGCGTCTACCTAACCAGTATTCAGATCAGGAGCAGATTGCTTGATCCATGTAGAATAGTGGTTCTTACGATGTTTGTATTTCACAAAGCCAAACGCTTCTAATATGTTCTGCTTTAAATAGCTTGTGCAGATTTTAAAATCACGACCCCAATTTACCAAGCGCGAAAACGGCCGAAATTGCCAGAAGCCCTGTTTTATTTTGTTGACTGTCGGAAGCGGAATATTGTTGGCAGCGTTAGTAGTTTTCTTTGCGTTATTGGCGTTACCCATCGCTTCGTTCATAGAACTTGACCCATCGCCCGCAGCGCCTTGCCTGCGAGACTCTGCAAACAACTTAAAGCTTTGTTGACCCATTACATGACTTGCGATTTGACCTGATATCGCTTTAATAAACGCCTTATACAAAGCTCGGTTCGTGATTCGTAATAATAAATGCAGATGGTTACTATTAATCGACTGCTGGTAAATGCGTACGCCGAACTTCTTAGCGAAGCGTTTGATGATGTATTGAATGCTTGCGTAGTTTCGCTTCGCTAAAAAGCTGTCCCGACCCATCGCCCACTCGCTACGTAATACAAAATGAACCGAGTCTTTTCGCGACAGCGGGCGAAGGCCCTTTCGGCGGCCGTGCAGTAGGGCTCCGCCGAAGAATCTTTTCGGGATAGGTTCAGAATTTAAGAACGAGAACTGTTTTTCTTTTTTCATAGCCTAAGAACAGTTCAAGAATGGGGCGATGGCCCTCGAGCGGCTTAAGGGTACTGATTTCGATTGCTGGGACGGGGCTCGGCGCAGTTTTTTAGATGGAGCTTGGTTTTTAGCCGTCTTCATGGCAAATGCTTCGTGCCTCGGGCTACGCGCTACGCACCACAATCCACGTGCTACGCGCCAGTTCTTTTCGGCGCTCAGTGTTTTTCGGCGTCCGCGTTATCTCGTGATTCTGTAACCAATCTGTGAGAAAAATAAACCATGCTTAAAGATCAGATTGTTATTTATAGCGACGGCGCGTGTTCAGGAAATCCTGGGCCGGGTGGTTGGGCTAGTATTGTTATCTTTGGTAATAAAAACTATGTGCAAGAGCTGGGTGATGCTCAACCCGCAACGACCAACAATCGAATGGAGATCACTGGTTCACTGGCAGCTCTTATTCTTTGCACGAATTCTAAAGAGCTTCTGACCGCTAAAAAAATTATCATGCTGACCGACTCGGTCTACGTGATTCGCGGAATCACCGAATGGATCTTCGGTTGGAAAAAACGTGGTTGGAAAACGGCGGCCAATGAACCCGTTTCAAATCAAGACCTGTGGGAAAAGCTCGACAGTGTTGTTCGTCAATTGAAAACCCTGAATCCAAACGTAGAAATTCAGTGGAGCTTTGTCAAAGGCCACGCCGGTATTCATGGTAATGAGCGCTGCGATCAAATCGCCGTCGCTTTTTCTAAAAATGATTACATCGATTTATATAACGGCTCGGCAGATCACTACCACTTCGACGCGCTCACCCTACCGGTACTGAAACCTTTACCCGATATGAAGAAAAAAGAAAGCGGGCCTAAAAAACCTGCCTGGTACCTTAGTTATGTAAACGGAGTATTAACGAAACATAATACTTGGAGCGAGTGCGAAGCCAAAGTAAAAGGCCGTCCCGCAAAATTCAAAAAAGTTTCAAGCGAAGATGAAGAACAGCAAGTAAAAAAATCATGGGGAGTTTCATAATGGAAATTAAAAATAAATACGTTTTGATTACGGGTTCTAATCGCGGCATCGGTAAAGCCTTCGCCGAAGCTTGTGCAAAAGAAAAAGCAAATTTAATCTTAGCTATTCGTAAAAATGATCGGCAACTTGTCGCCGACTTAAAAGCAGTCGGCGCGGCATCGGTTGAAGTGATCGAGTCTGATTTGATCACGCGCGAAGGTGTTGAAGCTTTAGCCAAACAAATTAAAAATCGCGAAGTTGATTTATTATTTAATAACGCAGGCCAGTTAACCGGCGGGTTGATTGAAACTCAGACACTGGATGATATCTACAAAATGTTTCAGGTAAACGTAAATGCGCTTGTGCATCTATCGCACGCCGTGATTCCACAAATGATCAAACAGAAACAAGGTAAAATCATCAACCACTCGAGCGTGTCGGCAGTGATGCATTTTCCTTGCGCTTCAACTTATGCGGCTTCAAAAGCGGCCGTGTGGGCATTCACTGATTGCATCGAACAAGAATTAAAAGGCACCGGAGTTTCAACTTTATGTCTTTTCACACCCGGTATTAAAACGCGAATGTTTGATAAAATTGATGAGCTTTATTCTAAAAATATTGATGTCGTAAATGATTCGATTTCACCCGAAGAGTATGCACAGAAAATTCTGAACGCAGTCAAAAAAGATTTAACTTACCTTGAGCCGGTAGGAGCCACAGGCGTGGCTTTCAAAGCCGCGCAACATTTTAAAGGTATTTTCAATTGGGGTGTTAGTCAAAAATTCAAACGCTCTTAGCGGCTAAGCCGAAACGGTCGCATTTAAAACTAGAACTTAAGTTGAGACGTACTTATCGCGCCCGTTAAAGTTAAGGTCGCTGACTTTCTTTCGATCAGGCTGGTCGCTACCGGAAACGTTACGATGTACGGAGTCGACCATTTATTATGGTACGGATACATGACTTGAGTTTCAGAAAATAAATTCTTTACTCGCGTAGCGATTCCTTCGTATCGCTTGCCATCGACGTCTAAAAATATTTTCCAGGCTGTATTCTTTTTAGAAAGATCATTATGTTTTCTTTCGGGCGTATATAAGCTTACGAAAAATTCGGTCTTCTCTGTGTGGCGACTAATGACTTTAGTTTTTTCTTCACGGTATTTTTCTTGAGTCCATTGGTAAAGACGTGCGTTGTGAGAAAGGCCAGCTTCAGTGACCTCTGAATCAAGCCAAGTTGCTTGCACTGTCAACTGATTATAAAGGCCGTCGTAAATTTGAATTTTTTGAGATTTTTTATCAATTAAAGAGTCATAGTCTGACAGGCTAACGTCAGGAATGCCTTCTGGTGTCGTTAAACGAGTTACGCAAGATGAAGTTATTAAACTAATCGTTAATAAAATAAAACTTAAGCTAATGCCGGAAGCAACTTTCATATTTCCACCTTTTATTCATCGCTTATTCTGCAATGAATGGTTTTAAAAATTCGATAACGGCTTTATAAACTTCTTTACGATTTGTATCGTTGTAAAGTTCGTGCTTGCCACCCTCAAAGATCTTGAGCGATTTTTGCTCACTGCTAATTTGATCAAAAAACTGTAAGGCAGCTGGGCTTGAAATAACCGGGTCGTTATCTGAAACGTGCAATAGAGTTGGTAAGGTTATTTCAGAAGCGCGCGAAAGAACTTTCGGAAATTCGCGTTTAAAGCCTAAGTAGACACCCGAAGAAATGCGATTGTGTCGATAAGTATCTTGTTCGTACTCACGCATGATATCGTGATCATGGGTCAGTTGATCGGCACGAATTTCATTACCCATAGTTATTTTGGGTAAAAAGACATTAATGACTCCGGCTCCGGCATCTTTCCAAGCGGGTACTTCAACAGATACGCTAAATAACGGCGAACTTAAAACCTGCGCGGTTAAATTTTCGGGAACGTTTTCAAGCAGCGCACAAGTTTGAATAAGGCCACCCATTGAGTGGGACAATAAGACAACAGGTTTACCTTTTACTTCTAGTAACGGCATGCAAAAATCGATAAAAATTTGAAAATCTGAAACGTACTCGTTGAAATCTTTCGCGTAGCCACGAAGCCCCGAAGAACGTCCGTGACCGCGTAAATCCCAACCGATAAAATTCCAGAGTTGGTTATCTAAGCCTTCGACTAGACGCTGGTAACAATCCGAATGTTCGGCCTGCCCATGGGTAAATAAGATAGTACCCTTGGCGTCGGGCGTAATCCACTTTTGTAAAAAAAGCTTTGTTCCGTCGTAACCATTAAAAAAAGTTTCTGATCTGTGATACATAGAGTCTAGGTTGACGTCGAATATAAACGAAGTCAAACGCTAGATAATTGTGTCACTACCTTGGGTTTCGTGAATACGACTCATGTCGAGCGCCGCAGGCGAATAATCGATTGAATAGTGAATTCCTCTAGACTCGTGACGGCGTAAAGCGCACTCGACGGTTAGCTTAGCTACAGTTGCGATATTACGAAGCTCTAAAATATCTGAGTGAACCTTCATGTTCGAGTAATACTCTTTAACTTCAGATTTAATATTAATTAAACGATTACGAGCGCGCTCTAGACGTTTATTAGAACGAACGATGCCAACATAGTTCCACATCAGTCGACGAATTTCTTCCCACATATGTGAGATCACGACCATTTCATCAGAATCAGTAGCATTGGGTTCGTTCCATGGAATTGGTTCTTTTTCTAATACAGTTTTTTCGATCACTGTTGACCAATTATTCTTTAAATAATCGGCGCAGTTTTGTGCCATCGCTAAACACTCAAGCAATGAATTTGACGCCAGTCGATTGGCGCCGTGTAAACCTGTGCAAGCAGTCTCTCCGATTGCAAAAAGACCAACTAAGTCTGTCTGCCCAGCGACGTCGGTCATGACTCCGCCGCATAAGTAGTGGGCCGCAGGCACCACCGGAATAGGTTGCTTCGACATATCAATGCCGTATTCTAAACATTTCGCAAAAATATGTGGAAAGTGACTTTTTAAAAAATCGACCGGCTTATGCGAAATATCAAGATAGACGCAAGCCTCAGCGGTTTTCTTCATCTCAGCGTCGATGCCGCGGGCGACGATATCGCGCGGGGCAAGTGATCCCAGCTCATGGTGTTTCTTCATGAAGGCTTCACCTTGCGAATTAATAAGTTCTCCGCCTTCTCCGCGAATAGCTTCGGTAATTAAAAAATTGCGTGCGTCAGGATGGTAAAGACAAGTCGGGTGAAACTGCATAAATTCTAAATTTGCAACGCGCGCGCCGGCCCGGTGAGCCATCGCAATTCCGTCGCCGGTGGCTCCGCTCCAATTTGAAGTGTAAAGATAAACTTTGCCCGCACCACCGGTCGCTAGAATTGTCGATTTTGCTTTTACGATTTTTACATGCTCGGCAACTTTATCTAAAACGTACAAGCCGGCAATACTGGTTGCACCGGTTAGCGTGGGATCAATTTTTTTGTTTATGAGCAAGTCGATGGCAAAATGGTTTTCTAAAATTTGAATATTAGGGTGAGCTAAAACTTGTTTGAGTAACCGTTGATGGATTTCGGCTCCGGTTTGATCTTCGTGGTGCAAGATGCGGCGAAACGAGTGGCCCCCTTCGCGAGTTAAATCGGCATCGAATCTGACGCCCCAATTTAATAAATCCTTAATTCTTTCAGGAGCTTGCTCGATAAAATTACGCACCGCTTCAGGGCGACAAAGTCCGGCTCCGGCGACCAAGGTGTCTTCGATGTGACTATTAAAACTGTCTTCTGTGTCCATGACCGCGGCAATTCCCCCTTGGGCCATTGCACTATTTGTCGAGGGAGCTTTATCTTTCGTCAGAATTAGAACTTTTTTTTGATCGGCTAACTTCAATGCGACAGCTAAAGCCGCCACTCCCGAACCAACAATTGCTACATCAGTTTCGATTTTCATATCTATTGATTCCTATCAAGAAACATAACTACAATAGGAGCATGAGCAAAGCAAGGACGCAGCCATCAGCGAAGACAGGACTTGTCTTCAAAATTTCAATAGCACTCGTATTTTTGTTGGCCGTCGTGGTGTACAAATTAAACGATTATTTTAAACAAGAAAAATGGTTCTTGGCGCAAAACCAATTGCGTACGCAAATCGTTTCAACCAAAACGGCTGTCTCAAGCCAATTAAATCAGCTAAAAAATATTTTATCTAGTTACGAAACCGAATTAAGCGAAAGCAAAATCAACTGGGTGCAACTAGATCCTTTCTTCGGAATTGCAAAAGCTCAAAAAAATGGTTCAGCCCTACGAATTACTCAGTACATAGGCCGATCTGGTTCGGTCGGTGATCGTTGGAATTCAGCTTATTTAGAAAAAGCACTTACTTTGCGTAAAGCTACAAATGACAGCCCTATTACGACGCAGTTGTTTCGCGACAAACAAGGCGGTAAATTTTTAGCGATTATATTTACGAATGCAAAAAATTCTTCGCTGGTTGTCGTCGGTTCAGCCGATTATTTTCAAAAATATTTCGATTTGAACCGCGGCGGAAAAATGACTTCGCTTTTAAAAACAAGTGACAATGTATTAGCCGCGCACAGTGAGGCTGATTATGTGGCGACGTTAACGGATGAAGCCACCCTTTCTACCAAGGCTCATCTTATTGAAAAAGAAGAAATCGTCGGAACAAATTTAATCGCGATGAATTACATCGCCAAAAAAGGATTGGTTTCGGGTTTTGTCGTTCCGTGGAGCGTTGTGGGTTTGATTTCGGGTTTTGGTTTTATTTTAATTGGGCTTCTTTATTACGGCCTTGATCCGATTGAAAAACGGGTCGAGCGTTACAAAAAGCAAGAGCGCGACCAAATCTTTAAAGAAACTTTGGCGACTAACTTAGCTGAATCGAATTTAAAAGACTTGCCTGCCGGAACATTGAATGAAGCCTCAAATTCAGCTGCTAGGCAGGTGCCGTTAGCAAAAGTGACCGAGGCCATTTCTGAAGCTAGTAGATCTGCCAAAACAAAAGAATTTGGCTATTCTTCAGAGCCAGTCGATATGGCCAGCAGATTTAGCAGCGTGACCATACCGCTACAACAAGCGCTATTTAACATTGAAAGGTCGCTTAGCGAGAACGGTATTTTGATTGAACGTCATATAAACACGACACTTTCGTATGATTTGCCCTTCTCCGGAATTATTCGCGCGTTTGAAACCATACTGAAAAGCCGCGCTGAGGCCGTCCGTGATCAAATCGATAAGCGTATTGTTATTCGTGCCTATGATATCGAACAAAACATGACCGTGATCGAGGTAAAAGATTTAGGTTTTACGTCGCCGCCATCTTCTGCGGCAGGGCTGGCGCTTGTGCAGGCTAAGGAAATAGCTCGTCAAGCCCGCGCAGATCTTACAATTGAAAAAGCTGAACCACAAGGAGTGCTGGTTAAAATGATTATTAAAAATTTAGTTGCCGCTCCAATTAATCTAGATGATTTGTCTAAGAAAACGCTGCCTGCCTTTAGCGAAACCGAGAAGCCGGAAGTTACACAAGAAATAGAATTACAAGGTTTAGATCTTGAAGATTCGGCATCGGCAATTGATTTAGAAAAAGCATTGTCGCTTGATGATATAGATTCTGATGGCGGACAAGAAGAAATAAAAGTGGCAATGACCTCAAAGAATTTCAAAACTTCAGACAGTCACCCTTTAATTCAGAAACCGCATTTTTTATTAGGTAAAAAAGATTTTAAAGTTGATGAAATCACCATAAAAATTCGTAGACCAAACACAGATCGAGTTAATAAAGCATGAATATCAGACAACACGCATCTGAATTTTCAGTTTACGTTCTATCGCAAGACGCAGACCTAGGCTCGCGCGTAAAATTAAATCTGTCGCACGCGGGTTACGACGTGTATTTTTTTGCTGATTTTGACGAGATGTATTCGCGCCTTCAGTCGAGTCCGCCGCATATAGTTGTTGTTGATTACGATGCCCTAGTCGCGCCACTCGGCGAACTCTTCGAAAAAGTTTTACGAGTGTCAGCAGAAATCAAAATAATTTGTTTGTCTGATCCCACTAACTTTGTGAATTTTTCTGCTTTTCAAGATTACAATATGGTGCTGTTTTTTGATCGTTTGACAGTCGCTGTCGAGCTGCAAGTTCGGTTCGCCGTTGATCAAACTTGCGAAGTATTATTTCGCCAGTATCAAAACGAACAAATCTACGAATCATACATTAATAAAAATGAAAATTTAGAAAACTTAGAGCAGGCTATCCAGCAAGAACGTGCCGGGCCAAAGGTTAGGCCGTTTCAAATGCGAATCTCTGAGTATCGCTCGGCTGAATCAAAAGAAGATTTATTGCATATCTTTTTTCGCCAGAACCCTGAACAGTCTTGGGTATTTCTTAAATATATAAAATCGATTCAGACTTACATTGCCGTTTCTCATCAAAATATGCCTGAAAACTGGGTTGAAGGATTGTCGTTTAAGGTCGCAGCTCAAGAAGAAGATTTTAATCGTCGTGTAATGGTTGGAGATTTTCCTGAGCGGTTAATTAAGTACGTTGAGTCTAAGTGGAATGTTGATCGAATTAAGATGATGCCACTGGTTTTAAAAAACGAAATCGAAGGTCTTTTTGTTACCACTCAAGACATCTCGGCAATAGTCGCGGAAGACTTTTCATTAATGAGCTTAGTTTATAACTTGCTGGCGATTGAATCGCAGCCGCAGTTTTTAGACGTTGAAGATTCACTAACTGGATTTTATAATCAGCTTTTTTATAAACGTATCTTAGATAAAGAGATAGATCGTTCGAAAAGGTCGTTTGCTCCGATTTCGGTTATTAAAGTAGCTGTCGATTCTTACCGCGAAATCGAAGTAAGCCAGAGCAAAGGCTTTTGCGACGAAGTTATAAAGAAAATTGCAAACGTCATAAAAAAAACGAGTCGCTTGCCAGATTATGCATGCCGAACGTCCGAAAACGAATTTTCTATAATATTAACAAACTGTAATCGTAAAGGAGCCGCGTTTCGCTCGGAGCGTTTACGCCAAGAACTTCGGCTAGAAAGTTTCTCTAAGGCGGGTGTAATGATCACCATTAGCCAAGGTATTAGTGAATATCCGACTTTAACCAAATCTGCTGAAGCGCTAGATGATTCAGCTCGCAAGGCCTTAGATTTCATTTCATCTCGAGGCTCAGACAAAATTTGTATTTTTAAAGCTCCTACCGGTCATCAACCTGATTTTCAGGTAGACACGTGAGCCGTTAATGGAACTGTTTCGCAACACCTACGCCGATATAAGTTTAGATTCTTTAGCTGCTAATTTAGCTGAAATTAAGAAAATCGCGGGCGATGATCGTTTTATTTGTCCGATGGTGAAGGCCAATGCCTACGGGCATGGTGATGTACAAACTTCATTAGCCTTAGAGAAAGTTGGCACCGACACGATTGGGGTTTGCTTAATCGAAGAAGGCCTGTTGCTTCGTTCGTCTGGAGTGAATGCACAAATTTTAGTATTTCGTGGTTTCGATAAACGTGGCGCTGAAAAGATTCTTGAGTATCAGATGACCCCGGTCGTAAGCACCTGGGAACAAATTCAATACTTAGAGTCTGTGGCAGACGAACCTGTTAAAGTTCACTTGAAGTTCAACACGGGTATGAATCGTATTGGGTTCAACCCTGACCAGGCTGAAAAATTATCGGCGTACTTTAAAGGATCTAAAACATTAAAGCTAAAAGCATTGCTAACCCATTTTGCGATGGGCGAAGATGCTTTTTCGGTTACAGGTTTTTCTGCGAAGCAAACCACGCAGTTCGAACAAATTATTGATTATTTCAGTGACCACGATATATATGCGCACCTTTTGAATTCAGGCGGAATTGCTAGCTTAGCGCAAGTTCAAAAAAATCAGCTTAAAGATCATTATCTGTTAAAACGGAAATATGGTTTTAGGCCAGGCTTAGCGATGTATGGTTATCAGCCTTCACCGTTGTTTAGCGAAATGAAGTTAAAACCGGTTATGACATTAAAATCTGTCGTAAATAATATTCGAACGGTTATGCCCGGCGAAACTGTTTCTTACGGCTGCACCTGGAGCCCCACAGTAGTTTCGAAGGTTGCAGTTGTTCCAATAGGCTACGCAGATGGAGTGCGCCGGTTGATATCAAACAAAGCGCATGTTTTATTTGCCGGTAAGCCGGTACCTATCGTTGGTCAAATCTGTATGGATTTTCTAATGTTAGACGTAACTAATGTAGTTGCAGGTGATGATTTAACAAATTGGAATGAAGAAGAAGTAACGCTTTTCGGTTACGACGAAAAAAATAATTTTTTATCGGCCGAATCTATGGCTGAAAAATCAAGTACGATCGTTTGGGAGACTTTAACTTCTGTAGGTGAACGAGTTCCTAGACATTACCGAGGATTGAAGAAGACATGATTCAACAAATCGCCAAAGGCATTGATCAAGTTATAAATTATTTTGTCGGAGGATTACGCGGCTTTGTGAAAGAAGTCGGCTTGATGACGATCTTCGCAACACAAAGCGTTCGCCTACTTTTCGCAAAACCCTATCGTTACGGTGAAGTGTTAAAGCATATGGAGTTTATTGGTAATCAGTCGGTAGGCATTATTGCGCTAACTAGCGTATTCACGGGCTTAGCAATTTCATTTCAAATTTATTTAGGATTTAAATTAGTCAATGCAACCGATCTTGTCGGGCCAACAGTTGCACTGGGAATCACCCGCGAGCTTGGCCCAGTCCTAACGGGTCTGATAGTGGCTGCTCGGGCGGGTGGTGCTATGGCTGCGCGTTTAGGTACGATGCGCGTGAACGAACAAATGGATGCGCTCGATGTGATGGGTGTTAATACGAAGCAATACTTAATTGCCCCAAGGTTAATTGCGGCCGTTATCTGTATGCCTTTATTAACGGCGTTGTTTGATTTTATGGCCATGGTGGGATCATGGTTTCTATGTACGAAGCTGGTGGGTCTTGACCACGCTGTCTTCATGCAAAAAATTCGCGATACAATCGAAATGCGCCATATCAATGAAGGCTTATTAAAATCGGCCGTCTTCGGTTTTATGTTCGCGGTTATTTGTACTTACAAAGGTTTCAATACAACAGGCGGAGCTAAAGGCGTCGGCGAGGCAACTAATCGCGGCGTCGTCATTAGTATGGTAAGTATTATCATTCTAGATTATTACCTGATGAATATTTTGCGTATATTCTATCTTCTTGCAGGGATTAGCCAATGAGTGTGAAAAATAAATTTGATTACGCAATCATCCTTGAAAATGTACAAAAAACTTTTGATGGAAAAGAATTTGTTCTTAAAGGGATTGATCTAAAAATTCCGAAAGGAAGTTTAACTTCAATCATCGGGTTTTCGGGTACTGGCAAAAGTGTAATGTTAAAACACATGCTGGGTTTATTTAAACCAACCTCTGGTCATGTGACAGTACTAGGCACCGATATTTCGACTTTGAACGAAGATGATCTTACGAAATTTCGTTGTAATTACGGTGTTCTTTTTCAAAGTGCGGCGCTATTCGATGATATGACTGTTTTAGAAAATGTATGTTTTCCGCTCGAAGAACATCGTCGTGAACTGACTAAAGAGCAAGTGATCCAAATAGCCTTAGCAAAATTAATGATGGTCGGTCTAGACCCTAAGCATAACGAAAAGCTACCAAGTCAAATTTCGGGCGGTATGCAAAAACGAACAGGTCTGGCTAGAGCACTCGCCCTAGATCCAGAAATTTTAATCTACGACGAACCGACGACAGGATTAGATCCCATTCTAACCGAAATGGTAGATAATTTAATTGTAGAAACACATAAGGCTCGTCCGGGTACAACATCGATAATGGTGTCGCACGATTTGCAGGCTGCTTTTCGTATAGCAGATTTTGTGGTGATGCTCGATTCCGGAAAAGTTTTATTAGCCGGTAAGCCAGATGATTTTTATAAAACAGATATTGAACTGGTCAGAAGGTTCGTAGACAAGGGAATCAAACATCAATGATATTCTTCTTTTGGAGATTCTAACGTGGGTTTTTTAAGTTTAGCAGAAGTAAAAGTTGGAGCCTTAGTTGTGGCCATTGGTGCTTTGATTGCATTCATGTCGATGCAAATCAGCGACGATCCAAGCTTTATGGGTCGTTCAAAAAAGGCTTGGTTTCTGTTGCCAAATGCGAACGGACTTATCAAAGGATCAGCGATTAAATCTGCAGGTATACCGGTTGGTGTAATTAAAGATATCAAATTGCAAGACGGCAAAGCACGCATTGATGTTACTATTAAGTCAGACGTAGGCTTGACCCGTTCCGCATCAGTTGAAATGCGCGCAAATGGTATTTTGGGCGATAAAATGATTGATGTGAACCCAGGTACAATTGGGGATCCTGAATTAGAAGATGGGGGCCAGATCGTGAACGTTAAAACGGGCGGTTCCTTAGACGACGTCATGGGCCAAGTCGGTGAAATTACGACAAATTTAAAAGACGTAGCAAAAAATTTAAAAGAGGCGCTTAGCGAAGACGGAACAAATAAGCATGTTCTAGGGCGTGTCGTTTTAAATGTTGAAAAACTGACTGGTGATTTAGCGCAGATGACGACCGAAAATAAGGACCAGATCAGCGAAATCGTTGATCAGGTCCACGAAATCACATCAACTATTGATGAATTAGTAAATGATGAAAGTGACACAGGTTTAAAAAACACTTGGAAAAAAAGTTTAGCGCGACTTGATAATTCAATGAAAAATATCGATGAGATCACGACTAAAATTAATAATGGTGAAGGCGCGATCGGTAAGTTGGTTTCAGACGAGCAAACGGCAGAAGATGTTTCAACGGCTATTGAAGGCATCAGCGGTTTAGTCGATTCGGCTAATAAGATTTCGACCGGCATCGATTTCAATTCCTATTATTTACAAGAAGTAAAAGACGCAAAGACGGCCGTGGGTATTACAATTCAGCCAGGAATGGATCGCTATTACTACATCGGAGTTATTACTGACCCAGCAGGCGTTGTTGATGAATCATCAATTGAAACAACGACAAACGGTGTGACGGTGCGACAAGATGAAAAGAAAATTTATCAAAGTAAAGTTAAGTTTTCATTGCTATACGGTAAGAATTTTTTCGATTGGACATTGCGCGCAGGTGTGATTGAAAACACGGGTGGCGTTGGTGCTGATTATAAATTTTTTCGTGAAAAAGCGACCCTATCTACAGATTTCTACGATTTTGAAAAAGTTCAGTGGCGTGCTTCTTTAAATTATAAATTGGCTTATGGTTTCTACTTAGTGGGTGGCTATAACGATATTCTTAATAAACGCAGCGCCCAGTCAGCATTTTTTGGAGCAGGGTTGTACTTAACGAACGACGATTTAAAATTATTCTTATCGAAAGCACCTTTCTAGATGAAACGAGCTTTGGTCAGTACTTCTGACAAAACAGGGCTGATCGAATTCTTAAAACCTTTGTGTGATCATGGTTTAAAAATAGTATCAACCGGTGGGACTCTTGAATATCTTAAAAAAAATGGTCTTTCTGCAATTGATGTGGCCGAGGTAACAAAGTTTCCCGAGGTTTTAGGCGGCCGAGTTAAGACGTTACATCCCTTTGTTCACATGGGACTTCTGGCCGACAAGCGTAATCCTGATCACGTAAAGGAAATGGCTGATAACAAGGTAGAGTTCTTCGACTTAGTGGTCGGAAATTTATATCCATTCGAAAATACGGCCCAAAATACAAATTCAACTTTGCACGAGTTAATCGAAAAAATCGACATCGGTGGCCCTAGTTTTTTAAGAGCGTCGGCAAAAAATTATCATTCGGTAGCAGTCGTCAGTGACCCAGCTGATTACAGCTGGGTACAAAAGAAAATATTAACAAACGAGCTATCCGATCAAGATCGTAAGAATCTAGCGCTGAAAGTTTTTTCATTAACTTCGTACTACGACGCATTGATTGTGCAAAAATTAAGTTCAGAATCAGACGAACTTCAGTATTTAAATATTCCATTGAGAAAAAAAATTGAACTTCGCTACGGCGAAAACAGCCATCAAAAAGCTTCGTGGTTTGAAAACCCATTGCAAACCCCTTCTCTCAGTCAGATACAAATTCATCAGGGGAAAGAGCTCTCGTATAATAACCTACTTGATTTAGACGCCGCCGTAAGTTTCGTTCAGCAGTTTAAAAAACCAGCCAGTGTCGCCGTTAAGCATAACAACCCATGCGGTGCTGCTGTCGGTGAAACAATACACGAAGCTATTCAAAAGGCGATTGAGTCAGACCCTAAAAGTATCTTCGGTGGAGTTCTCGCATTCAACCGTGAAGTCGACGCAAAAGTATGCGAAATGATTAAAGATATTTTTCTAGAGTGTTTGATCGCCCCTAGTTTTTCAGAAGATGCCTTAAAACTATTAAGCAGTAAGAAAAATTTAAGAGTTTTAGCACTACCGAATGCAGAAGCTCCTAAAGGGGCTATGTTATTAAAATCAATAGCGGGCGGTGTTCTGTTTCAAAATACCGATCGGTTTGATGATATCGAGTGGACTTACCTAAAAGAAAAGCCTAGCGAAAGAATGCTTCAGACAATGAAATTCGGAGAAAAAGTCGCCGCATTTTTAAAAAGTAATTCGATTGCAATCGTGTACCGCGATCAAACAATTGGCTTAGGCATGGGCCAAGTAAATCGGGTCGATGCCGTCGAACAAGCTGTCGCGCGAATGAACCACTTTAAACAACGCGCCCAAGTCGAAATGAAAGAGGTCGTGCTTGTTAGCGACGCATTCTTTCCATTTTCAGATTCAGTTGAATTGATCGCTCAGGCCGGTATTCAGTGGATTGTGCAACCGGGTGGTTCAGCTCGTGATGAAAGTGTTTTTGAAGCGGCCGATAAAAATAACATCAACATGGTCGTGACAAAAGCACGCCATTTTAAGCACTAGGCTGCTATGACTAAAGATAGTTTCTTTGAAAAAAAATGGCTTATTAAATCAGAAAATCGAATTCTGGGGCCTTTTCATTTCGAACAGATTGAAGAGTTATTAAAAAAACGCCAAATATCATTAATTGATGAAGTTCGTGACATGGATACGCGCTGGCTTTATATACGTGAAAATATTAATTTCAAAGCGATCGTCGAAGAATTTCGTAAAGAAATCGAATCGAAAAGTGAAAGCACAAAGACGTATCAAACCTTAGCCAAAACAAACACAAATACGGCTAGTGATGCCAGCGTCAACAAGACAAATGCCTTCATTCCGCAATTCACAGAAGTAGAGTCAGTTGAGATTTCAGTTCTGCAAAATGAAGTTATCTCGAACTTGTCTTCTGAAGAAATAGAATCGACAAAGATTAAAGAAAAAGCCAAGATTTACGGGCTACCGCGTGATCAGTTTTTCCAGAAAAAAGTAGCTTCAACTGGTAAAAGAAATTTCTTTATAGCCCTTGCTATGATGCTGGCGCTGGCCGCAGGTGCCGGGACTTTCGTCTGGTATCAAAAAAGAGCGATTCGCCTGCAAGAAGAAGACTGGATGGCTCAGATCAAGAAGTATCAATTTTTAGGTTTCCACCAAAAAGCAGTTACGTTATTTTCGAAGTTACCAGAGCGAAATCAGAAAAAAGTACTACCTCAGGTTTTACCTTTGTTTCCAATATTAGAAAGCGAACACTTAGCACAATTAAAAGATATCGAATTTATTCAAGATAGTTCAGATTTAAGCATCGAACAGAAGACAAATATTCAACTGATTTATTTTTTGACAGCCATGCAAAACCAAAATTATACAGCGGCCTCAGACGCTGTGGTTAAAGCCCGCTCGTTACAACCAGCATCTGAACTCGTCATTGAAAATTCAGCTATTCTTGACCTAAAAAAAGGTAACTTTCAAGCTAGCTTCGATAGCTTTCAAGTTTTGTTTAATAATGATAAAAATGGTCGCTATTTAATGGGTAGTTTGCAAGCTTTCGCAGGTTTGTCACAAAATTCTAAGGAGCAGTATCAGCCGAACTTGATCAATCAAATTGAAAAGTACACATCAACTTACTACGACTATAAAAAAGAATTACTACTAGGGCAGATGGCCTTAGCACGTTTAACAAAAAACGAGATTCTATTCAAAGTTTCTTGGAATCAATTCTTAAATACTCCGGTGCAATTGTCGAATCTGTTTCGTAAGCCCATATTAGTTTACGGAAGTACATATCGTTGGAAAGAGTTAGAAGAGTATAAAATTACTGTGCGCGGTGCTTTGACGCCCGAAGAAATTACCTTGTTCGAAATACACAACTACCTAGAAGATGGCCAAGTCAGTGCGGCAAATCAGTATGCCGATAATAATTTGGCTAAAGTTAAAGATCGGGCCGTAAGACAGCAAATGATCTTACTGATATTAAATTCTCAAGCGCGTCGAAATGAAATTATAGCTTTAGAAAAAACAAACCAACTAGATATGCGTAACGAACTTAATCATATAGTTTTAGCTTTGAATAAGATTGAATTAGAACCAACCGCTAATATCTCAGAGAATCTTGATTTTTTAAAAGAACATCAGCTTGTATTTTGTAGTAACTGGATCTCTCTTATGCAAATTATGAAAGCTCGTCAAACAGAGCGTATTCGCCCCTTCTTGCGAGAGCATATGGTGACCGTTAGTCAATTCTTACCGGTGATTGAAGCACGTAGCATGATTGAATAAGTAGGTATGAAAAATATTTTTATAATTCTCATCTTGCCTTTTCTTCTAGTCGCTTGTTTTGATAAAAAAAACGAAGCACAAGTGCCCATTTCACAAGTTTTCGAAGTGGCACAAGATATTAAGATTCCCAAAAACTTGATGCTTGAAATCGAAAACGAGCTTGCTGAAGATTCGAAATTAATCGCTCCGGTGTACGTATTCATTCCGTTGCAAGTCGAGTTACACGAAAAAAGCCCCGGCGTTTTAAAAAATAATCCGACTAAAATTTTATTTCCGAAGGGCGGCGGTCGCCTAGATCTTAAAAATGTAATGGCTGGATCCGGTACTTTTTATTTAAACTTCCCTGAAGAGCAATTTGCAAAAATTCCCGATTTACTACACTTATATTACATCAGCCAGTCGCCCGTAAAAACGATTGATCAAGAAAAATTTGGGCTGGGTTGCGGTAAATATGTCGATCTCAAGAAGAAATTTAAAAGTTTACAGAAAAAAGAATATTTTAAATTGAATACCACCGAACTTAGACACTTGTTTGTTTTGGCGGGGCACTATGTATTTGTTTTTCGAGATAAAAATCAGGTTTACCTTGCCCAGATGACCATTACAGATTCAAGATACGCCAGCGATCTTTGTTTTTCAAAAGCGGGAGTCCAAGAATGAGTTCAGACGCAAATTCAGAAATAGCAGTCACCGAAAAAGTGCAAACAGCTATTCGATCATTAGCTGATAAAGAGGCCATTAACGACCGCGTTTTTTTGGTTAAAGATAAAGTAAAAGGTATGGGTAAAAATGGCCGGGCATTTCTAAGTTTATTGATTGGTGACAAGACTGGTCATATCGATGCTCGAGTTTGGGACCGCGTCGAAGAAATTGCAGATGCCTTTGAAATTGGCGATATCATCTTAGTCAAAGGACAAGTTCAAATTTATTTAGGCCGTAAGCAAATTATCGTTCATAAAGTAGAAAAAGCGTCTGAGGATCAATATAAAAAAGAAGATTTCACTACTGAAGATAGAAAAATTGACCATCACGCACTTTATTCAGAACTGATTCAAATTGTTAACCAGGTTGAATCGGCTCCGATTCGCCAACTTCTTTTAGATTCACTACAAGATGAAGAGATTAAGCCACTGGTTTTAAAAGCTCCGGCCGCTAAAACAATTCACCACGCGCACCGCGGGGGGTTGCTTGAACACGTGATTTCAATTTGCAGATTAATGAAGTCTATTTCTTCGCACTACGCATTTTTAAATCAAGATTTACTTATCTTTGGTGCGATTTTTCACGATTTAGGCAAAGTATGGGAATTAGATATTCAAAAAGATCAGATTCAGTACTCTCATAAAGGTAGACTATTGGGCCATATGCAGCTTGCATGTGAATTGATTGATAAGAAAGCCGGTCGTATTTTAGGATTTCCTGAAGACTTACGCGAGATTATGAAACATATTGTTTTGTCGCATCACGGAAAGTTAGAGTACGGCTCTCCGGTTCGTCCGTACTTTATGGAAGCCTTTATGGTGGCGATGATTGACGATCTTGATTCAAAGGTAGATACCATTCAAGGTTTTATCGAATCTGAAAGGCAAACCGGCGAAAGCTGGTCGCGCTATAATGAACACTTCGAAAGATATTTTTTCTTGGATAATTTAAAGGGACGTTGGAAATAAAATGAATGATTTTTTTCGAGCCTATAAAAATTATGACCCGGCGGCTAAGTCATACGCCGAGATTATTTTATTATATCCTGGGCCGCGCGCTATCTTTTTTCACCGCATTGCGCATGCGCTTTACGGAATTGGTCTTTATTTTATCGCGCGATTTATTGCGGATGTCTCGCGTTCAACGACCGGTATTGAAATTCATCCCGGGGCAAAATTAGGTAAAAGATTAGTGATCGATCACGGGGTGGGTTTAGTCATCGGTGAAACCGCCGAAGTCGGCGACGATTGTATTTTATTTCACGGAGTCACTTTAGGCGGATTAAAGTTCGATCCGGTTAAACGTCACCCAACGGTAGGTAATCGCGTTCTCATCGGCGCTGGAGCCAAAGTGTTAGGGCCCATTTTAATCGGGGATGATGCGCGGATTGGCGCGAATGCGGTAGTCATGAAACCTGTATCGCCGGGTGGTATCGTAGTTACTCCGCAAAGTATCGAGATCGAAAAAAAGCACTAAATTATTTTTTACGTACAAACGGCACCCAAGGGACCGGTTTGTAATCTAGCGGGTTTTCGGGCCACGCATGCTTCGGATAGCGTGCACGAAGTTCTTTCCGTATTTCAAAGTAGCTGGATTGCCAAAACTGTTCTAACTGGCTGGTAATTTGGGTCGGGCGACGATTCGGCGCAAGTAATTCAATCGTCATTCGTAGTTTGCCATTTAAAATTGTGGGGTTTTTTAACTGGCCCAGAATATCTTGAATGCGCACTGAAATCAGCGGTGCCTGTTCACTTTCATAGTCGATGTCGACCACCTTCCCATTCGGCAATTTTAAATCGCTTGGCATTTGGCTAAGGTCAGATTTAATTTCGGGTGGAGTCAGAAAGCTTAAAAGCTGATAAAGATCGTAATCTAAAAACTCTTGAAGCGAACGAAGGGTATCTGAAAGGCTTTCGACAACTTGTTGATTTAAACTATTAAGAAACTCAAAAGTATAGTCCGCGTAGCCCAGCGATGCAGATTTTTTTCTTAAAAACGAAATTCGCGTAACATAACGTTTCCAGCCGGGATGTGAATTCAGAAAGTCGTCGGCCTGATCGGCGAAAAGTTTTTTAAAAATACCGGGATCCGATTTTAAATTGACCGGGATACGCATACTTTCAGAAATTAAAAAAAGACCCGACATCCGCTTTTCAATTTTATAGATCATCTTTTTTTCAAAATCGACTTGGTAGCTGACGTGCAAAGTTTGATGGCCGCTGCTTACACGTTCAAATTCAATCTGCGAAAAACCCAAAGCGTAGTCGATTTTGGTGACGCTATCTGAAGTATCGCGTCCGTTAAATAACAAATAGTAATCATTTTTCTGTTGCACGACCGCGGGCAAAAATTCTAGGCCGCGCCCCAAGCTAGAAATTCCCGAAAGGCCTTCTTTTAGTTGAGCCATTTTTTCAGGGAAGTAGGCAAGAAAAATCTGTATGAGCGCTTCCCGAAACTGACTTTTCGGCAAATTGACTTTAATTTCCATCGACCCTAATTGCCGCTCAATTCTTTTGCCCAAGTCGTTTAAATTAAAGTGCTCTTCATCAAAGGCAGAGGCCCCTTTTGAAAAATCGTTTGTTTCTAAGTAAGCTATGAAGCGGCTTGCTTCTGATTTAAAACCGCGTCGCGACAGCTCGACAAATAAAACCCCGCGATCAATATCTAGCGGGCAGCGTTGCACCAGAAAACCCTTTTCGGTGACTTGATGATCGTCGTTTATTAGCTGCCAAGATTTAAGTTTTTTTAAAGCTACAGAAAAAGCTTTTCGCGGGCGCTCTAGCCAACTAAAAGTTTCGGGCTTTTGAATACCTAGCGAAAGTAAGGTCAAAGATTCTTCCAACAAATCACTTAATAAAATTTCTGGTTCAATTTGCGAGGGCATCGATCGTTCGTCTATTTCATGCCACATCTGAAAACATATTCCGGGCCCCGTTCTGGCTGCGCGGCCCGCACGCTGGGTGGCTGAAAATAAAGAAATACGATTCAGCTCAAGGCGCTTGAAACCGATTTTACTTTCGGTGACCGAATTCTTTTGTAAACCCGTATCGACCACGCAATCGACCGAGGGCAACGTTAATGAAGATTCGGCGACGTTAGTAGATAGAATAATGCGGCGGTGGCCAGTGGGTTGTAAAATTCTTTTTTGTTCATCTATTTTAATAGACCCGTGCAAAACTTCCGTAGCAATAGAAATGCTATTTTGGGAAAGGCGATTCTGTACCATACGTATTTCATGCAAGCCGGGTAAGAAAACTAAAATATCTTTTTTCGATTTTGTTAAAGCTTCGCGAATCGTATCAACGATTTGATCAACGAAGGTAAAATCGAAATTAAGTCGGTGACCTTTTTTATTTTTAATAATTTGCAAAGGGTAGGGCGGGCTTTCGACTTCAATCCATTCAGAATCACCTAAGTAGTTTTGCAGGGGATTCACATCTAAAGTGGCCGACATAACCAAAATTTTTAAATTTTGTTCCAGCATTTGGCGCTCAAAACAGATTCCTAACGCCATATCATTCGCCGAAGAGCGCTCGTGAAACTCATCGAAAATAACCATTTCAAGATCATTCCACAATGCGGGGTCGTTAATCTTTTTAATGAATACGCCTTCGGTCATAAAAATAAGTTGCGTTGATCTAGAAGTTTTATTGTCGAACCGAACTTGGTAACCGACTTGATCGCCCAAACTCCAGCCGTTTTCTTCTGCGGTAAAACTAGCCGCCGATACGGCCGCAATGCGTTTGGGTACTAAAACAATTATTTTTTTAGGTGAATCATTTTCAATTAGAAATTTTAATAAGGCAGCGGGTACGCGCAAAGTTTTACCCGACCCAGGGGGGGCGGTTAAAATCAGGTTCGGTGATTCGTGAAAGCTGCTGACAATTTGATGAAGGTAAGGATCAATCGGTAGAGAAAATCTATTTTCCATAGACTAAAATCATAAATTCAGCTTTTTCTAAAGCCAATTGCTTACGAACTTGCTCGGGCAAACCTTCAAGAACCGATTCAGAATCTTGTGACATATTTAAAGCTAATAAAATTTTACGGTCGCCAAGGTGTAAGCAGCATTCATCGACCATTTTTTTCAAGCGGTATGGGGTATCCATTAAAACCATCGGCTGCTTTGTTTTTTTAAGGATCTGCCATTCTTGTTCACGGGCCACGTTTTCAGCCGGGATGAATCCCCGAAAGTAAAATTGCTGAATGCGCTCCGAACTTAAAGACAGTAAACCCATCAAGCTTGAAGCACCTAAAGAACTTTGCACTGAAATATTTTGTTGGCGACACAAAGCCACCACCTGAAAACCGGGGTCACAAAAGCTAGGCGTTCCGCAGTCTGAAACCAGAACAACATTTAAAGCTTTACATAATTCAACTAATTCAGAAACTTCTTCAGCCGTCGTGTGCTCGCTAAGAACTTCGTAGCGCTTTGCTTTAATTTCAAGTTGCTTTAAAAGTTTTGAAGTCTCTTTGGTTGATTCGCAAATAACCACGTCGGCATTTTTTAATAATTCAATAGAGCGAAGCGTGATTTCATCGGTGCGACCGATCGGAGTAGCAATCAACGTTAACATTAAGACCTGCCAAAGTGAAAAATGCGTTCGAGTTGCGCGGTAACCGTTTCGCGGCGAGCGTGAGTCGTTTCAAGAAAAATAATCTCGACGTCGGGCGATGTTTTTAAAACGGCATTGATATTAACGGGTTCGTTTTCAAAAAAATAAATCTTTTCGTAATTTGAGCGATCTACTTTCGTAAACCAATCTGTTTTAAAAAAGCCGTCATCAATGGAGCGCTCGGGTTTTAAAACCAGTTGTCCTGGCTCGCACGGGAAGCCCCATTTTTTTAAGACCTCTGCAGATCCTATCCCCATGCGGTGTTGATCTCGCCCAGTTAAGTATTTAATTTCGCAGCCCGCTTCATAAAGCTCAAGCACGTACGAAACGGCCCCGTTGTACGGAACATCGAAGTGAACGTATTCATTCGTGAAAAATTTTTCAAACCAATAGTCCCGTAAATTTTCCAACATCGTTAGATCGCGGTCGGGGTGGTATCCGGCGCGTAAAACAGCCTCTTTGATACCCCAGTCTTGGTGTTTAACCTCGACGTTTTTTAGCTCGGTTAAACCATGCAAGTCTGCGAACTCAGTTAGAATTTTTTTAGTTCGATGGCTGACGTTAAAGAGCGTAGAATCAAGGTCGAAAACGGCCAGACTGCGTAGATTTTGTGCACGCAATTCCTGAGAGATTTTAATGATTTCGTTAAGTTTTGAGGGGTTTGCACTCATTTTGCACCGAGTATCGCTCTGGTAGGCGCAAAAGAAAAGGCTTTTCTGACAAAGAGGTTGGAAAGGCCCTTTAGTTTTGTTAACTTCGGGGACAAAATTTGTTCAGGTTAGTAAGATGATAACAAAGGAAATTTTTTATGAAATCATTGGCGATCGTAATTGGTTTATTCGCAATTGTTTTAGTCGGTTGTATCAAAAAAACAGCTGAACTTGGATCGGTTGATAATCCAATTAAACTTCACTTCGTACCTTCAGTTGATGCCAAAGTGATCGAAGATAATTCAGTTAAATTTAAAGAGTACCTTGAAAAAAATACTCCCTACAAATACGACATTACCATTCCGCAATCTTTTATCGCAGTCGTAGAAGCATTTGGAACGAAGCGCGCCGATGTGGCCGCCATCAATACTTTCGGTTACGTTTTGGCGCACGATAAGTATGGTGCCGAAGCTCGCCTAACGGTGATTCGCAATGGGGAAGCAACTTACCAATCTCAGTTCATTGCAAAAGCAGATGGCAAAATTAAAAAAGTTGAAGATCTAGCCGGAAAAAAAATCGCGTTCGTCGAACCTTCGTCGACTTCGGGTTATTTACTTCCGCTTAAAACCTTAAAAGATAAAGGCATCGAAGTTAAAGAAACAGTTTTTGCGGGTAAGCACGACAACGTTGTTTCGATGGTTTACCAAGGCCAAGTTGACGCAGGCGCGACGTTTTATTCGCCTCCCTCGAAAGATTCGGCTGGTAGTGATCGTATGGAAGATGCGCGACGTTTAGTTTTAACTCAGTATCCCGACGTTGAAAAAAAGGTTGTTATCATTTCATTATCTGAACCAATCACTAACGATCCGATTGTATTCAGAAAAGAAATGCCTGAAGAGATGAAAACAAAAATCGTCGATGCAATGATTGCTTTCGTTGCGACCCCAGAAGGTAAAGATGCTTTTCAGGCTATCTACGGCGTAACAGCCGTAAAAAAAGCAAGCGATATGGACTACGAGCCCGTACGCAAGATGTTAAAAGCATTAGGAAAAGACGCCTCTGAACTTGTTCAAAAGAAGTAAGGAATAATTTATGTCTGAACCGATTCTGAAAATTAAAGATTTAAAGAAAACTTATCCGAATGGTGTGCAAGCACTTAAGGGAGTTACCTTCGACGTTAAGCGCGGCGAATTCTTAGTCGTAATTGGTCTAAGCGGGTCGGGTAAGTCGACTTTATTGCGTTGTTTAAACCGACTGCACGATCCAACAAGTGGTGAAGTGCATTTTCGAACTGACCAGCAGGGACACACCCTTGATACGACGAAGTTAAACACGAATGCTTCAATTCGTGACCTTCGTAAAAAAGTTGGAATGATATTTCAGCACTTCAATTTGATTCCGCGTCACACTGTTTTAGCCAACGTATTGATGGGTAAGCTTGCTTACACGACGAACTTAAAAAGTCTATTTGGTCTTTGGTCAGCAGAAGACAAAGCTGAAGCAATGAAATACTTAAAGCTCGTTGGTATCGCCGAGAAAGCTCACATCCGCGCCGATCAGTTGTCGGGTGGCCAACAGCAGCGCGTAGCGATTGCGCGCGCCCTTACTCAGAACCCGCAAGTTTTACTTGCCGATGAACCTGTTGCCTCTCTCGATCCCGCAACTTGTCACACGGTAATGGATTACTTGAAAAAGGTAAATCAAGAGCTAGGTATTACAGTTATTTGTAATCTTCATTTTTTATCTTTAGTGCGACAGTACGCGACGCGCGTCATTGCATTAAAGAATGGTGAGCTTGTTTACGAGGGCGATCCGAAAAATATCGACGAAGCGTGGTTTGAAAAAATCTACGGTGCCGGCGCTAAAGAAGTTCACATTAATTAAAGGATATAATTTATGAAACCTTACGTTGTACGTCGTTCACTATTAGACGGTTTAACATTCGCAGTATTTTTGTCGGTTGCTTTGACGTTGGTCTTACAGCCTACAGACGCCCAGATGCACAACCTACCGTTGATTTCATTTATTTTTTTAATTGGTATGGTTTTAGGCGCAGTCATCAGCAGCGTTCTAAATGCTCAAGGTATTAAAACTTTTGGCGAAAATATTTTTGAACCCGATTACGAAAAAGCAAAGGCTGAGGCGAAGCCATTTTTTAAAACTTTTTGGGGCTGGCACTTTTTTATTACGTTAGTTGTACTGTTTGTTGTGGGAATTTATAAAACAAAATTTTCAATGTACGAGCTATTGAACGAAGACGGCTTCGAAGGGGCAAAACGTCTATTCAAAGGTATTTTTTCTCCTAATTGGGCTGTTTTACCTTCGGCCGTTTTGAATATTATCGAAACAATCTTCATGGCTTTCATGGCCACTCTACTTGCTATTCCATTTGCATTTGTACTTAGCTTTGCGGCCGCAAAAAATGTGATGAAGGGGCCGGGCGCTTTCGCAATATATATGATTATTCGTACGGTTCTTAACGTAACCCGTTCGGTTGAAGCCTTAGTTTGGGCGATTATTTTTTCGGTTTGGGTCGGTATTGGTCCATTTGCGGGTATGTTAGCTTTAATGATTCACTCGATCGCATCATTGACGAAGCAGTACTCTGAAATGGTTGAAAGTGTCAGCGAAGGCCCGATCGAAGGCGTTCAGTCTTGCGGCGCAAGCAAGCTACAAACTATTTGGTTTGCGATTGTTCCACAAGTTGTTCTTCCGTATATTTCGTTTACCGTTTACCGCTGGGACATCAACGTACGCATGGCCACAATCATCGGTTTAGTAGGTGGTGGCGGTATTGGTACTATGTTGATCAAATACCAAGGTCAAGCGATGTGGCCTGAAGTGGGCACGATCATCGTAGTTATCGCAGCTGTTGTTTGGTTAATGGATCAGGCGTCTGCCTATATCCGTGAAGCTCTGAAATAAAATGAGCTCACAAGATAATTTCACTTACGAACTGCTCATCAGAGAAAATCACTTAGATTCTTACGGTCACGTTAATAATGCGACCTATCTAGTCCTGTTTGAAGAGGCCCGTTGGGAAATCATTACCCAGCGCGGTTATGGCTACAATAAAGTTCATCAAACTATGCAAGGGCCCGTCATTTTAGAATTGAATTTGAAATTTTTGAAAGAACTAAAACTTCGCGAAAAAATAAAAATCAACCTAGAGCCTATTTCGTACGAAGGTAAAATTTCAAAGTTGAAGCAAACGATGATCAACTCTCGGGGCGAAGTGGCCTGCGAACTTTTAGTCACAGTTGGTTTTTTCGATCTAAAGACGCGTAAGCTCATTTTGCCGACTGCAGAATGGCTGATTGCCCTCGGAGCCCCACCAAAATCCTAGTCTAGTTGGCGAGGTGGATTTCTGACCCAAATTCTTCAAATGGTTTCAGGGTGTCCCAGACTGAGAATTCTTTAAAAAATTGTATAATTTTTGATTTAATTTCAACTACATGTAAAGTACGCATCTAAATCCACCGATATTTAATCTATCTAGGTGGTAAAATGAATTGGGGAGATATTCCAAACTGGTCGGGTGCTTCAGTTGCAAGTTTATTGCAGATACTAAAGCATATTGAACCAGGTACATACGAGCACTGTCTTCGTGTTGGAGAATACTCTAAGCAACTGGCTTTGTATGCCGGACTTAACGAATACCAACAAAAAGTCGCCGAGATTGCCGGAAAGCTTCACGACATCGGAAAAGCTTCAATCGACTTAGACATCTTATTGAAGCCGTCTAAATTAAATGCGATCGAATATGAAATTATTAAAAGTCATAGCTTGGCTAGTGAAGAATTTATTAAGCCATTATCTGAGGCTCACCAATTTTTTAAAGATGTGCAGCCCGCGGTTCGTGCCCATCACGAATTTATTAACGGCTCAGGCTACCCAGATAAAATGGTTGGCGATGAAATTCCGTTGATTGCCCGAGTTATTTCGGTGGTGGATACGTACGATGCAATGTCTGTGACCCGTACTTACCGAGCAGGTTTAACAGATGATATTATTTATGCTGAATTAAAACGTTGCGCTGGTACTCAGTTTGATAAGCAATTAGCAACGATCTTTTTAAATTCACACCGCTTCTGGCGCAAAGCTCGTTCAAATGAAGAATCTCAGCACGAAATTCTTAAAAAAGTAGGTTAGTTTTTGCTTTAGCAGGCGAAGAATCCCAACGTTCTCTGATTCAGCACTGTCAAAAAGTTCACCACTATATACTACATTAAAGACGAGGTTGAAACGATCCGAGATTAACGTATCAGTTAGTTTCTTATTTTAGAACGAGGGTTTTATGCAAAAGTTTTTTGTAGCACATGAAGGTAAGCAGTCAGGTCCGTTCTCGCTGGATGAGGTTTCTTTTAAGCTCTCGCAAAAAAATCTAGAATGGAATGACTATATCTACGATGAAAAAAACGAAGACTGGATTCTTTTATTAGAATTTCCGCAGTTGACTTCACTATTTAATAAAAGCTTCAAAAATCCAATTAGTGTAAAGCCTGTTTTAACCGAGCAAGATACACTACGTGATCGTGCTTGGTATATCTTAAAGCAGAATAATAATTACGGTCCCTTTTCAAAAGCTGAAATGATTCAGATGTTACAAAGTAAAACTTTATTTGAATTTGATTTTGTTTGGAAACAAGGGCTGGCGGCTTGGAAGCGTCTTTCAGACGTAAGTGATTTTCAGCCTGAAGAAATTCGAAAAATATTTGAAATTATCCCCAGCAACGAGCCCGACCAAGAGATATTTTTTCGTCGGCGGCACATGCGATCTGAATATCCGTGCAGCCTAATCTTACACGATCGCAAAAAAGTCTATAAAGGCGAAAGCTTTGAAATCAGTGCAGGCGGGGCCGGAATTATGATTAAAGACGTTGGTTTTGAAATCGACCAGCAATTTTACCTACATTTCGCTCCGGGCGGGCAACTGCCCGCGTTCAACGCCATTTGCCGTATCGTCAGCAAAACTTCGGGTAACCGTTACGGTTTACGTTTTATGCATATTGCAGCGGCAGCGAAAGACTCAATTTCGAAATTTACGAACAAGGCATCATAGGTAAGGAATCTACGTGAAGGCTATTTTGATTGGTAACTTATTAACATCCGTCGGTCTGGCGGCCTCAGTTTTGCTGACTTCGTCTTGCGGTACACGCGCGACAAGTTTTGCGCTTCCTTCGGCGAATGAATCTTTCGGTCAAGTCATCACTTACAATCGCAAAGTCGATATTCTGTTTATTATCGATAACTCTAAATCAATGTTGCAACACCAGCAGCGTCTCTCGGCGCGAATTCCTGATATGATTAGTGCACTGAACTCGTTGGGTATGGATTACCACGTGGCGGTCACCTCAACGACGATGACCAAAAATTCAGATTATCCGATGGCCCGACAAATTGTGGGTACACCCAAGTACTTAACCAGTGTGAACATTCATTTGCTAGGAGACCGCTTATTGGTTGGCGATACGGGGTCAGATAACGAACGCGGCCTCGATGCGTTGGCTTTTGTTACGGGCTCGTATGCCGACACTAGCGCTGCGGGATTTTTACGTTCAGACGCATTATTTGTGGTGAACTTTCTAGCCGATGAAAATGATAATAGCTCTGAACTAGGTTTGGGCACTTCAAATGATTTTATAAACTACATGAATAAATTTAAACCTGCTTTCGCAGATGGTAGTCGCGCTTGGATAGCCAATTACATCGGAACCATTCAAAATCAAAATTGTGATTTTTTGGGTGGTCATGTATCGATCGGAACCAACTATATTAAATTAGTTGAAGCCTCAAAAGGAGTTAAAGAATCAATTTGCGTTGGCGATTTAACTTCGGCGGTTTCGAATATCAAGGCGCGCATCATCGACCAAATTACAGCATACCGCCTGAAAGACGCACCAAACAAGTCGACGATTAAAGTAAGTGTGGGCGGGGTCATTATTTCAGAAGATGCAATTAACGGCTGGACATTAGAATCCGAAATTAACGCAAACGGCGTAAAAGTTTATTCTATCAAATTTCATGGCAAGGCAATACCGGCTGAAGGCATGTCGGTATTAGTAGACTATGTGCCCGTCAGCGCTGGGTAAGCGCTCTAATGCTCAATAACGAATCTATTTTTGAATGACCATAATTCCTGGGCCGCCGTTGGTCGTCGGAATGCTGACGTCGCGGGGAGATAAAGCGGTTAAGGCGCCAGTCGTTGGGTTACGAGTGTAGCCACTAACTGATGGTACATTCGAAGAATTACATGTGTAAGCAAACCTTCCGTTCGTATCGACACGTACATCATTAGGTCCGCCGCCAGATTCTACTTCGGAAGCACGTGTTAGCTCGCCGCTGGTTTGATCAATATTGTAGACGACGACTATTTTCGGATCTCCGGCAGTCAATGAGAACGCCGTGCCGTAAAAGAATAATCCGTCCGGAGAAATATTTGCGCCCGAACCACCATTATCGGTATAGCCAGTTGATGAATTATTCAGAATAGGTGTGCCGATGCCGGTTAAGACTCCGGTGGTCTGGTCGACCTCATACGCGGCAACCCTTTTTTGACCGGTCAAGCCCATGTAAACCCAACGGTTATTTGGATGAATCGTAATCCCATCTCCCGTATTGGCAAAGCCTCCGTTGCCATTTCTGAAGGGGCTTCCAGGGATAATACTTAGCGCGCCCGTTGTCTGGTCTATGGCAAGCCCGGCGACGCCGCCTTGGCCACTTTGCGAGGCTACGTAAATGAAGCGACCCGTATTATCAACCACGATCCCATTCAAAGTTGCTGCGCCTGAGGCGAACGGGCTTCCTGAGATGGTCGTTAACGTTCCGTCTGCGGCAACGCTGAAGGCGCTCACGCTGTTTCCGCCTTGATTCGTTACGTATAAGTAATTTCCGGTCGGATGAAAGAATAATCCGTTCGGCGAGCTTGCGCCCGATAGAACGGGTACTCCAACTGCGGATAACCTTCCGTTAAGCGGGTTTATTTCGTAAATCGATATGCTGCCGCTGCTCACGTTTGCTGCGTATAAATATTTGTTATTAGGACTAAGCACGGTTCCATAAGTTGAGACATGACCGGCTATCGAAAACGGGCTTGATACAATTGGAAGTAAAGCGCCTGTTGAGGGGTTTTGTGCATAGCCGAAGACTTTTCCCGGATTGTCTTGCACACCTAAATATAAAAAGGAAGCGTATGAAAACTGCAGCGTGGTAGGGTCGGTGACGCTTTCGTCAACAACGCTGCCGTTGCCATCGCGATTCTTAACTGTAATTTCGAAAACTCCTGATTTACCTGGGCCAACGTTGCATGAGATTTGTGTATTGTCCTCGTTCACCACCGAGTTTTTGCACTCGTAAGGTCCGACGTATGCTTTGGCGCCGGCGTAGAATCCCGAGCCAGAAACGATGAGCGGACAACCGCCCGAAATGCTACAGTATAAAGCTCCGCCGCCGTTGGCCGAGGCCCCTTTTACTTTGGCTTTAAATTCAGATGGCGAAAAACTTTCGCTGTCGTACGTTTTGGCACACTGAGTGACCGTAAGAATAATTGAAACCGCCGTGATCGATAGGTAAGAAAATATTTTTATATTTTTTTTCATTCAGCACTCCTTGCTTATGAAGAAAACTATTTAGTATTTGTAAAATTCGTTAACACGACACCTAGACCGATACGATCCCATTTCACATTGTTTGTTAGTGAATCGTCGAAAGTTTCAGTTGTGTAGTCGATAACGAAACCAAACCTTTTCTTAACTTGGCGGAAATACTGAACTTGAAATCCACCTTTTGATTTGTAAACCGCCGTCGTGCCTTGCACGGTCGCTTTATCTAAAGTAAAGGTGTCGGACACGCGGTAGATCACGCCGAAAGATTGTTTTCCGTCGTAGTAATCAATGCGTACTCCGGGTGCTGTTCCTTTACCAGAAATATTTTGACCACCGACTTCGGCTGGATCAACTGATTGGCCTGCGATATTGTATTCGTAATTTAAACCAAGACGAAGTTTTCTAATATTATAGCCCATAAAGAAACTGACTGGCGTATAAATCATATTGCGATCAGGTACGTCGACACCGTTACCCATTTTACCTTGTCCGGCCTCAACCATGGCGCCAATTGAAAATTTCGGGCCCCCACTACTTCCGCCGGTTTTTTGAGCCACAGATTCAGAAGTTACAAGAACTGTTAAAGAAAAAACTAAACCCGTTAGTAGGCTTAAGCCTCGCTGATTAGATAACTGCATGTAAAACCCCCAAATTAAACTTCGATAAGTTATTAATATTGTAGAAGATTTTTATCATTATAGCGAAGATGTTTTACCCTGTATCAAGATGCTACTATCTATAGGCCTAGTTTGATTATGACCAAAGGCTAAATCTTAGCAACAACCACATTCTAATGTCTCTTTAGCTATGAAATATGAATGAATAGAGCGCGGATGGTGCATCCGGTTCTGAGATCTCTAAGTGTGTCGTGAGTGAAAGCCGAGGTTCGTAACTTAGGACTTATTCGAATCCCCCTTCAACAACAGTTAAAGGGGGCAATTTATAAAGCGTGTAATCAGTTCTGTGTAACGAGCGAAAACTAAAATTTCATTAATTGCTCAACGTTTAACTTACCGTTAGTTAAAACTTTTCCTTTTGCAGCCGCAACTTGTTTTGCAGAACCCAAGATCGCATCGCGAACCTGTGCGTATGTTTTTTCAGGGTGAGCAGACCAGTAAAGTGCCGCCGCACCCGCAACGTGAGGGCAGGCCATTGAAGTTCCGTCCCAAGTTGCACCTAGTAATGCGATCACTGTATCAGAATATTTGTTACCAACTGTAGTCGAAAAAACTTTCACGCCCGGAGCTGCGATATCAACTGAAGTTGCCCCGTAATTTGAAAATGAAGCGATCGTGTCAGCCGCATCAATGGCTGCAACCGCTATAATATTGTCGTGAGTATAGCTTGCTGGGAATGCCTTTTTAGCATCATTGTCATTATCTTTTGACGAGTTGCCCGCAGCCGCAATAAATAAAACATCTTGGTCTTTAGCATACTGAACGGCGTCTTGTAACGCTTGATTTTCAACTGCTTCATTCGGGTCTTCACCTTCAGAACCCCAAGAGTTTGATAAAACTTTTGCACCATTATCTACCGCATATTTGATAGCTTTGATCGCCGCAGCCGTCGTTCCACCTTCGTTACCAATAAAGCGTAAAGACATAATTTGTGCGTTTGGTGCGACTCCAGAAATTCCTTTTCCGTTTCCACCGGTTGCTGCCACGTTGCCCGCACAGTGAGTGCCGTGCCCTGGGTTTCCGCCGTTTAACAATTCACCAAGGCTTGCCGCAGCTAAATCGTATGGTTTATTATCATTCGACAAAAAATCCCAACCGATCATGTCATCGATGTAGCCGTTGCCATCATCATCAATTCCGTTATCGGCAATTTCGTTTTCGTTTCTCCATAAATTTCCAAGCAAATCTTCATGCGTGTAATCAACGCCAGTATCGATCACAGCTACGATTATTTTTTTGTCGCCGCGATTAACCAACCAACCCGCTTCTGTTCCGATATCGCGCATTCCCCATTGGCTCGAAAAAAGTGGGTCTGCTCCTGTCGTAACTGACGGTGCTGCCGGAATAGCTGGATTATCTACTTGTGGCGCGAAGGCTTGCTGAGTTCCTGCTTGCGGACTTGTTTGTAAGTAAGCTTTTAACTGAGATTGCAACTGTGGATTTTGTTGCAGGCGAATTTTATAGTTTTTTTGCACATGTTCTATCGATGCGCTTTCTAAAAATTTTCGCATCTGTATTTTGCTGGTATTGCCGGTGACCCGAACCCAATTTTCTGTCAAAGCTTCAGAGTTTAGACCCTGGGATGCAAAATAAATTGCGGCATGTTTTGTAGACACAGGATTTGCTACTTTCACAAGCAAATCTTCTGCTTGTGAGTTAATAGATACTGTTAAAACGAGCAACATTGTTGCTGTAAAGAATTTCATGGACCCCTCCGTGAGTTATGTTTTTTGTGCTGTCTAAAAGTCTAGGAACAAACATTTGTTATCGCCAAACTATATTTTAGAAAATATCACTTTTGAGCAATCGCGTTGAACTTTTTCATCGGATGTTAAATAGAGTTATCTCGTTGTCTTCACTGTGGCTTTTTGCCATGATGGCAATGAAAACTTAATGAAAATTAAAAGAGGTTTTGTATGAACACGCCAAATACGCAAACCACACAGATGGCCACCCAATCTGTTGACGATATGTCGCGATCACTCGCGTTCACATCTAAACTTGATGCTCTAGCAGCTTGGGGGCAAAGAAATTCTTTGTGGCCAATGCCGTACGGAACAGCTTGTTGTGGTATTGAACTGATGTCAGTCATGGGTCCAAAATACGACTTAGCCCGCTTCGGCGCTGAAGTTGTTAGATTCTCGCCACGCCAATCTGATCTGCTACTTGTTGCCGGAACCATTACCGAAAAAATGGCACCGATCTTAGTTCGTATCTACGAGCAAATGTTAGAACCCAAATATGTTATATCAATGGGAGTCTGCGCCAGTTCGGGTGGTTTTTACCGCGCTTACCACGTGCTGCAGGGTTGTGATAAAGTGATACCTGTCGATGTGTACGTTCCCGGTTGCCCTCCGACGCCAGAAGCGGTTTTGGACGGAATCATGTCTTTACAAAAAATGATTAAAGACCGCACTCCGCGCCCTTGGAAAGATAACTGGCAGTCGCCAATGCTAACGGGCGGCACTCACGCTGCGCCTGCTGGAACGGTGGTAGCTCCATGAATTCGACGACAGGCTTAAACATGATCTTTCCTGAAATATTAAAAAGTGATTTAGTTATTAAGTTCGGTGCTGACGAATTTAAATTTATCGCGACTCCGGTCGGCGACAGCGTGATCGAAGCAAAAAAAGAATCGAGCCCAGCTTTACTTAGATATCTAAAAGAATATGCAGGATTTAATTTTTTGATGGACGTCTGCGGAGTAGATTATCCGAACCGTGAAAAACGTTTCGACGTCGTTTATCACTTATTCAATTCAAAAAATAATTCGCGTCTTCGCGTGAAAACTCAGTTGAACGACGGAGAAGCTGTTCCAACTGTTACGCCAATCTGGAAAGGTGCTGACTGGTTCGAACGTGAAGCCTACGATATGTTCGGCATTATCTTTAGCGGTCACCCGAATTTAAGAAAAATTTTGACCCATCACGAATTTGTGGGCCATCCTTTGCGTAAAGACTACGAAGCTGATGCCCAACAACATTGTATGACGGTACTGCCAATTCATTTTGATAATACCCCTGAACAACGAGGCGACCAGTTAGACAGTCGCTTTGTACCAATCAATATTGGCCCCTCGCACCCGGCGATGCACGGAACACTTCGTGTAATGGCCGAGCTTGATGGTGAAACAATAGTGCGCGCTAACTGCGACATTGGTTTTTTACACCGTTGTTTCGAAAAGATGGCTGAAACGCATCCTTATAACCAAGTGATTCCGTACACGGATCGTCTAAACTATTGTTCGGCTCCGATGAATAACGTCGGTTACTGTAAAACGGTTGAAAGACTACTTGGAGTTGAAATCCCTGAGCGTGCGCAAACGATGCGCGTGATTTTGTGCGAACTTTCGCGCATAATCGATCACGTAATTTCTGTAGGAACGGGTGGTCTAGATCTTGGGGCTTTAACCGGTTTCTTCCACTTATTCACCTATCGTGAAAAAGTTTATAATTTATTCGAACAACTTTGCGGTGCGCGCTTAACCGTATCAATGACACGCGTCGGAGGCATGGCTCAAGATGCACCGGACGGCTGGTTTAAAAATGTTCTTTCTTTCTGTGATGAAGTTAGCGACGGTATCGACGAAATCACAAAGCTGTTGTTAGAAAATAAAATTTTCATCAAACGAACTCAGGGTGTTTGCGCAGTTTCTAAAGAAGACGCAGTAGCTTGGGGTTACACCGGTCCGTTACTGCGTGCTTCGGGTGTCAATTTAGATCTACGTAAATCAAATCCGTATTATGGATACGAAAATTACGACTTCGATATCCCGGTAGGTGCGAACGGCGATATTTACGACCGTTACTTAGTTCGCATTGAAGAGATGCGCCAATCAGTTCGTATCCTTAGACAAGCTTGTAAGAACGTTCCGGGCGGAGATTACACCATCCGCGATAAAGGGATCGTATTGCCAGAGAAGAAAGATGTTTACGGAAACATCGAAGGCTTGATGAACCACTTTATGTTAGTTATTAAGGGTCTTCGCCCGCCCGTCGGAGAAATTTACGATGCAACTGAAGCCGCTAACGGCGAATTAGGTTTCTACCTCGTTAGTGATGGTTCAGCGAATCCGTATCGTTTAAAAGTTCGTCCCCCGTGTTTTGCCATTTACCAATCTTTCCCAAGCGTAGTAAAAGGTGCGATGCTTGCGGATGCGATTGCAACTGTAGCCAGCATGAATGTCATTGCTGGGGAATTGGATAGATAATGTTTCAATTATCAACCGAAGCTAAGCAACAAGTGTTAAATGAATTGAAACGTTACGAATCGAAAGAGTCTGCGGTATTGCCGGCTCTTTATATCGGTCAACGAGAAAATAATGGTTTCATCAACGCTGAAGTCATTAAGGCTTTATCAAACGTGATGGAAATTCCTGAATCACATATCAATGAAGTATTCACATTTTACACAATGTATAACAAACAGCCGATCGGAAAATACCACATACAGGTCTGTCGTACTTTGTCGTGTATGCTGAACGGTGCAAAAGAATTAACTTCGCACTTATGTAAAGAATTAAACGTAAAACTAAATGACGTTACTGGCGATGGTCGCTTTACAGTTTCTGAGGCTGAATGTTTGGGTTCATGCGGAACAGCGCCGATGATGCAAATCAATGACAGATATTACGAAAATTTAACTCCTGAATCAGCGATGAACTTATTGCGCGGGATGAAATAATTATGCAACAGAATGAGACGAAGTCGAATCAACAAATCGGCGAAACAAAGTACTTATCTGAATTTTACCATTTGCCTGAATTCAAGAGTATTGAGGGTTACAAAAAAAATGGTGGCTATGCAGATCTAGTCAAAGCTTTGAAAATGCAACCACAGCAAATCATCGACGAAGTTAAGGCATCTGGTCTACGCGGTCGCGGTGGGGCGGGTTTCTCGACTGGTATGAAATGGGGCTTTTTACCAAAAAACGACGAGCCAAGATATTTACTATGTAATGCCGACGAAGGCGAGCCTGGTACATTCAAAGATCGCATGATGATGGAGAAAGCTCCGCACCAGTTGATCGAAGGTATGATTATCTCGGGCTATGCAATTAATTCTAAAAAATCTTATATCTACGTTCGTGGTGAGTATGACGAATCGATTAACACTTTATTAGTTGCGATCCAAGAGGCCTACAAGGCGGGGTATCTAGGTAAAAATATTTTGGGTTCTGGTTTTGATCACGATATGGATATTTACCGCGGAGCTGGAGCATATATTTGTGGTGAAGAAACCGGGATGATCTCTTCGCTTGAAGGTTTAAAAGGGCAACCGAAATTAAAACCACCATTCCCGGCGGTACAAGGTTACTTACGTAAACCAACAATTGTAAATAACGTTGAAACATTAGCAGTGGTCAAATATGTCATTCGTGATGGCGCTGCGGCCTACAAAAAATACGGTACTGAAAAATCAACGGGTACGAAATTATTTTCATTATCTGGCAACGTAACTAAACCCGGAAATTTCGAAGTTCCACTTGGTTACCCATTAAAAGATATGATCTACAGCTTGGGCGGTGGTTTTAAGCCGGGCCGTAAGTTAAAGGCAGTTATTCCGGGCGGTTCATCGGCTCCGGTATTAACGGCTGAAGAAGCAGAAAAAGCGACGCTTGATTACGAATGTTTAGCGCAAATGGGAACAATGTTGGGTTCGGGCGCAGTTATTGTAATCGATGATTCAGCCTGCATGGTTGAATGCTTAGCGAATTTAATGCACTTCTATCACCACGAATCTTGCGGTCAGTGTACGCCCTGCCGCGAAGGTACGGGCTGGTTAGATAAGATCGTTCACTCGATTTTAGCGGGCAAAGGTCGTATGCAAGATATTGAATTACTAATTAAGGTAGCTGACAACATGAAAGGTAAAACGATTTGTGCGCTTTCAGACGCAGCGGCTTTACCGGTATTAAGTTTTGTTACTAAGTTCAGAGACGAATTTGAATACTTCGTTCGCGAGGGTAAATCAAAAGTTAAAGGAGTAGCCTATGTCGCCGACCACACTCATTAATTGTACAATCAACGGCGTAGAACTTTCTGTAAAGCAGGGAAAAACAATTATCGAAGCGATGACCGAGAATGCGCAGCGTATTGCGCATTACTGCTGGCATCCTGGGTTAAGCATCGCCGGTGTCTGCCGCCTTTGCATGGTCGAGATTGAAGGAAATCCGCGTGTACAAATCGCGTGTAATACGGTTGTTACTGAAGGTATGAAAATCAATAACACGTCTCAAAAAGTAAAAGATGCAGTAAAATGGGGATTAGACTTTCATTTAATTAACCATCCTTTAGATTGCCCGATCTGCGATCAAGCAGGTGAATGCGGATTGCAAGACCAATACATGGAATACGGTAAATACAATCCTGAGATGGCTGAAAGAAAACAAAAGAAAAATAAAGTGGTCGATTTAGGGCCAACGGTAGTTCTAGATTCTGAACGTTGTATTCTTTGTTCGCGCTGTGTTCGTTTCACATCTGAAGTAACTAAGACTCACGAATTAGGAATTTTTAGTCGTGGCGATCACGCTGAAATCGGCACACACGATGGTAAACCATTAGACAATAAATACTCTTTAAATACGGTTGATATTTGCCCGGTCGGAGCACTGACTTCGAAAGATTTCCGCTTCAAGCAGCGAGTTTGGTATCTAAAAGATGCCGATACAATTTGTAATGGTTGTTCGACAGGTTGTAATACTAAAGTTTACTTTAATAAAGAAGGCGTTTTCCGCGTGAAGCCTCGCCCGAATATGGAAGTGAACGGCCACTGGATGTGTGACGAAGGTCGCAACACCTATAAGTTTGTTAATAAAGAAGTACGTCAGCTTAAAGGTCAGAAATTTTTGAATGGTGCATGGCAAGCCGAAATGCACGCAGGTGCCGCGGTTAAAGACGCGCATCTTTCATTATCTCAAGTATCTGGTGACGCCATAGCCGTCGTTTTAACGGGTCAGCATACCGTTGAAGAGTACGAAGCGATTGTTTCAACGTTCAACGATAAGTTTAAAACGAAAAATGTTTTTCACTGGGTGAATAATAAAGAAAGTTTTGAATCTTTCGACGGCCTTCTATTGCGTGGAGATAAAAATCCGAATACGAGGGGTTTATTAGAAGTTTTAGCAAAGCACGGAATATCTTCTAACTGGAAGCAATTGGAAGACGGTTTAAAAGCTGGCAAAATCACGCACCTGGTGGTGTTTGGTCCAGAAAATTTACCGGTATTCCCAGACTTACAACAAAACTTAAATCTTTTTACGACGGCGAAAAATTTGATCTATTTTACTTCGGCTGCAATTTCGCAATTGAAAAGTCACACTGGTTCGAACCAAGTGACAGTGATTCCGTTAAAATCATATGTTGAAAAAGATGGAACATTCATTAATTTTCAAGGTAAAGCACAAAAGTTTAAACGTGCGACAACGATCGTTAGCGAAGCGCTAACGGGTGTTGAGGCAGCGCAATTATTAGCCGGAGCTGAAATTAAAATTCAGCCGATTGCTGAAAAAGCACTTTTCACATCGGCGCACGAGCGCATCGATCAAGTGACTTTAGAGCACCGTAAAAAAAATGAATTCGTATTTAACAGAGGGCGGTTATAATGGCTGTTGTAACAAAGAATAACGACAACGCTTGGTACTTGCCGGGTATTTTAACCGGCATGTTCATTACGATGAAACATTTGTTGAAAAATCTATTCAACAAAAAGCAAATGATCACCTTGAACTACCCAGAAGAAAAGCATGAGTACTCTCCGCGGTTTAAAGGTAATCATATCCTAACCGTCAAAAAAGACGGGGCGATTCGTTGCACGGCGTGTATGTTGTGTGCGACCAATTGTCCGGCAGAATGTATCAAGATCACGGCTAGTGAGCATCCGGATGCGCAAGTTGAAAAATTTCCGATCGCTTACGAAATCGATATGCTTCGCTGTGTATTTTGCGGCTTCTGTGAAGAGGCTTGTCCGGTTGACGCCATTCGTTTGGGGCCTGAGTGGCAAACGCCAGGTTTGAACGGCACTAATTTTATTTACGATATTAATCAGCTAGCTTATCGCCCCGCACTTAAGGGTGGTATTCAGTCGGTATTAGACGATAAAGATAGACACAAAGCGGGTATCTAAGCCTGCTGTTTTCGGAGGCCCGAATTCGTTAGTTCATCAACTACTGAACCGGGCTTTTTCTAGACAAGATCTCTTTGTACTCTTTTAAAGCTTTTTCATTTTTATTGTTTTTAGCGCTTAATGATTTGATCGCTTTCTCATAGATCGCGGTATTTTTTAAGTAGCTATCGGCGATCACATCTAAAGACGTTCGCGAGCGGTCTCCGCCATCGGCCTCGGGCGTATTTTCAAGTACAATTAGACTTTTTAAAACATTTTTCACTAATTCTAAGTCATCTTTTTCAGTTAACTGTAGCTCAGCAAAAGCCGCAAGGTCCGAATTAAAAGTTGGACTAACAAAATTAGCTAAGCGAATTGAAAGTCCCGCGCGGTTACCACGTTCAGCGCCAGACAAGTTTTGTGTAAAACTGACTGAAGTTAAAATGCTAACGATTAAAAATGCGATATATGTTTTCACTTAGTCTCCATAGGTTTTACCATAATTCCGATTAACTTGTAATTGGTTCCGAATCTCCTCGCGCGAGGGGTTTCGTTGATGGCATAAGAAGATTTATAATCACTAACGTAACTTGTATCGGATGCTTTGATTTCTACGTGCCCACAATCTTTAATTTTAGAATTAGGGCACTTGATCCCGCTTGAATAAACTAAAACTGAACCCTTAGGTGCTTGGCTAGGGGCTTTCATTTGTGTTTTGTAGGGTTCGATATCCATTAAGTTGATGAAACCGTAATTTTTTAAACTGTTTTTCGCACCGATAGCGGCTTCATCAGAGAAGCGCCCCGGAATCAGAGAATTTTTGTTTGCGTCTTTAGCTGCTAAAGCGAATTTTACTTGCCGGTAGCACTTACGATAAGAAAATAAGCCATTATTCTTTTCGGCCCATTTAATCGCCGAAGCCACTTCCGAGCTCTTGCTGTAGTTTATAATTTTATCATCGAGTGATCCTGCGGTAATGCTTGCTACAGGGGGCGCTTGATTCGCCTGATTCGTAATTTCGCGGGCCACTGCCTGAATAGAATCGACATTTTTCTTTTTTACTTCAGTTACTTTGGTTACAGGGGTTTCACAATTTTCGCACTTTACCTGTGGTGATTGGCCCTCGGTGCTAGCGGCGATCGTTGTGTCTAGCTCGGTAAAGTGAGTATTGTTGCCTTTCCAGATCCAAATTTTTTCGCTTTTACGAACTTGGCTTGAAGAAGACATCTTGGTAATTTCGATTTGTAGCGCATTGCCTTTTTTATTCAAAACTTTGAATTCACTGCCGGCGGTAAGCACGCCGATGCGATTTTCGATGGCTCCAGTTGAATTTTCGTCACTGCGCAGATAGTAAGAGGCATTCATTCGGTATGTTTGCGCGAAAATATTCGTGCTAAACAAAAACGAAACAATGATTGCGACAAAGTGCTGCCGTTTAAACTTAGTTATCATGTTAGCCAGATCGGTCTTTGCACGGCCGGTCTAAACTAGCCGCAGGTCTAGGGTTTTTAAGAAGCCGTATATCTAGATGCTGTCTATATTTGTAAGCCTAAAAATATCTTCAAATAAGTGCCGCTAAGATCTAAGGATTTCGATGTGCCGTCGACCGAGTTATTTACGTTATCGTATTTGTAACCCATATAACCGCCTTCAAGGCCGATCGTTATCGGAATGATAATCAGGGGTTTTATACTAGCCTCAAGCCCCAACGAATACGAGGTCGCTTTGCTTGCGCTTAAATCAACTCTCGCGACGCCGCTTTCTTTAATATTGGCGCTACCAGAATGGGAAATTCCGTAAGTAAGAATCGGTCCTAGATGAAGAATCGTATCGATGATGCGGTAGTTAACCACAACCGCAGTGCGCGTAGCTTTTACATCCGCAGAAAAGTTGCCGGCGCTTGCACTGATCGCTAGGTTTTCATAACGGACTCCTAACCCAATCGGAAATAGTGGCGGAGTAATAATAACATCAGCTCCCAAACCGGCGATACCGGCCAAGCTTGGTGCGCCGGACGGAGTGGCGCAAGAGCCGCCGCAAAGATCTGAAGCTCCATTTTTAGTGGTTTGAACACCGTAGGTAGCACGCGCTTCGAAGATGGCCATCGCACTGAGTGGAGAAATAATTAAAGCAATAAAAGACATTTTAATAAATAGGCTATTCATAGTTACCTCGTAGGTTTATTTAAACTCGCTTTTGTGGCTGAGTCCAAGGCGAAGCGTATTGCGTCTAAAACAAGACGTTGGTCCGTGTAGTTAAAGTCACAGCTTTCTTGGTTTGGGAATTCGGTTTCAAATAGACAGATATGACATCTCACTTTGCGAACGAAAAATATCATCTACTTAATACGCGTATTTCTGAAAATTTACTTCAAGGCGGCTACCCGGTGCGGTCATATCAAAATGCAAGTTTAGCTTTGTATGATATTACAATGGGGCTTCAGCAATATTTAAGTCACCGAAATTATTTGGGTATTGTCAGTAACGGTTCAAGTCTAATTAATAACTTACTTCCGGTTTGGCTACGCCAGTCTGTTCCGCTGCAGGTAAAAGAAGACTCGCAGACTTGGTTTGAATATATAGAAATCTTGAATAGCGAAACAAACTTTGTAGTATGGTCATCCGAAAATGAAATTACTGGTGAAGTCATTGTTTCTGAAAGTGAAGCTAAAGAAATTCACGCGCGTCTAGCAAAGAAAAGAATTTTTTCTATTCAAGTTACTCACCAGATGAATAGTCATACTTTTTTATCGCCCTATTCGATTATTGTTTTACGTAAATCAATTTTAAAAGATGACGGTTGCTTGGTCGTAATGACTGATAAAATGAAGGCCAGCAGTCTGATCGGATCTTATCAAAATATCGATCGTATTGCTGAGCGTGTGCATACTCAGCAGCCTCAGCAGCTCGATTTGGCTGTTATTGAAAATAAACTGAAAGATTTGAACGCACTTTATTTTGACCAATTTGTTTCTATGACGCCAAGATTGTGTGACCGAATCGTATTTAGTTTTAGACACTTAAATGCTTACGCTGTACAGCAGGCTGCCGGGCTTACAAACCAAAATAGCTTTGCTCCGGCTGTTTATCCATTTTGGGTCTTAGACTCTTGGTCTAAATGGTGGAAAGAATGTGGAAAAGATTCAATAATCCGTGGTCTATTAATTGTCGATGCTCAGGCCTTTATCCAAGATTCGGAACTGACTGTAAAAATTCACGCTTCTGTCGATAAAATTCAAAGACTCGGCCAATGGAATGTTTTACCATGACGTCGAATGAAAGAAAAGCAAGACCGATTTATTATCCTTAGAAAAATTAAATACGGCGAAGCCGATTTAATAATTCAGGCACTAGGATCGAACGGTTCAAAAACTTCGTTCATAGCCCGCAGCGCTTTAAAAAGTAAAAAGCGTTTTGGCGGCGGAATTCTAGAACCTATTCATTACGTGACGCTAACTTACCGTGAAAATTCTGATCCCGCAAAAATGAAAAGTCTAAACGAAGCTATACTTATCGACGATTTTAAAGATATTCGTTCCGAATACGAAAAACTAGAGTTGGCTTTGTTTGTCGTCAATTGCGTTTCGCACGTCAGCCAAGAAGGTGATGTTAATTCAGACTTTCTATTTAATTTAACGGGCCATACCTTGCGTGCGGTTAGCACGACATTGCAGCCTAATGCGTTGAAGTTGCATTTTTGTCTTAAGTTTTTACATCAACAGGGTGTTATTTCAATGGAGCCATGGATGGTTCCTTTTTTAAAATTAAACTTGAATGAGAGTGCACAATTAGCACAAGTCGAAAATATGCCTAAAATAGTTGATACTTATCTTGAGTCGATCGAATCCTTTATTCTTCAATATATAAAAACAGCAGACACGGGGTTTTCATGAATTTAATCGAGATTTCATTACGTAGGCCGGTTTTTGCATGGATTTTAATGGCTGCACTTATTATTTTTGGTGCGGTCAGCTTAAATAAATTAGGCGTTAGTCAAATGCCTGACGTTAACTTTCCCGTTTTGACGGTTACCATTAACTATCCGGGTGCTGCGCCCGAAGTGATAGAAAGTGAAATAATCGACATCACCGAGCAACGATTGCTTTCGGTCGAAGGTATTAAAGAAATGCGTTCGCAAGCGACGCAAGGGGTGGCACGAATAACTTTAGAATTCGACATCAACCGAAACATCGATGTCGCTTTACAAGAAGTGCAGACAGCGCTCAGTCAGCTGCGTCTTCCGACCGGAATTGATCCCGCGATTATTCGTAAATCAAACCCCGAAGAAGACCCTATTTTAATTGTGGCGGTCTACGGTGATGTTGAGGCAAAAGAAATTATTCGGTTTGTGCAACTCAGTTTGCAAGATCAAATTCAATTTGTGCCAGGCGTGGGCGAAGTTACAACGGGCGGTTTCCCATTGCGTAATATGCGCGTGTGGATCGACGTTAATAAATTGAAAGCCTTAGATTTAGCCGTCACTGACGTGATCGATGCCGTTCGTTCGCAGCATTTAGAAAGCGCCGCCGGTCAGTACATTAACGAAAAACAAGAAGTTCGCGTGCGCTACCTTGGTGAAGCAAGATCCATGGAAGAGATGGAAAACTTCCCAATTCAAAAGCGCGGTGGTCAGCTTATCCAAGATAAAATTTTTCACATTAAAGACGTTGCTACCGTTGAAGATGGTTTTGAAGATGTACAGCGAGTCGCGCGAGTCGGTAATGAAAGCGCTGTAACCTTACAAATTAAAAAACAGCGTGGCACAAATGAAGTCGACGTTGCCCAAGCTGTGTTAAAAAAACTTGATGGGCTTAAGTTTCCAGAAGGGATGAAGTATCGGGTAAACGTTGATAATACGAAATCCACTAAAGCTACGGTTGACTTGACCATTGAAAAACTTTGGGCCGCCTCGCTCATTACAATTTTAGTCTGTTTCTTTTTCTTAGGAAGCTTACGGTCGTCGGTAAATATTTTATTTTCAATCCCGACTTCAATTCTTGGCACATTCATCATTCTGTATTTTTCGGGTTTTACGCTGAATCTATTCACGCTGTTAGCGCTTACGCTTTCAATTTCAATCGTCGTCGATGATGCGATTATGATCTTAGAAAATATCGTACGGCACAGTCGAATGGGTAAATCGCCATATGATGCGGCTCTTGACGGCTCGAAAGAAGTGCTTCCGGCCGCAATCGCAGCTTCGCTTGCGGTTCTAGCTGTATTCTTGCCTGTTATCTTCATGGATGGGGTTATTGGTGAATTTCTATTTCACTTCGGTATTACAATGTCGGCAGCTGTACTTCTTTCCTTACTTGAAGCTGTTACGATCACGCCAATGCGTGCGGCGGCTTTACTAAGAGAAGATTCGAAAATGACCAAGATGGAGCAGAAGCTTGATCATATTTTTGAAAAATTAGATAAAGTCTACCAACGACTGTTAGACCGGTGTCTAAATCATAAGTGGACAGTGCTGGTCGGATCTTTAATTTTCTTCGCGGCAACGTTAACGTTAATTAACCGAATCAAGCAAGAGTTCGTCCCTCAGCAAGATCAAAATATTATTATTTTAAATGCACAGGCGCAAACCGGAACGTCTTTAAATGCAACTTTAGAAATGGTTAAGCCGCTAGAAGAATTGCTGCGTAAGATGCCCGAAATCGAAGGTTTTTTAACTTCGATAGGCCCCGGTCAATTATTCATGCCGATTACCCTGGTCGATCAAAGTAAGCGTGATATCACCCACGTTGAATTGATGAATCGTATTCGCGAACAGGCAAAAAGTGTAAAGGGATTACGTATTTCGATGCGTGATATCTCTTCGCGAAATTTAACGACCGGTCGTTTAAATCCAATGGCATTCAATTTACAAGGCCCTGATCTAGAAGTGTTAAATACAAAATCAAAAGAGATCATGAAGGCCTTAGAAGAACAGAAACTGGCAGTCGATATTGATTCAGATTACCGGGTCGGTCTTTCTGAACTTGCGTTAAGCCCGAATCGTGACGAGCTGCTAAAAAAAGGTGTTAGTGTTGATGCTGTTTCACAAGTACTTGAAGCAGCATTGGCCGGTGTGCGCGGTGGTCAGTTTTTAGTCGACGGAAAACGAAATGACATTCGCTTTAAAGTTGTCGAGAGCCAAATCACAAACGCCGCCGACGTTAAAAGACTTTACGTGCGAAATAATTTCGGAAATTTAATTCAGCTTTCTACTGTAGTAAAAGATAAGAATAGTAAAGCTCTGCAGCAGATTAATCGAATTAATCGTCAACGTGCGATTTCGGTATACGGTAATTTATACCCTGGCCAATCGCAATCGGTCGTCTTGCAAAAGGCGCGCGAAATCGCTGAAAAAACTTTACCGCCCGATTATACTTTTAACTTAGAGGGTGCGTCGGCGGGCTTTAGTTCAAGTTTTGCGAATATGCTTTCGGCTTTGATGATTGGTATCTTGGTGGCGTACATGATTTTAGCGACGCAATTTAATTCGTTTCGTGATCCTATCTCGGTGTTAATGGCGTTACCGTTTTCGCTAAGTGGTGCATTACTCATTCTGTGGATGTTCGGCGTATCATTGAATTTATTCAGTTTCATTGGTTTGATCGTACTTATGGGTATTGCTAAAAAGAATTCTATTATGCTCATCGAATTTACGACGCAAATTCTACACAAAGAAAAAACTTCTTGGCACCAAGCTTTATTGCAAGCTTGCCCGGTTCGTTTACGTCCGATTCTAATGACTTCCGTTGCAACCGTATTCGCTGCGCTGCCACTGGTGCTGGGCGGTGGCTTAGGTCACGAAACTCGTCAGCCGATGGGCTTGGTTATCGTCGGCGGAACAATTGTATCGACAATTTTTACTTTATTCGTTGTACCGGTGTTTTACTTAATCTTAAACGAAGTATGTTTTAAAAAGAATCAACGCTTGGTCGGAAACTTTGCGGGCCCCGTTACGTACGATTCAATGCACACGACCGAACAGGTAGCAGACAATGCGACGGTGCCTAAGCCCGTTACAAGCTCGACGGTTTCAACTACCTAGTTTTAGTTTCATCAAAGGGTGCGTTTGATCTATCAAGCGCGCCAAATGATCGACGCTTAAATGAGTGTATTTTTCGGTCGCAGTTAGGCTGTCATGACCTAATAAGGACTGAAGGGTTCGTAGGTTAGCTCCGCTTGCTAGTAGGTGTGTCGCGAAACTGTGACGAAGGGCATGCGGATGCAGAGGGTTCATTAAACCGACTTTTTTACCAAGTTCGCGAATCATCTCGTATCCGGTTCTGGTATGAAGAACGTAGTCGCCAAAAACAAATTCATTTTTATTCGACGCAATTTTTTGTAAATGATCAAAACAAAATGCGGGCAGTACGCAATATCGTTCTTTATTTCCTTTTCCTTTTATCAAGATGCGGCGTTGATCAGTTTGCACATCTTTCCACTGCAGATTGCACGCTTCACTGATACGAAGACCGCCGCCGTAAAGTAATAAAAATAGAGTTTTCTGATTTAAGAAGTAGATTTGTTTTTTTAATTCGGCCAACGCGACGCTTTGTTGCTTAAAAAAATTTAAGACCGAAATCACTTCGTCTACCGACAGAAAATGTGGAATTTTTTTCGGTACTTGCGGGCAAATCAATTGCGAGCCGTAATTTTTATCGATTAGTTTTTCGTCGTACATCCAATTAAAGAAGCTTTTTAAAGTGGCAATTTTACGATTTCGACTGGCTAAGCTAAGTGATCCCCACTTCGTTAGTGCCGGACGAGCCATCGCCCAAAGCTCGTCAGATCTATAAATCTTAGATTGTTTTCCAGAGTTCTCAGAATTGAAGGCTTGAAATAAATCCACGCGGTAGGCGCGAATTGTCAGGGGCGAGGCAGATTCGATATTCTCTTTAAATTTCAAGAAGTTAGAAATTAATTCGGTAGGGTGAATCGCCATGTTTCTATTATCTAACTAAGCTATAAAGCTTTAAAGGCCAGAACTGATATAAAGAAATTATAGCGCAATGCAATATTTTTCTTGCATTTATTACTCGACCTTGGTTATATTGCAATGCAGCAACGCAGTGTATCAAGTTGAGATGCCTTTTATCTCAGCATGAAACGCTTAGGCGAGCTTAAGACAACTCTTCAAAAGGTGGTACCTATGTCAGACTCTAACGCTTCTTCATTGCCTCACTTGCCTAGCTCACAGTCTCAGGCTCAAGCGCAAGGTGCATGGGCGCCTCAACAGAAATCCTCAGAGACTCGCGCAATCATTTATCGTTCAGATGTGATGTCACAGTTAATGAAGATGATCGAGCGTGTAGCTCCTTCTCAAGCTAATGTCTTGGTTTTAGGTGAGTCGGGCACCGGTAAAGAATTACTTGCCCGGGCCATCCACGAGAAATCAACTCGTAAAGCAAAGCCATTCGTCGCGATCAACTGCGGAGCGCTTCGCGAGACTTTACTAGAATCAGAATTATTCGGTCACGAAAAAGGTTCGTTCACGGGTGCTTACGCTAGAAAAATCGGCTTAGCAGAAGCCGCTAACGGTGGAACACTTTTCTTAGATGAAATCGGAGAACTTCCGTTATCAATCCAAGCTAAGCTTCTACGCTTTATTCAAGAAGGCGAAATTTTTCGAGTCGGCGGTAAGGATTCAATCAAGGTTGATATCCGTTTAGTATGCGCGACTAATCGCGAATTAGATCAAGAAGTCGTACGCGGCGCTTTCCGTGAAGATTTATTCTATCGTATTAACACGATCGTTGTAAGTGCTCCGCCGTTACGCCGTCGTAAAGAAGATATCGCGATCTTAGTGAATCACTTCTTAAATACAGGTTCACCAACGTTTTTAAATCGTGGCAAAACGATCGATGAAGAAGCGATGGCGATCTTAACGAAGTACGAATGGCCAGGAAATATTCGTGAGTTACAAAACGTTTGCGAACGTTTACAGATTTTATCTGAAGGTCACATGATCATGGTGAATGATCTGCCAGATTCTATCCGTAACCCAGAAGTGAAAGACGAAGGCATGGATTTCGATCCATTGATTCCATTATACGAATTAGAAAAACGTTATATCTTAAAAGCACTTGGGCACTACGGCGGCAACAAGACGCAAGCGGCGCAAGGTTTAGGTATTACAATCAAGACGCTTTATAACAAATTGCATGAATACGGCGAATTCGAAAAATACGCGGTTCATTCAAAACCGGTAAAAGATTAGTTTTATCTTTAATAAGCACCTGATGTTGAACGTTGTTGGACGGTGCAAGTTGACTATTTTGAATACGGACACGTTGCTTGAACAAAATAGTTTTTTTACAAATTCAGGGTCATTCAAGGCCAAAAAAAAGGGAGCTTCGAAGCTCCCTTTTTTTCTTGCTGTAACAGTAGAACCTAGAAGTAACCTTCGTCGTCTTCGTCTTCTTCGGCTTTAACTTTTTTGTCGTCAGCCATGTCATCTTCAAGGTCTTCTTCAAGATCTTCTTCTTGAGAATCATCTTCTAAATCTTCAAAAGTTCCTTGAGCATCTTCTTCAGCGTCTTCATCTTCTAATGGTTCAGCGTTTGATAATGCATCTTCATCTTCTAAACCAACCATAGAATCCATTTCAGATTCATCGTCGAACTCATTAGCTAAGTCCTTATCTAAAGCGTTTGCCGGAGCAGTCGCTTTAGCTGATTTTTTTGCTACCGGCTTTTTTGCAGCTGGCTTAGCAGCCTTCGCCGTAACTTTTTTAGCTGGAGCCTTTTTCGCAACTGCTTTTTTTGCAGCTGGCTTAGCTGCAACTTTTTTTGCCGGAGCTTTTTTAGCTGCCGATTTCTTTGCCGGCTTAGCCGCTTTTTTTACTACTTTTTTAGCTGGCTTCGTAGCCTTTTTCGCTGGTTTAGCAGCAGCTTTTTTTACGGTCTTCTTAGCTGGTTTAGCAGCTTTCTTCTTCTTAGCCATGTATTACCTCTTTTATTAAAATGAATGAGTAAACCCAAAACCGACTAGAGAGTATCTAGCTTTGATTAGGTCGGCAAGTTTTGGCTAAAAGTTAAAATATAATTTATCTATTACAAGCGGAAATAGTCTTCTAAGATGCGTGATAAGCTAGGCGGAATAATCGTTGATACGAACATGCCCGGGGGGTGGCTGGCCTTTGCAGGAACATATGAAAGGTAACCAAAGGTCTTACTTTTGTCTGAATTCTTAATCGGAAGCGAAAACTTAAACGGAAGTGCTGCTTTAGCGGGCAGAGTCACGTAAAGTCCAACGGCATTCACGCCAATATAAAGAACGACTTGGGTATTATTGTGAGTTGGAAAATTAAGACCCAAGCTCGGTAGCTCGCCGTAACCCTGCGGCATAGCGGGTAGAGAGTCACCGTTGGGTAAGCTAGCCGGAGGTAAAAAGCTAGATCCTTTGATAATGTATTTAACGGGGATACGAACGGCGAACTTCATTCGACCCTCAGCATCGATAATCGGTGAAAACGTAATATCGGGGTATTTCGAAAACGATCCAGCAGGGGTGAACATAACTCCTGAAGGAAACGGCACCATAATTATAAATTCTCCGCGAACTTTATCGAAATCAAAGGCTAATGCTTTACTGTAATTAGCGCTATCGCTTTCGATGCGACCTTTCAGATCGATTTTTGATAGGGGATCGACATCGCCGCCGTTGTTCGGAGAATTAGAATCTGAGTTTTGCTCATTATTACTTGAGCTGTTTGAAGTCGAGTTCGTAGCAGAAGAAAGCGAAGCCGAAGAAAAACCTTTTTCCGTACAAGCGGTTAGGCCCATTGTAGTTGCTAAAAAGATTGTTAAATAAATCTGCTTTGTCATTCGATCCTCACTTCACTGTTAAGATCGGACGAAGGTCGCACGAACTTAATACGAAAAACATAGACACAAAATGCAAAACCCCGGCTGTTGCGCCGGGGTCTTCCGATTCTGTTTATAATTTCGACGATTTCTTTACATTGTCTTTTATAAACTAAGAACTTTTTAATTAAATAAAACCTATCCTAACAACTTAAGTGCTAACTGCGTCGACTGATTAGCTTGGGCTAGGGTCGCTGTACCAGCCTGTTGTAAAACCGAGTTACGAGCTAAGTCAGAAGAAACTGCAGCTACGTCCGTATCACGTATACGAGAGTTGGCTGCGGCTAAATTCTCTTCAGTTACTGCTAAAGTATCAACCGTAGAAGTCAGACGATTCTGTAAGGCACCTAGGTTCGAACGCATACCGTTGATATTAGCTTGCGCGTTGTCTAGCTGCTCAAGTGCGCCCTTAGCTCCTTCTTTAGTAGAGAAATCAACTTCAGATAAGCCCAATGCATCTAGTGTTGCCACGTTTTGCGAAGAATCGAACTGAATGACATCATTCTCGGTCGCATACAGACCAACTTGAAAATCAAATACAGGTGTCGAACCATCTAATAACTTAGTTGTATTCCAACTAGCTGTATTTGCAATACGGTCTGTCTCAGCTCTTAATTGCTCAACTTCTAGATTGATGAATCCACGCTCACGGTCACCGACAGTGTCAGAAGCCGCTTGAATACCTAGCTCGCGAAGACGAGTAACGATATTAGAAATTTCATTTAAGCCACCCTCAGCAGTTTGAACTAATGAAATACCATCATTGGCGTTTCTACGTGCTTGTGAAGAAGATTTAATCTGTGCTTTCATATTTTCTGAGATCGCCAAGCCGGCAGCATCGTCAGCAGATTTATTGATACGGCTACCAGATGATAACTGAGCCATTGAATTTTGAAGACCACGCTGCGTATTCACTAAATTCCGTTGTGAATTAATCGCCGATATATTTGTTGAAATTCTCATTCCCATTTGTAAACTCCATTTTAACGTATAGTTAAATAAATTATGTTATTAGTGTCATATCTTCTTCTTCCTTAAAGTTTTATTCATGGCATCCTAGCCAATCGTTGTTTTTAAAATCTATTAAAGTAATTCTTCCGTAAAAAATTTACTCTTCCGTAAAATCGTCCTTGAGTCCTCCTTCTTAAAGTAGATAGAGAAAAAACAGTCAATTCTGTTTTTGCTCGAGAGACATCCTGCCTCTGTTTTGTTTGTACACTACTCTGATCGGGATATACGAAGTGATCTTGACAGGACTCAAGAATAGAAAAGAATGTTTTTACTAGATAAATGAATATTCTAGATCCTGCTTCAGTCGTGGTTTTCACGACGCTTGTCTACGTCTTAGTTTCTTCGTCGAGTCCGTAAATCACGTTCGTCGCGTCTGGGGAATGTCAAATTTTGCTCGAGCAATAGATATAAAACAATTTGCGTGGCAAATCGTAAGTGCAGCAGGCTTAATCTATTTCTAAAAATCGACAGAAGGCAATTTTGCCAGATAGTTCGTAAGATTGAATTTGGTTTCGCTGCAAGTGAGGTTCAGTTTGAAAACCCAAGGTGCAGGTTTCGCTCTGAGCGGCGAAGTGAGAGCAATCTTCGCAAGAGAATGGCAAAGTATATGCATTGTAGTCTTGTGGATTGACAGATTCTTTTTTAATAGACGAACCTATTCGCTTTGGCGTTTTAGGCTTTCGGATATGGGGCTTAATAGGAGTTTGTGATGTTTCACGCATTGACAAGCGCCACACATAACTCATCTTTATAACAGAGGTAAAGTTAAAAATGAGCAGTGATCTACAGAAAATGACTCACAAAAGCCAAGAAGCCATGCAGGCTGCTGCAAAATTAGCAGAAGAATCGAAGCACTCGGTCGTCGAGCCCGAACACTTACTGAAAGAACTCGCCGAGCAAGACGGTGGATTAGTCGTACGATTGCTCGAAGAAGCGCAAGTTGAACCTAAAAGTTTAATTACAGCCTTGGTGCAGTCCTTTCAAAAAATGGCTAAGCTTGCGACGGCGTCGACGCAAGTGTACGCCAGCAATCGTTTGCAACGCGTTTTTCAAGACGCCGATAAAGAGTCTAGGGCCATCGGAGACGAACTTATATCGACCGAGCATTTTCTAATCGCGATGATTAAGTCTTCAGATAGTGAATTAAAAAAAGTGTTTCAAGAAGCCAAGATCAAGTTACCAGTTATTCTTGAAGCCTTAAAAAAAATTAAAGGAAATAAAAAAGTGACGAGCGAAGATCCAGAAAATCAATATGAAGTTTTAAAAAAATATGCCCGCGACTTAACTGAGCTAGCGGCTAGCGGCAAGCTAGACCCTGTCGTCGGCCGTGACGAAGAAATTCGCCGCGTGATTCAAGTTTTATCAAGACGCACAAAAAATAATCCGGTTCTCATCGGTGAACCAGGGGTAGGTAAGACTGCTATAGCGGAAGGCTTAGCATTACGAATTATTCAAGAAGACGTGCCCGAAAATCTTTTAGGCAAAAAATTAATGTCATTAGACATCGGGGCATTGATCGCGGGTGCTAAGTACCGCGGTGAATTCGAAGATCGCCTTAAAGCCGTCATTAAAGAAGTTACGGGCAGCGAAGGCCAGATTATTCTATTCATCGACGAAATGCATACGCTCGTTGGCGCCGGTAAGGGCGAGGGCGCTATGGATGCCGGTCAGTTGCTTAAGCCTGCTTTAGCGCGCGGTGAATTACGCTGTATTGGCGCTACAACTTTGGATGAGTACCGTAAAAATATCGAGAAAGATCCGGCTCTTGAGCGTCGTTTTCAAACGGTCTTGGTTGACGAGCCTTCGGTTGAAGAAACGATCACCATCTTACGCGGCCTCAAAGAAAAGTACGAAGTGCATCATGGCGTACAAATCACCGACGGAGCTTTGGTCGCGGCGGCGAAACTTTCGCATCGTTATATCACCAATCGTTTTCTTCCGGACAAAGCCATTGATTTAGTCGACGAAGCCGCTAGTAAGCTTAATATCGAAAACCGCAGCGTACCTGAAGAAATCGATGAGATTAATCGCAAAATTTTAAGCCTTAAAGTTGAGATCGAATCACTAAAAAAAGAAACTGATGCTCAATCCGTTGAGCGTCGTACAAAAATTCAAGATGAATTAAAAACTCTTACCAGCCAGTCTCAACAGCAAAAAGAAAAATGGCAGCTTGAGCGCAGTCACATTGACGACGTTAAAAAAATTAAAACTGAAATCGAAACGGTCAAGAATGATATTTCCCGCGTTGAGCGCGAAGCTAATTTTGAAAAAGCAGCCCAGCTAAAGTACGGGCGTCTGCCTGAACTAGAAAAAAAGCTTAGCCAGTTAGAAGAAAGTATTAAAAGTAATACTTCTGCATTGCTGAAAGAAAAAGTAGATCAAGAAGATATCGCCGACGTCGTTTCTAAATGGACTAAAATTCCAGTTTCAAAAATGCTCGAAGGCGAATCGCATAAGTTACTGCGCATGGAAGACGAGCTTAAACGTCGTGTGATTGGTCAAGATCACGCGCTTACAATCATTTCTGATGCCATTCGCAGATCACGCGCCGAAATAGGCGATCCAAATCGCCCAATGGGAAGTTTTATTTTCGTTGGGCCGACGGGTGTCGGTAAAACTGAAACTGTAAAGGCTTTAGCTGAATTTCTATTTGATGATCCAGCAGCAATTGTACGCATCGATATGAGTGAATACATGGAGAAGCATTCAGTATCTCGTTTGATCGGAGCACCCCCGGGTTACGTCGGCTTTGAAGAGGGTGGCCAGTTAACCGAAGCTGTTCGCAGAAAGCCTTATTCAGTGGTGTTGTTTGATGAAATTGAAAAAGCGCACGGTGATGTATTTAACGTCCTATTACAAATGCTGGATGAAGGCCGCTTAACAGATAGCCAAGGGCGCACGGTTGATTTTAAAAATACGATCATCGTCATGACTTCGAATCTAGGAGCCGGACAAGGGCACGAGGCCATTCAAGCCGCGCTTCGCCAATTTTTCCGTCCCGAATTTTTGAATCGGGTTGATGACGTGATTGAATTCACCGCGCTTGAAATGAAAAACATGAGCGGCATTGTGAAAATTCAATTAAAAGAAATTGTTAAACGCTTGGCCGATCGACAAATTGAGCTACAAATGACTGACGCCCTTTACGAGTGGCTGGCTAAGCGGGGATTTGATCCCCAGTTCGGAGCTCGTCCGTTAAGACGCCTGATCCAGAACGAAGTTTTAAATCCTTTATCGAAGAAGTTGATTGCTCAAGAAATCAAGCCAAACTCAAAAGTGGTGATTGATGTAAAAGACGGAAATATTGTATTTGGCTAGTGGCTGATATCAATGCCATATACAAATGCCAGATGACCGAATTCTTCTACTTACGACTAGTTTGATATGGGTTTAGGTAGAAGAATTCTAGAATCAGCCGTATCCTGAACCTCATCACAGGAGCGATTATTAAAACATTTCATATTAAAATTTTAGTTAGTTGTTTATTCGTTTTAATGGCGGCCATAACTTCGCAGGCGCAATCACGTAAGCCGGCAAGTTCAAGTTCCCGCGAAAAACCTTTGGTCGATATTGATTTGGGCGGGTCAGCGGGTACGTATAACGGAAGAACTTATAGCGAAGTTAACCTAGGGGTTAATATTAATTTTACGCAATGGCTTACTTGGCGCAATGCCGGTTTTAAGCGTTTCAGCAGCCAGGGTGAAAAAGATATTACCGGTCTTGATTCAACCCTTCGACTGATTAATACCTTAAAATTTGATGGTGGTTCTTTTCGTGTATTTGCCGGAGCGGGTTACCGATTTGCTGATCCTTCAGAAAAGAACGCGGCCTTGGCAGAGGCTGGTCTGGGTCTAAATGCCGGACGTTTCGGAATCAGCGGCGGCGCAAAATATTTAAAGTATGACAAGGTCCAGTTAGATTCAGCCGGGGCCGAGACCAAGCGTGACGACATCATTTACTTCGTTACTTTATCTGGCGGCGCGGGGCTTAGTTTCTAAATATCTTCGTTAGACTGTCGAACTTTTTTTCATTAAAATTTCAAATCAAATATATCTAAATAAAGTTGCAAAAAAGACTCTAGACTAGACGAAAGTGCGCCGAACTAACGTCTAGCATGGAGTTTTATTATGAAAGCTAATTTATTTCAAACATCGGTCTTACTTGGTTGCGCTAGTTTTTTTATGAGCGCGACAAAATGCGCGCAGCCGGTGGTCGAATCTCGTTCTTTGAAAAAAAATATCAAAGTTATGCAGGTCGAGGCTTCTGATTTTCTAGATAACTCGGGCTTCAGCTTTTCAGAAGTCGCTAAAAGCCAGTTTTCTGGCGTTCTGTTTGAAAAAAATTATTTTTATGAAAGAAATATTTATCCCGTCATTGCAGACGTAACTGTACGCGACCAAAATTATTTTAATGTTAAGAAGGCTTCGGCTGTCGAAGTCGTCGAAGTTAATAAAACAGTCGCGCAAATTAAAAGATGGTTTCCGCTGGCGAAGACTCAAGATTTAGCCTTCTCCAGAAACTCTTCTTGTTTGATATCTCGTCCGCAGAATTTTATCGCTGGTAAAATCAACGCTCTTGAAGCTTATAGCGGAGCTTCGATCCAGTTCGGATTTAATCAAACGGCCGTCCAATTACCAATCGAAGCAAAATTCAAAATGGATAAAATGCGCATGGATCTTTCATTTCACGCATTCAACCCATGGACGCAGCAAATCGTTAGTAGCGTAAATACCGAAGCCTTTAAAAAAGATTATTCAGCGGGTTTTGGAATCGATTTAGGAATTATTCATATCGGTCCCGAATTTTACCGTGTAACAGGCATGGCGGAAGTGACTTTAAAGGGTTTGCAAAATTCGGTGAAAGCTTTAGCTGAAAAGTTGCTAGCGACCCCGGGTGAGGACTGGGCGACCCGAATCATCTACAGTGGTGATAACAATGTGGTTATCCTGGGTGGAACTGAATTGGGTATTAAGGCGGGCGATCAGTTTAAGGTGTTTAATCAAATACACACATGGAACGGCGAAGCCTGCGGCGAAAGTTCTATTTTAACAGGTTCAACGGTTGTTTCAGACATGCAAGACCCTTGGATTATTCAAATCGACGATGCGGGTACGCAGATGTCAAAAGCTCACGTATTAAACGTAAAAGACGGCACTTCGATTGATTTAGGTGCACTCGTAAAACTTCATTTGTATAAAGAACAGGTTCAAGCCGCTGCGGCAGCCACCAAGAAATAATGCCCCGCAATAACCCCATCATTCCGGTGGGGTCTGTGTTAGATAATAGCCACCATGTTTTCAGGCATTATCGAAGCTCAATCCCGAATCAAAACGCAGTTATCTAACGATCAAGTTATTCGTATTGAAATCGATAAACCGATTTCTTTCGACGACTTAAAGATTGGCGATAGCATCGCCACAAATGGCGTATGTCTAACCATCGAAAATTTCGACGCCGAAAAAATACAATTCTGCCTCGGTGCCGAGACGCTTAGTTTATTAGGCTCAGCTTTTTCACTTTGGGCTAAGTATCCGATTAATTTAGAACGTTCGCTTCGTTTGGGTGACCGCATACACGGCCATCTTGTAACGGGCCATGTAGATACGGCTGCCAAAGTTTATAAGTCCTACCAAGACGGCGAATGCTGGCAGATGCAAATTGAAATTCCTCAAGCCCTCAAAAATTACTTTTGGAAGAAGGGCTCAATCTGTTTAAGCGGCGTAAGCTTAACTGTGAACGAGGTTCATAAAAATGCATCGCAAGTTTTAGTCGATGTTTGTTTGATTCCGGAAACAATAAAAAAAACCAATCTTGCGCAATACCAGCCGGGCGATCTCATTAACGTAGAGGCTGACTATTTGGCAAAAGCTTACCTAAAACAAAAAGAGGACTCGCTTGCTTAATTCAATTACCGAAATTCTTAAAGATTTTAAAGCTGGCAAGTTTGTTATCTTTGTTGACGATGAAGCTCGTGAAAACGAAGGTGACCTTATCATAGCAGCTGACTTCATTACGGCCGAAGCGGTTAACTTTATGGCGCGTGAGGCTCGTGGCTTGATTTGCCTGTCGATGGCGCCCGAGCAAATCGAAAGATTAAAAATTCCGATGATGACTTCGGCAACCCATCAAGCAGGCGTAACCCAGACGGCGTTCACCATGAGCATCGAAGCCAGCTCAGGAGTAACTACCGGTATTTCGGCTGCGGATCGTGCGCATACAATTTTTGTAGCTTCTCGCCCCGATGCAAAGCCTCAGGATATCATTTGCCCGGGTCATATATTTCCTTTGCGAGCTCATGCCGAAGGGGTATTGGGTCGTAACGGTCATACAGAAGCCAGCGTTGATCTGGCTAAATTATGCGGCCTTAATCTGGCTAGCGTTATTTGCGAATTAGTTAATGATGATGGTACGATGTCTCGATTGCCCGATTTGATAAAGTTTGCCGAAAAATTTAATTTAAAGATTGGCTCCATCGCCGAACTTATCGAATACAGAAGAAAGAACCAGTTATGAAAAAGACTTCAGCTCAGTCAAAGAAAAATTCAAAGTTAAGTATTAAAAAAGTTAAACAATCGCCGCGTATAAAAATCGCAGTGGTGACGGCACGTTTCAATTCAGAAATCACATCGCGCCTTGAAGCGGCCGCCATTGATTTACTTGAGGGCCTTAACTGCGAAATTTTAGCGGTTAGCGTACCCGGAGCTATCGAGATCCCGATTACGATCCAAGCTTTGTTCGATGCGCAAAAGGTAGACGGCGCTGTAGCGCTAGGAGCCGTTATTCGGGGCGAAACAACGCATTACGAAGAAGTCTGCCGAAGTGTTGAGCGCAGTTGTTCGCAGTTAATGTTGGAATATAAAAAGCCAATCGGCTTCGGAATCTTAACTACAGAAAACGAAGACCAAGCGATGGCGCGCGCGGGTGGTGAACATGGCAATAAGGGCGAAGATGCTGCCCAGGTCGTAATCGAGATGATTGGACTTCTGAAAGAAATACGCGGAAAATAAGGCAAAAAAAAGGATCCATGGCCAAAGCAAAAGATATTCAGACCGAGCGCACCCAAGAATTAAGAAAGCGAAAAAAAGAGATTCTCTTTATTTTTTCTATTTCAATTCTATTGGCATTTTTAATCGGCGTTGAAGTCTACATATTTCGCTCTGGGCAAAATTTGCCTTCTTCGTACGTATTGTTTTTCATCGGTTTAGTTAATGTTAATTTAATCTTAGTTCTACTTTTACTTTTTTTGATTTTTAGAAATATTGTAAAAGTCTTTATCGAGCGCCGCGGGCGTATTTTTGGCTCAAGCTTAAAATCAAAATTAATTTTATCATTTGTATCATTCTCGGTTGTTCCGACGCTTTTAGTTTTTATAATTTCGGTTTTCTACTTAAATAGCAGCTTCGAAAAATGGTTCTCGCAGCGCATGCTTTCTATTTTGCGTAATGCTTCTGAAGTGATCGACACTTTCATTTCAAACGAAAAAAAGCGCGGCTATGAGTACGCGCGTATCTCGTCGCGCGAGCTTATAAAAATTCCGGCAGCACGCCGCCAAATTCAGCTAGAAAAAATTCAGAATCAGTATCGCTTAGATGCAATCGAATATTATGAAGATATCCTAAAGACCCGTTTAGTTGCGCAAGATAAAGATCTTAATTCTGAACTTGTGCCGCCGCTAAACGTCGAATTTCTGCAGCGTGGCTTAGTCAATCGCGATGAAGCGAGCACTATTCAAATTTTTGGCGACTACAATCTTTTAAGGGTAATGGTCCCCCTCAGCAAGAATTCTGATCAAGGTGTGATGGTCGTTACAAAATTTTTAAACCTTACCCCGGGTTCAAAGTTTGACGATATCGTCGGAGCCTATCAAGAATTTCATAGTAACTCGCTGGTCGAATATCCGCTGAAATCAATATATTTTATTATGCTCATCGTAATGACTCTCGTGATTTTATTCGCCGCTGTATGGTTTGGTTTTTACCTTGCTAGGCAGTTGTCGATCCCTCTTGTTCAGTTAGGACGAGCGACGAAACGGGTTGCTGCAGGAGATTATTCTCAGTTAGAAATCGAGTCAGGAAGTGAAGAAATCAATAGTTTGATTGGTAGCTTCAACCAAATGATTGGCAATTTATCTTCCTCGGAGCTCGAACTGCAGCAGACTTTAAGAAATTTAAATCAGTACACGCACTACGTAGAAATCGTATTAAAAAATGTTAGTGCCGGAGTCATCTCGATCGACATGAGCGGTGTAGCAACCACAATCAATCGTCGGGCATGCGAACTTCTGCAGTTAGATCCACAAACAAGCGTCGGGAAGCATTTTCGCACTTTAGTTAGCGAAGATAATTACAAACTTTTTTCAAGTATCGTGCGTTCGATGCAAGAAAACCATTTGGTTTCTTTGCAAAAAGAAGTTCGCTTAACCGTTAACGAAGAAGCCATCCCACTTTCGTGTCATATTTCGCTTCTAAAAAATGAAGAAAATGACGAAATTGGGCGCATTCTTGTATTCGATGATATGACACCCATCGTAAATGCTCAACGTGCCGCAGCCTGGACTGAGGTGGCTCGTCGTATTGCTCACGAAATTAAAAATCCACTCACTCCTATTCGACTATCGGCCGAGCGCTTAGCGAAGAAATTCGGCGGACAAATCACAGACCCAGCATTTCAAGATTCAATTCGTATGATCGTTACGCAAGTTGATGATATGCGCATTCTTGTGAACGAATTTGCGCAGTTTGCGCGCTTGCCCCAGCTAAAACCAATTCAGGGCCAGCTTAATCATATCCTCGAAAAAACAGCGCAAATTTACTTAGAAGCTTTGCCTAATATCTCGATCAATCTTGAACTTGACAGAGCATTGCCTGAATTTAAATTTGATCCCGATCAAATGAAACGGGTATTTGTGAATTTAATTGATAATGCTGTCGCTGCCGTACAAACTGAAACTCATCCTAAGGTCACGATCCGCACCGAATATAAAACTCAGCAGCAAGTGCTTAAAATTTCGATATGCGATAATGGTGTGGGTATTCCCCAGCGTGACCGTGTGCGTGTTTTTGAGCCTTATTTCTCTACAAAAGAAAAAGGAACTGGACTGGGCCTACCAATCGTTAAGAGTATTATAGAAGACCACGGTGGAGTTATACGAGCCTTAGAGAATAACCCGCAAGGTACGCAAATGTATATCGAGATGCCGATTGTACCGTTGATCGATTAGGAGAAATAGATGGAACTTCACGCCGAAAAAAACCGACTAAAAATTTTAATCATCGATGATGAGCCGCCAATTCGCGAGGTGCTTTCAGAAAGTTTACGTGACGATGGTTTTGAAGTGATGGTTGCCCCCGATGGCCCCAGCGGCCTTGAAGTATTAAAAACTTTCCAGCCTGATATTTGTTTTCTAGATATCTGGATGCCAAAAATGGACGGTCTTGAAGTTTTAGCTCAAGCTGTTCCTTTATTCTCGAATACATCTTTTGTGATGATTTCAGGTCACGGAACAATCGAAACCGCTGTGAAAGCCACGCGTATTGGTGCTTGGGACTTCATCGAAAAACCCCTGTCACTAGATAAGGTTACGATAGCGATTGATCACATCGTCAAATTAAAAGCTGAGCGTGATGAAAAAAATGCGCTCCTGAACAAATTACGTAAAAGCATCGCGCTTGTCGGGGAATCGCAAGCGATGCAAAAGATTCGCGGCCAAGTAACTCAGCTTGCACAGAATGCAAACGTGCTGTTAATCGAGGGCGAAGTTGGTTCTGGGCGCGAACTTGTTTCGCAAAATATTCACTACATGAGCTCGCGTGCAAGTGGTCCAATTTCAGAAATTAATTGTAGCACCCTTCCCCAAGATTTAATCGAAATCGAGCTATTCGGAATCGAAAGAGGTACTTTGCCAGGGATTGATAAAACTCGCCGCGGTAAGATCGAACTTATGCAATCGGGTACCCTCGTAATCGAGGAAATCGAAGAGATGCCGTTTGTTTTACAAGAAAAATTAGTTCGTTATTTAAAAACAAAAAAGTTTAAACGCTTCGGCAGTTCAGACGAGCTAACTAGCGACGTTCGCCTTATTTTAACGACAACTTCCCAGCTTCCTTCCCTGAAAGCTCACAATAAAATTCATCCAGAATTGGCACCGATGCTATCAAATGAAGTCATGCAGATGCCACCATTACGTGAACGTGCTGAAGATATTCATTCTTTAGTGATTCACTTCAGTGATTTTGTAGCTAAGCAAATGGCTTCGTTAAGAAAAACCATTTCTGAGCAAGGCATGAAACTTTTAGTTAAGCACAGCTGGCCGGGTAATGTACGCGAGCTAAAAAACTTTATCGAGCGCGTCTATATTTTAACACCTTCTGATTTCGTCGATGTGCACGACTTAAGATTTGCGGGTTTGGCTGACAAGCGCGAGGCTACGCTTATGTCTTCAGATCTGGCCGATATGTCGACTTTTCGAGAAGCTCGCGCTGAATTCGAAAAAGAGTATCTTATAAAAAAAATTCAAGAAAATGGCGGAAACATTTCTAAAACGGCCGAATCAATCGGTTTAGAGCGAAGCTATTTACATCGTAAAATCAAAGCCTACGGTATCGAGGTCAACATATGAAGTGGTCAAAAACCCATCTATTCACTCTAAAAGAAGCTCCATCAGATGCTGAAATTCCATCACACAAATTAATGATACGCGGTGGTTTCATTAAAAAATTAGCTCCCGGGTTGTACACCTACGGCAATATGGGATTACGTGCGATCCGTAAGTTCGAAAGTATCATTCGAGACGAACTTGAAAAAGTCGATGCAATCGAAATATTAATGCCAATGGTGCACCCGAAAGAACTTTGGTTGGAAACAAACCGCTGGAACGAAATGGGCGCAGGCTTGTTGAAATTTAAAAATCGCAACGGCCACGAATTTTGCTTAGGCGCAACACACGAAGAGGCCGTGGTTGATTACGTTCGGCATGAGCTAAAATCTTGGCGCGATTTCCCTAAAAATATTTATCAAATTCAAACCAAGTACCGAGACGAAATTCGCCCTCGCTTTGGTTTGATGCGCGGCCGTGAATTTTCGATGAAAGACGCTTATAGTTTTGACGTCGATCAAGCTTCGGCGTTGATTGCGTATGACAAAATGTACAATGCCTATTCGCAGATTTTTAATCGGCTAGGTTTACAGTTCCGCATCGTCGAAGCAGATGCAGGTAATATTGGCGGTAGTCAAACCCACGAATTTCAAATGCTAGCTGACGCTGGTGAAGATTCTCTTTTAGTTAGCGACAAGACTTCTTTTGCGGCCAATATCGAAGTTTGCCCCGCTATCGATTCGGTACCGTATCAGTCAAAAGAAACTCAATTAAAAGAAATTGAAAAAATCTCCACGCCGGGTCAAAAAACAATCGCCGACTTAGAGACCTTCACGAAAGTTCCGGCGAACGAATTAGTCAAAACGCTATTTTATTCGGCGAACGAAGGCTTAGATCCGAAAGACAAGGGTCTGAAGGCATTTGCGATTATTCTTCGCGGCAGCGATGAAGTGAATCCGATCAAAGTTAAAAACTTATTAAAAATGACGAACCCGCCACAAATGTTAACGGATGAAGAAGTTCAGCAGGTTAGTGGTGCCAGCCCAGGCTCATGCGGGCCAGTCGGCTTAAAAATTCCGATTTATGCCGACAACGGAATTCAAAATCTAAAAAATTACGTCGTTGGAGCCAATGAAGATGATTACCACTTAAAAAATGTAAATCATGAACGTGACTACAAAGTTGTACAATTTGCTGATTTCAGAATGGCCCGTGAAGGCGATAAATGCCCAGAATCCGATGGGCGTTTAAAATCATACCGTGGTATAGAAGTGGGTCACGTTTTCTACCTAGGCCAAAAGTACGCGCAAAAAATGAATGGCAATTTTTTAGATAAAAACGGCCGCGCGCAGTTTTATGAAATGGGCTGTTACGGAATCGGAGTGACTAGAACGGTACAAGCCTGCATCGAACAAAGCCACGATCAAGATGGAATCATTTGGCCAAAAGCAATTGCTCCTTTCCATGTTCATATTTGCCTACTAGATCCCAAAGACGTGAATCTTTCTGCATACGTCGATAGAATTGATCAATCGTTAACGCAGAATAAATGCGACGTATTTATCGACGATCGCGATGAGCGACCAGGCTTTAAATTCAAAGACGCAGATCTTTTAGGCTTTCCGGTTCGTGTCGTTGTTGGTAAAAAAGGTTTCGAAGCTAACGAAATTGAAGTTGTAAATCGTAAAACAAAGGAAGTTCACAAAGTTAACCCTGATCAAGTTGTTGAAACTGTTCAGAAAGTATTGGCCAGTCTATGATGTTGCTAAAGAATCCGCTGATTTTCGCATTAGATGTGGATTCCGAAGAAGAGGCCTTTAAACGGTTAAAGCCCGTCATCGACTTGGTAGGTGGAGTAAAAATTGGCCCTCGTTTGGCTTACCGTTATGGTGCGCCGTTCATCGCAAAAGTTGCCGCCCAAGCTTCGGTATTTGTCGATAATAAATATTTCGATATCCCTTCGACCATGAAGGCTGCGGTGAAGGCCAGTTTTGATGCTGGGGCGACTCTGGTAACTGTGCATGCAATGTCGGGCCTAGAGGCCTTAAAAGAGCTCTCTCAGCTCGAGCTTGAGTTAAATCGTATCCGCCCATTCAAAATATTAGCAGTCACCATTCTGACCAGTTGGGAAAAATCTTCCTTACCAGAAAATTTTCATTCGTGGTCAATCGAAAATCATGTTAAGTCCCTGTCTCAGCTTGTTTACCAGTCCGGAATTCGCGGGCTAGTTTGCTCTGGCCACGAGCTCGAACTAATTTCCCAAAAAGATTTTTTTAAAATCATTCCGGGTATCAGGCTTTCAAGCGATTCCGGCGGGGCTTCAGACCAGAAGCGAATCATGACTCCGAAAGAAGCCATGAAAGCCGGAGCGCAGGCATTGGTGGTTGGTCGACCAATTCTTGAATCATCAGACCCAAGACAAACTGTCTTAGAAATCTTAGAAAGTTGCTCATCATGAAAAAATCTACGTTTACACCGAAGCGAAAACCAACAAAGTACTTCGGTAACTCGCCAAAGCCAGCGCCGAAGCCACATGTAAAAAAAGAAGATCGAGATTTTAAAGGTGCTCGGGGTGGTAAAGGTTTGGTGGGCGACGCAGCACCAAAAAAATCCGATAAGCCTTTGTATCCGCGCTCGTGGAGACAGGTTGCTGGAACGCACGCGATCAGCGAACTTCTAGCAACTCATCACAAAAGCGTACAAGTTGTTTTAGTTCAAACAAACTGGAAAACTTCATCTGATCTTCGTGAGCTGGTGGCTAATTTAGAGAATAAAAAAATAAAAATCGAAGAAAAAAGTGAAATGCAACTGCAAGATATATGTCGATCTCATCAAGGTGCTGTGGCATTTTCTGATTTGGATTTAACTTTTGAATTCAATAAGCGCACGTGGGGTCAACATGGTTTAGTTTTAGCTCTTGACGGAGTCGAAGACACACATAATTTGGGTGCGATATTGCGAACCAGTTGGTTAATGGGCGTTAACGGAGTAATCATTCCTGAAGACCGCGCAGTGGGCTTAACAGCAGCTGTGCACAAGGTTGCTTGCGGTGGTGTAGAACACGTTCCAATTTTACGCGCTAACCAGTTTGCTCCTTCATTCGAGCAATTGAAAAAAGACGGCTTTTGGGTATTTGGACTTTCGCACGAAGCAACTCAAACAATTTACGATATGACGATCCCAGATAAAGTTATTTGGGTCTTAGGCGCCGAAGATAAAGGTTTGCGCGGGCCTACAGAAAAAGTCTGCGATGAATTGGTAAGTATTCCGCAAGCTTCACCAAGTGCAAGTTATAATGTTTCAGTATCGGCAGCTCTGGCTTTGGCAGAAACCAAACGCCAATGGAAGGCCAATTTAAAAAAGTAAATCACTCCGCTTAGCAAAATAAAAAAAGCCAGAAAGTTGTCTTTCTGACTTTTTTTTGAAACGGCTAAAATATTAAAACTAAGAATCCTTGGCAGCCTTCTTCGCTTTACGACTTTCGTGCATTTTTTCAATGGCTGCTTTACAACCATCGCTGACTTTAAATTCCTTGTTAGACTTCTTGTAACTTTGTACACATTTTATTAAACCTTTACCAACTTTTTGACCCGAACAGCCCGCAGTTGTTGCTTCAACTGAGCAAGCTTCATTTACGGCTTCACGGTTTGCTTTCATATCAGACTTAGCGTCGGCATATGCAAATGAAATTGAAAGACTTGTTAACATCGCAACTGCGGCTAATTGTAATTTATTAGTCATCGATAACTCCCTGTTATTTTTTTGTTATATCAGAATAGCAAACAAAGCTTAGAAGCGCATGAAGTACGTATTAATTTTCGTTAATAAGGCTGGCTCAAAATAAGAAGACTTTAATCCAGTGTGGCTATTTCTTTTTTAATTTCTTCGGTCTCTTTATCAATCTTAGAATTCTCGTCATTTTTCTGACTGACCTGATAAGACAGTGATCGCAGTTCGCTTTCAAGGTTCATTCTTTTGGTAGAGTAGTTATCAATCTCACCAGTTTTTACAGTGGGCAAATTTCGATACTCCGTTTTAGTAGTCCATTCAGAGCTTCTTAACTGTCGAATTTGCGCATTTACATTGTTTTGCTTTTCTAAATTAATCGCAACCAGAGCTAGTAAATATTTTTTGCGTCCGATGCGATAATCGGGCATGAAAGCTTTTTCCAATTTGGCAGGGCAAACATTTTTATACTTATTTCCGCTGAGTCCTGCAGTCGAACCCGCTTTGCAGTAAGCCTCAATTCCTTCGCCATGACGTTTTTTACGAAGACCCATTCCATTTGTATCGCATAGTTCAGTATTAAAAAGATCGCCGCGTTTGCCGGTTTGGTAAACGGTTTCGGGTTGGCAGTATAAAGACATGCCGGCTTTAAAACCCTGGTCTAGTTTTGACTCTTCGATTTCGGCTTCGGCGCGACGGCACTGAGTCGTCATATGGTCATTTGAAATTCTTTCGCCACGCATAGCAATGTCTTGGCCCTGCTGATACCAATTCACTTTGGCGCAACTTTGACGAATCATATAATGAGTACAAGATGTGAGTGAAACCCCTAGTAGAATCAGTCTTAAATACATAATTACTCCAGTTAAAGTATGATTTCGTATTTACATAGCCAAACCAATCAGTAGGCGGGTAAAATTCACCATTCGCTTATAATAGTGGCAGCAAGCGGGGGTTCTAAAAGTAACTTGAGTAGCCCAATTTCCGAGACAAACAGGCGGGCAAGTTTAAAAAAGTGAAGCCAACTCAAATTTATTTTGACCTCATGTCAAAATATAAGTAGAAATTTCATCTTACGGTGTTGCTATCTAAATTTTTCTCGGTGAAATTTATGGGTAGTTATATCTATGTTGCTGGTTTAGCTCAATTGGTAGAGCAGCTGATTTGTAATCAGCAGGTTGCGGGTTCGAGTCCCATAACCAGCTCCAAATTTTTGTGAGTATGTATTGTTTGGGTAGGTGCCCGAGTGGCTAAAGGGGGCAGACTGTAAATCTGCTGGCTTCACGTCTACGAAGGTTCGAATCCTTCCCTGCCCACCAACTAAATGCGTAGTCACAAGAATTTGTGTTTTAAGGGCGGGGGTAGCTCAATTGGCTAGAGTATCTGCCTTCCAAGCAGAGGGTTGCGGGTTCGAGACCCGTTCCCCGCTCCAAGTTTTTAAACGGGATTTGCCCGTGTAGCTCAGTGGTAGAGCACACCCTTGGTAAGGGTGAGGTCGTCGGTTCGGCTCCGATCACGGGCTCCAACTTCCGTTGGTTCTCTCAGGCAGGGCGATGGCATGAAATTTAGTTTTTTTGATTTAATATAGATTTTAGTTTTTTAAGTTTGATGAATGAAATTATAATAACAAATCTCTCAGGAGGAAATAATGTCTAAAGAGAAATTCAACCGAAATAAACCGCATGTTAACATTGGAACTATTGGTCACGTCGATCATGGTAAAACAACTTTAACTGCAGCTATTACAACTACTCTATCTAAATTAGGTGGCGGTAAGGCGATGGCTTACGATCAAATCGATAAATCTCCTGAAGAGAAAGAGCGTGGTATCACGATCTCTACAACTCACGTTGAGTATGAAACAGCTAACCGTCACTACGCTCACGTTGATTGCCCGGGCCATGCCGATTACGTTAAAAACATGATTACTGGTGCCGCTCAAATGGATGGTGGTATCCTTGTTGTTTCTGCAGCAGATGGTCCAATGCCACAAACTCGTGAGCATATCCTTTTAGCTCGTCAGGTTGGCGTTCCTGCACTTGTTGTTTTCATGAACAAGTGTGACATGGTTGACGACAAAGAATTACTTGAGCTAGTTGAGATGGAAATCCGCGAATTATTATCTAAATACGAATTCCCAGGCGACGAAATCCCTATCGTTCAAGGTTCTGCAAAACTTGGATTAGAAGGCGACACTTCTCCACTAGGAACTCCTTCTATCATGAAATTGATGGAAGCTTGTGATACTTACATTCCACAACCTGCACGTGCTATCGATAAAACATTCTTGATGCCAGTTGAGGACGTGTTCTCAATCTCTGGTCGTGGAACTGTTGTTACCGGTCGTGTTGAGCGCGGAATCGTTAAAGTAAATGACGAGATCGAAATCATCGGTATCCGTCCAACTCAAAAAACAACTGTTACAGGTATCGAAATGTTCCGTAAGCTTCTTGACGAAGGTCAAGCTGGCGATAACTGCGGCGTTTTATTACGTGGTACTAAAAAAGAAGACGTTGAGCGTGGTCAAGTTTTAGCTAAACCAGGTTCAGTTAAGCCGCATAAAAAATTCAAAGGCGAGGCTTACATCCTTACTAAGGAAGAAGGCGGACGTCATACTCCATTCTTCACAAACTACCGTCCACAGTTCTACTTCCGTACAACTGACGTGACTGGTGTTGTAACTTTGAAGGCTGGAACTGAAATGGTTATGCCTGGCGATAAAATCGAAGTAAACGTTGAGTTAATCACTCCAATCGCCATGGAAATGGGATTACGTTTCGCGATTCGCGAAGGTGGCCGTACAGTTGGCGCCGGCGTTGTTACTGAAATCGTTGAGTAGTTTTTACTACTGAATCGAAGTCATTAACGCACAGCGATAATACGACATTCAAAAAATACGCCAAGGGGATAACTTAACAGTTGTCCCCTTTGTGTTTTTAGAGTTATATTTTGCGTCTTGTGTGACGCCAAAACGAAAACTACAGGGGAATAGCTCCAGCGGTAGAGCGAACGACTCCAAATCGTTAGGTCGTGGGTTCGAATCCCTCTTCCCCTGCCAAATTAGTTGAAAAAACTAATTGTTTTGTGGTGTTGCATGAAAAACTTTTGGTAAAAATATTTACCAAAAAAACGTTTCGAAAATTTATGGGGAATGCATGGATAAAACAGTTTCTAAAGTCGTTACATTAAGCTTTTTACTATTCTCAATTTTAATTGGATTAACGGTCTCAACATTATTAAAAGTTTTTTCAGGTGCTTTTGGTCCAATCGCGAAGGCGATGAATTACGATTTATTTAAACATGGTTTGCCAGTTGCTTTGACTCTCGCACTGTTCATCTATCTTCAATTCAATAGCAAAATGTTAATTTGGGCTGATGAGGTTATCATTGAAATTAAAAAGATCGTATGGCCTCCGGGTAAAGATGTTCGCGGAATGACGGTCGTCGTCGTCGTGATGGTTTTAATTTCTAGTGTGATCGTTAGTTTTTTCGATATGTTCTCAGGCTTCGTTCTTAACCAATTAATGAAATAATGGAGTTAACTACTATGGATAAAAAATGGTACATCGTTAACGTTCAATCTGGTTGCGAAGCTACTGCAAAGTCTGCAATCGAAGATCGAATCCGTTCGGCGAAAATGGAAACTGCTTTTGGCGAAATTTTAATTCCAGCAGAAAACGTTGTTGAATTAGTGAAGGGCCAAAAGACGACAAAATCTCGCAAATTTTTCCCAGGCTATATTTTCGTAAATATGAACTTAAGTGATCAGACTTGGCATTTAGTAAAAAACTCTTCTAAGGTTTCTGGTTTCGTTGGAGCGGGTGCTGGTAGCGCAAAAACTCGTCCACCTGAAGTTCCTGAACACGAGGTTATGCGGGTCACTCAGCAAATGGCTGGCCTAGGAGAAAAACCTAAAACTAAAATCAACTTCTCTGTTGGCGAGCAAGTTATGGTTGTTGATGGACCTTTCAGTAATTTCAACGGAACGGTTGAAGACATCAACGAAGAAAAAGCAAAAGTAAAAGTGTTAGTAAGTATCTTCGGACGCCCAACTCCAGTTGAGTTGGATTTTGTTCAGGTAGAGAAAAGCGTTTAATTATCTATTAATCCGAAAAGTCATAGGGGCTTTTTGGTAAATAATAACCCTCATCCTAAAAAAATTGGATGAATGCAAAGTGGGATCAGTATGGCAAAAAAAGTTACAGGTATGATCAAATTGCAGATACCGGCAGGGAAAGCTAATCCAGCTCCACCCGTTGGACCGGCACTTGGGCAGCATGGGGTAAACATTATGGAGTTCTGTAAGCAGTTTAATGCTAAGACTCAGGCGCTTGGTGATAGTATTGTACCTATCATCATCACTGTGTACCAGGACCGTTCGTTTACTTTCATCACCAAAACGCCTCCGGTATCTTCGTTAATCAAGAAGGCATTGAAATTAGAGTCAGGCTCTAAAATGCCACAAAAAGATAAGGTCGGTAAAATCAACCAAGGCCAAATCAAAACAATCGCAACGACTAAGTTGCCCGATTTAAACTGTGTATTAGTAGAATCTGCAATGAGACAAGTTGCTGGAACTGCTAAGAGCATGGGTATCGAAGTTCAGGAATAGGCGCGAATATGGGAAAAAAATTTACAGCAGCTGCTAAAAAAGTTGATTCTACTAAAAAATATACTTTCGACGAAGGCATGAAACTAGTTATCGATACGGCTCCGGCTAAATTCGATGAATCAGTTGATGTGGCTATTCGCTTAGGTATCGATCCTAAACAATCTGATCAACAAGTTCGTGGTGCGATTGCTTTACCTCACGGTTTAGGCAAAAATGTACGCGTTGTTGTTTTCGCAAAAGGTCCTAAAGAGAACGAAGCTAAAGCAGCCGGCGCTGACTATGTTGGTGGCGATGATTTAGTAGCGAAAATCAACGATGGTTGGTTGGAATTCGATAAATGTATCGCGACTCCAGACATGATGGCGACGGTTTCTAAAGTTGCGAAGGTCCTAGGGCCTCGTGGTTTAATGCCGAACCCTAAAGTTGGAACTGTAACGATGAATGTTGGCGATGCTGTGACCGCAGAAAAAAAAGGTAAACTTGATTTCCGCGTTGATAAAGCAGGTATCGTGCACGTTTCTATCGGTCGTAAATCTATGGGTGTTGCGAAGTTAAAAGATAACTTCGATGCTTTCATGGGCGCGATCGTAAAAGCGAAGCCAGCGACTTCTAAGGGTATTTACTTACGTACTCTTTCAATCGCTTCAACTATGGGCCCAGGTATCAAGCTTGATGCAAATCAAGCGATGGCTGGTTCTGACGATAACTAAGATTTTTTAACTAGAGCGTCGATGAAAGCTGGTATCAGCTGAAAGCGGAAACGTAATCAGCAGATGTAAATTGTGAAGAAGAATTTCTCTTTAACACAGGCCACTCGAGATGACGTTCTTAAAACTCACGAAGGGAGGTTCCGGTATGTTAAGAGCTGATAAAGACACAGACATTAAATTGATCTCTGAAAAATTAGCAAAAGCTAAAGGTGCCTTTGTCGTAGACTTTAAGGGCATGAAAGTAGAACAGGTAACTAATCTACGTAAAAAGCTTCACGCTGTTGAGTCTGAGATGAAGGTTGTGCGCAACACACTTGCGAAGCGCGCATTCAAAGATCACCCCACTGTTGGTGGTGCATTCGAATCGACAATGACTGGTACAAACGCAATCGTTTTTGCGTTTAACGAAGTTGTTGGCGTTGCGAAAACATTAGCTGATTTTGGTAAAGATGTTGAAGCTCTAAAGATCAAAACGGGTATGATGGACGGCGAAGCGCTTGATGCTAATAAAATCAAGTTCCTTGCGACATTGCCTGGTAAAGATCAGCTCCGCGCGCAATTCTTATGTTTATTAAAAGAGCCATCGGCTCGTTTAGTTCGCCTAATGAATGTATACGCAGAGAAAAACGGCGCAGCGCCGGCAGCCGCATCTGAAGATGCAGCGCCAGCAGCACCACAAGCTTAGGCCTAGAGAATTAACTCTAGGTTTATATTAATTTAATATTCTTCAAACCTCAGGTTTGAAAATTTTTGGAAGGAAATTTAAAATGGCTATGACAAACGAACAATTAGTAGAAGCATTATCATCAAAAACAGTAATTGAAATTGCTGAACTTGTTAAAACTTTAGAAGAAAAATGGGGCGTTTCTGCTGCTGCTCCAACTGCGGCGGCTGCTGCAGCTGGTCCTGCTGCTGAAGCACAAACTGCTTTCGACGTTATCTTAGTTGAAGCGGGCGCGAACAAAATCGGCGTAATCAAAGAAGTACGCGCGATCACTGGTTTAGGTTTAGCTGAAGCAAAAGCTTTAGTTGAAGCTGGCGGAAAAGCAGTTAAAGAAGGCGCGACTAAAGAAGATGCTGATAAATTCAAGAAACAACTTGAAGCAGCAGGCGCGAAAGTTACTGTTAAGTAATTTTTATTCTGTTAGTTCGATACGGGGCGGGGTTTTACGACCTTCGCCCTTTAGTATTTTTAACAGTTCAAGTTTTTGTAGTATTTTTTTTAAATAAAAAAGTACCGAGGACTTAAAGTTTTAAAAAGATTAAGAAAAGTTTTAGTAAGTTTTAATGTGGGTCTTGGTATTTCCCCCCGAAGCGAAACACCACTCTTAGGCGACGGCTTAAGATTATTCAAATCGAGCGCAAGCTCGACAGCATTGCCGACAGGCGTGCAAAATGGGAGAACGGAATGAATAAGACTCCGATTACTGCTTCTAATCTGCGGATTAGAAAATCTTTCGCGAAAAACAAACAGGTTATTGAAATTCCTAATTTGATCGAATTACAAAAACGATCTTATGAAGCATTTCTACAAAGAGAAATGGATCCAGATCGTCGTGGAGCTGATGGCTTAAACGGTGTATTTAAATCTGTATTCCCAATCTCTGATTTCAATAACACATCATCTTTAGAGTTCGTGAGTTACACTCTTGAACCAGCTAAATACGATGTTGATGAGTGCCGTCAGCGTGGAATGACTTACGCTGCCCCAATCAAAGTTACATTGCGTTTAATCGTATTTGATATCGATGAAGAAACTGAAGCACGCAGCATCCGTGACGTAAAAGAACAAGAAGTCTACCTTGGTGAAATCCCATTGATGACTGCAAACGGTTCTTTCATTATCAACGGTACCGAGCGCGTTGTTGTTTCTCAGTTGCACAGATCTCCGGGTGTTTTCTTCGATCACGATGGTGGTAAGAACAACGCTTCAGGAAAATTAATCTACTCAGCGCGTGTAATTCCTTACCGTGGTTCTTGGTTAGACGTTGAATTCGATCAAAAAGACGTGATCCACGTCCGTATCGATCGTCGTCGTAAATTCCCAGTGACAATCTTATTAAAAGCATTGGGTTACAACGTTGAGCAATTATTAGAATATTTCTACGACCTTGATGAAATCGTGGTTAAAGGTAAACAATTATTCCGCAAGTTAGACATCGAAAGAATGTCTGGCCAACGCGCGATTGCTGATATCATTGATCCTAAATCAGGCGAAGTATTAGTAAAAGCGGGCCGCCGTATTACTCGTGCCATTGTTAAAAAAGTAAAAGACTTAAACTTAACTGAACTTGAAATCCAACCTCAAGATTTAGAAGGTAAAGTATTAGCTAAACCATTGATCGACGAATCAACTGGCGAAATCATTGCTGATGCAAATAACGAATTAACTGTAGCGACAATCAAAAAAGCAATGTCATCTGGCATTGAAAACTTCTTCTTAATTTTCTTTGATGGTTTAACAGTTGGTCCTTTCTTACGTAATACTTTATTAGTTGATAAAGTTGCTAATAAGGATGAATCGTTAGTTGAAATCTACAAACGTTTACGTCCGGGCGAGCCTCCAGTTCTAGAAGCTGCTGATGCTTACTTTAACCGTTTATTTTTTGATCCAGAAGCATATGACTTATCTGAAGTTGGTCGTATCAAGATCAATCATAAATTCGGTATTTCGATGGAAGAATGTCCTCCATCTTTCCGCGTATTAACTCACAAAGATATTTTATCAACGGTTAAGCACTTAATCGATTTGAAAAATGGTCGCGGTGTTGTTGATGATATCGATCACTTAGGAAATCGTCGTGTACGTTCAGTGGGTGAGCTTTTAGAAAATCAATACCGTATCGGTTTGGTTCGAATGGAGCGCGCAATTAAAGAGCGTATGTCTTTACAAGATGTTGAAACAATGATGCCTCACGATTTAGTGAATGCAAAACCTGTGAATGCAGTTGTTAAAGAATTCTTCGGTTCTTCTCAATTATCTCAGTTCATGGATCAAACGAATCCGTTATCTGAAATTACACATAAGCGTCGTCTGTCGGCTCTAGGGCCCGGCGGTTTAACTCGTGATCGCGCTGGTTTCGAAGTACGTGACGTACATCCAACGCATTACGGTCGTATTTGTCCGATCGAAACGCCAGAGGGACCAAACATCGGTCTTATCGCGTCTTTATCTACATATGCACGTATCAATAACTACGGTTTCATTGAAACTCCATACCGCAAAGTAGAAGGTGGAAAAGTTTCGGCTGAAATCCATTATATGTCGGCACTTGAAGAGGGTGGACATTATAAGGCTCAAGCGCCAACCGACGGAAAAAACAATAGCGAACTAGCTCCGGGTACACACAACGTGCGTAGAGATGGTGAGTATGAATTAGTTGATCGTGATAAAGTAACTTTGATGGACGTTTCTCCGTCTCAGTTGGTTTCTATTGCGGCATCTTTGATTCCGTTCCTTGAGCATGATGATGCCAATCGCGCCCTAATGGGTTCGAACATGCAACGTCAGGCCGTTCCACTTATTAAATCTCGTGCACCACTTGTAGGTACCGGCGTTGAGCGTTTAGTTGCTCGCGATTCTGGAACTTCGGTTGTTGCTACAAATGATGGCATAGTTGAATTAGTAGATGCGTCTCGTATCGTGGTTCGTCGTCTTGCAAAAGGCGGAGAGCTTGGTGCAAACGTTGATATCTACAATCTAACTAAATACCAGCGTACAAATCAAAATACGTGTTTCAATCAGAAACCAATCGTTAAAAAAGGCGATCGTGTTTCTAAATCAGACATCATCGCGGATGGGCCTTCAACTGAACTAGGTGAATTAGCATTAGGACAAAACATCCTAGTCGCGTTCACTCCTTGGATGGGTTACAACTTCGAGGATTCCATTTTGATTTCTGAGAAGTTATTAAAAGAAGACACATACACGTCTGTACATATCGAAGAATTCGAATGTATCGCGCGTGATACGAAACTTGGCAAAGAAGAGATCACACGTGATATCGCCAACGTTGGTGAAGAAGCGTTAAAAGATCTAGATTCTTCAGGTATCATCCGTATCGGTGCTGAAGTAAAACCAGGCTTCATCTTAGTGGGCAAAGTTACGCCAAAGGGCGAAACGCAATTGTCTCCAGAAGAAAAACTTTTACGAGCTATCTTCGGTGAAAAAGCGGGCGACGTGCGTGATACATCATTACGCGTACCATCTGGCGTTTACGGAACAGTGATCGATGCTCAAGTTTATTCTCGTGAAGGTTCTGACCGTGATGAGCGTTTAGCATCTATCATCGAAGATAAGCGTACTAAATTAGAAAAAGATTTAGTGATCGAGCAAAACGTAATCCGTAATAATGCGATCGAAAAATTACGTGAAATCGTTGTCGGCAAGAAAACAACCGGAATTCTATTGAATGAAGACGGATCTCAAAAGCTTTTAAACAAAGGCCAAGATATTACATCTGCAGATTTAGAAACAATTCCGTTCGAATTATTAAGCTACATCCCGCTAGAGCAAGACGTTGAATTCCAAGTTAATAAAATCATCGATGGTGGTCGTAACCAACTTGATGCAGTTAAAATGGTATTCAACGAGAAGATCGATCGTCTTAAAAAAGGTGACGAGCTTCCTCCTGGAGTTATCAAAATGGTTAAAGTTTACGTGGCTATTAAGCGTAAATTACAAGTCGGCGATAAGTTTGCCGGTCGCCATGGTAATAAAGGGGTTGTTTCAAAAGTATTGCCTGTTGAAGACATGCCATATTTAGCAGACGGTACTCCAGTTGATATGGTTTTAAACCCGCTGGGCGTTCCTTCTCGTATGAATATTGGTCAGATTCTAGAAGTTCACTTAGGTTGGGCAGCCCTTAATTTGGGTCGTCAAATCGGCGAACAATTAGAAAAATTCAACGCGGATTCTATGCGCGCTAAAATGAAAGAAATCTACGACGACGCTGAGATTTCAGCGAAAGTTGATAAAGCAGACGACGAGTCTATCAAAAAAATGGCTGTTGCAATTCAAAACGGTGTTCACGTTGGAACTCCGGTATTTGATGGCGCCCACGAATCTGATATGCGCGATTTATTGAAGAAAGCTGAATTAGCTTCAACGCAATCAGTATTATTCGATGGTCGTTCGGGTGAGCCTTTCGCCAACCAAGTAACGGTGGGCGTAATGTACATGCTGAAGCTTCATCACTTAGTTGAAGAGAAGATCCACGCACGGTCTATTGGACCTTATTCATTAGTTTCTCAGCAGCCTCTGGGCGGTAAAGCACAGTTCGGTGGTCAGCGTTTAGGAGAGATGGAAGTTTGGGCGATCGAGGCATACGGAGCAGCTTATTCTTTACAAGAATTCTTAACTGTTAAGTCGGATGACGTAGCAGGTAGAACTCGTATGTACGAATCAATCGTACGTGGTGAGAATATCCTTGAGCCGGGATTACCAGAATCATTTAACGTTTTAATTAAAGAACTTCAGTCATTAGCAATGAATGTAGAACTTGTTGAGTCAGACATCTTAACCGATGATATTAACGACATGCCAGTTGAAGAAACAGCATCAACATCTGAAACAATTCAGCACTAATTAACGAAGGAAGAGGAGTTTAAATGAGAGATTTATTAAATTTTTTCGACAAACCAAAAGATCCACTTTCGTTTGATGCCGTACGTATTTCGTTGGCATCTCCAGAAATGATTCGTGAGTGGTCATTCGGTGAAGTAAAAAAACCTGAAACAATCAACTACCGTACGTTCAAGCCAGAGCGTGACGGTCTATTTTGTGCAAAAATTTTCGGTCCGATCAAGGATTACGAATGTCTTTGCGGTAAATACAAGCGAATGAAATATCGCGGTGTAATTTGCGAAAAGTGCGGCGTTGAAGTCACACAAACTAAAGTACGTCGTGAGCGTTTAGGCCACATCGAGCTTTCGTCTCCAGTTGCGCATATTTGGTTTTTGCGTTCATTACCATCTCGTATCGGTAACTTACTTAATCTATCGTTGAAAGACGTAGAGAAAGTTCTTTACTGTGAATCGTACATCGTTGTTGATCCGATGGAGACAACGCTAGAAGAGGGCGCAGTTTTATCTGAAGAAGCTTACCAAGCGGCTTTAAATGAATTCG
>JANPPC010000020.1:0-8554 GCA_031428275.1 Bdellovibrio sp.
TCATGATGATCGATTGATTCCAAGCAAAGATCTGGTAGTCCTAAAACGGGGGGCATTATTGAATCCTTTTGTTAAAATGTCTTGTCGTAAAAACATGTTAACTTAATTCTTTAATTCCCCCTATTTTGTTGTAGAGCCAAATTTCGTACCTTAATAACATTAAGAAAGAACGTAAAGCCCTAAACGCTCAATTCAATGTTTCGCATGCGACCAATTTTTTAAAGTATGGAAATAAAATTTTAGACTTACGAATTAAAAACGTTTCGGCTGAAGTTGGTTCACTGGTTAAGTTGCGACTTCGCGAAATTGAAAATGAACTGACTGATTACATCACGCAGTTCGATTTCATCAACTACGAAACGATCGGTATTATGAAGAAAAAAGCGGCGCAAAAATTTATAAAGAAAAGTACAGACGTTTCCGAGGCTGACGATAAGCAGTCCCGCAGTTTTTTCATTCAATCAGGTTTTCAGTACTATCCGTTCGAGGGTGAATACTGGCGCGACGAAATCGGAAATTATCAGTATTTAGGAACAAATCAGTGTGGTGTAAATGAATAAAGCTATTTGTTTTGTAATTTTAATAAGCCTTTCGAGTTTAACGGTCATGGCCCAAGATGCCAGCTCGGAAGCAGATTTAGCTTTCGCCAAAAAGGGAAAAAGAATTAAAATCGACTTCGGTGATGAGCTTGTTCAGGGCGAAGTAGGAACTCCGGACGCGATGTTTTTAAACACAAAGAAGAATCATAATTTCAAAAAGTTAATTAAGATCCGAGAAAACTTTAATGTTGAAATGGATAAGAGTAAAAATGCTTTTCAAAAATAATATCTTTAAGTCGATGCTGCCTCTTTTTATCTTTCTCATTTTGGGTGGCCCTCAGTTGGCAAGTGCTGCTGAGCAAATTCAGTTTAGCGAAGATATCTTACCGACTGAATCAGTGATACCGCGCCTTGATAGCCAAGACATGGTCATTCACCGTGCGGTCGATCATGATAAGCGTTTCGAAGCGAAAGCCGATTTAATGTGGGTACTCGATGAATTATTCAGCGATGGAAAATTATTAGGCGTTACTTTCCATTACCATCTGAATAATGACCTTGGTTTAGGATTTAAATATTACCAATACTCAGTTGGATTTAACCAGTACAAAGAAGGATTTGATTCAAAGGGTGTTCGTATTGAGCGCGGACCGCAGCCAAAATCAATCATGGCACTTAGCTTAGTGAACCGAATTCTATACGGAAAAATCAGCATCGGAAAACAAAAAGTTTTACCACTAACCGTAGACGTTCAATACGATCTAGGGCTTAACAAATACGGAACCAAAAATTTATTTTATTCAGCCGTAAGCTTAAGTAATAAGTTATTCGTCAAAAAGCACATCATTATAGACCTGAGCTACGGCATCCAATTCCACGACGTCATCAATCCCGTATCTGTAGATGTACGCCAAGCCTCTCCAGTAGCCGCCGAATCCGAATTCAAAAAGAAATTCCAAGTTAGCCAAGCCATTTCAATTGGCCTAGGCTATCTCTTTTAAGAAAAAAAATCCCCACAGGTAACAGTTCACGTAATGAGACATACCGAATCCAATTCTTGGATTCGGTATGTCTCATTACGTGAAAGTTGGAACTCGCGAAGACGGAGGGCTTTCTGTATTGCCGCTTCTCCCTCAAGAAGAAACGGTTCGTTCAACGAAGTTAAGTCTAGTTCGATCGACAAATTTCCTTTTCTGTAGATATCTGCCAATGCCCACGAAATTTTTTTGAGTTTTCATGTCGAGATGAATATTTGTGTATGTGCACTTTGCAGGTAAGGCCTGCGCGAACTGGATTTTTGAAAATGTATTTGAGGTAATTCCATAAGTAATGTTCGTCGCGGATTAAGCTCTATTTATATCGTCCACCAAGCAAGTGATTCGCCCGCCCGGCGTTTCGATTCGCATTTCGTGCTGAAGCCGCACTGTTAGCCCCGTTAGATTCGTTATAGGCTTATCTAGTCGGTGATATTTATCGTACCGGCCATTGCTGTGTGTCCGCCCACAGAACAGTTGTAGTACAAGGTGGCCGGAGCAGTGCTCGGCACTGTAAATGTTATCGTGCCAGAAGCGGTTCCGTTACCGGTAACGCCGTCAGTAAACGCATTTCCTGTTCCCGTACCTGGAATAGACTTGATGTAAAATGGATGGCCCGGTGATGAAACATTAAATGTGTAGGTGAAGCCGCGCTTTAAAGTCAGACTCGGATTATCAGACGCGTTGATTGTGTAACTGGCGGTGGCGTTCGGTGCGGTCACCGCGAAGGTTGTTACACCTGGATCTATTACAGCAGGTGGCGCTGAATCCGTAGATTTAGCACAAGAAAAAGTTAAAACTGAGAAAAGTATACCTATTAATAACTTCATAAAAGATTCTCCTAAAAACAAAGCTAACAGCAAGTTTAAGAGGAGTTAAACTATTTTGGTAATTGATGGAATGCAACAATTGACCACAGACCCTAATTAGTTAAGCATTAAAAGCTAAGCGCTCATACTGCTTTTGAATAGCGAATGATGATATTGGCGGTTGGGCCGCGTGGTTAGATAGATACCTGACTCCGCAACAAATTGATCCAAATCTTCGTTTTTGAAATTCAAATTTTAAAGTCACGGAACTTCAAAAGGATGTAATTGAAATAAGTTTTAATATCTATCCGAGGTTAAGTAAGGATGGAAATTTAGAATCTTATTACGATCGAAAGATTCGCTTTAAAATGATTCAAGAAAAGTAAAATGTTTCATTCGCAAATACTGATACCCTTTGATCGTATCAGTATCCGCCTTCGGTTCTTACAGGCTTGTTGATAAGACCTTTTTTTGGAAAACGCACGAATTTTCATGGTATTTGCGGCATAGCACTTGACCGTACCGTAGCTTTCGGGTTTTTAATAAGATTCGGATGCATTTTTGCAAAAAGTTGTTGTGAGAAAAAAAGAATCTGAATTGTCTCAACAAAGGGTAAAGCACGGCGGGCTGCTGAAGATAGTGCAAGCGGTAAATGCGATCATGTTTTTGATTAAGTTTAGTTTTGGATTTCGCGCGCAATTTTTATCGCTAATGGCTGTATTCGGATTTATTGTTTTGGGCCAAGTCATCCATCTGGCATTAAACGGAATCGTGCAGGAGGCGAACACTGCGGGCGTGATAGGAATAAGAGCTTTAGTGGCGTCTACAGTAGCTGTTCTATTTCTAAAATCTGCGGATGAGATTTTAAAAAAGAGGCGAGATTAGATTTAGGTGGCAAACGGCTACCGATGCGTGATTAAATTCGGTTAGTTTGGAAACGATGAATAAAAATCAATCCTATTTTATACAAATAAATTTTTTTATCGCTGTAGTTGCGACAGCAGGTAGTTTGTTTTTTAGTGAAGTGATGAAGTTACCCCCTTGCGTGCTTTGTTGGTATCAAAGAATTTGTATGTATCCGTTGGTTTTAATATTTGCTTTGGCATTATTAAAAAATACGAAAGACAGCTTTAAGTATGGCTTGTTACTTAGCCTTGTAGGTTTAAGTATTTCTACTTACCACAATCTTCTTTATTATAAGATAATACCCGACAGCATAAAGCCTTGTTCAGAAGGCGTTTCGTGCACTTCAAAACAAATCGAGTGGCTTGGGTTTATCACGATACCTTTTTTATCGTTCATGGCGTTTTTAATAATAACAATTATTTGTATTATGGCTATAAAGCAGGAGAAATCTGATGAAAAATAATAAACTGTTTGTCTTAGGTATTTTTATTTTAACCGCAGGTGCATTTGCTTTTTTTAAGTATTATTATCAGGGTTCTCAACCCGTTAGTGCACCGATCGAGCAGGTGACTGAGTTGATTAAAGAACACAACCCAAAGCTTGGTCCAGACAATGCGAAGGTCAAAATCGTTGAGTTTTTAGATCCTGAATGTGAGGCTTGTCGAGCAATGTCTCCTGTCGTTAAGCAGTTAATGAAAGAGTTCGATGGCCAAGTTCAACTTGTGGTGAGGTATATGCCATTTCATGGCAACTCGATGAAAGCGGCCACCTTTATTGAAGAGGCTCGTGAACAAGGAAAATACTGGGAAGCGATGTCAGCATTATTTGAAAATCAGCCCGCCTGGGCTGATCACCATAATCCTAAACCCGAACTTATTGCAAAAATTTTGGTTCAGGCGGGCGTGAAGAGGGCAGATTCATTTGAAGATAATGTTCTGCTTAGCAGACACAGATGGAAAGTTGATTTAGATTTCGCTGATGGCAAAAGATTAGGAGTTAAGCTGACTCCAACATTCTTTGTTAACGGAAGAATGCTTGAAGAAATTGGCTATGAACCCATAAAAAAAGCCATCGAATCAGAACTCGCGAAGTAGTCGTATTTTCGCTTCACCTTCACGTCGGCGTAAAGGTCCTGAGCGATTTTTTACGTTTTTATTTTGTTACAACGCCCTTCCAAAAAGCGACGTGGCCCTTAATATTTTTTGCGGCATCTTTAGGTTCGGGGTAAAACCAGGCCGCATCTTTATTTTCAGCTCCGTTTACTTTTAGATTGTAGTAGCTGGCAACACCTTTCCAGCCGCAGGTGGTATGAGTTTGGCTATCCGAAAAATATTTTTTGATAAGGCTTTGCTTGGGGAAATAATGATTTCCTTCAACGACAATTGTTTCGCTGCTTTCAGCAATGGTTTCGCCGTTCCAAATCGCTTTTTTCATTAGAAACTCTCCTAGTATTTGTTTGATTTTAATTCTTGCATTGATTTGGTATTGGAGACAAGCTTAAGCGTCGGCGTTTGCGAGCTTGTTTAGCGCAGTAAAATTATGAAAAAATTAGAAATTAACTTACCATCCGAAAATATTTTACCGATTGATGGTGAAGCTTTTCTCTTTACTGATATTTTTTCGGCCGATGAATGTGAACTTTTTTTTAGTACCTTGATGTCGGAAGTCTGTTGGAGACACGAGCCGATTATAATTTTCGGAAAAAAAATAATGCAGCCTCGTCTTACTGCTTGGGTTGGTGATCCTGAAAAATCTTATAAATATTCGGGAATCACTATGCAGCCCCAAGCTTGGTCGCCTGCAATTCTCAAAATCAAACAGCGCATTGAACCAGTCGCGGGCGTCACGTTTACGAGCGCCTTACTTAATCTTTATCGTAACGAAAACGACAGCATGGGATGGCATCAAGATAATGAAAAAGAACTAGGTAAAGACCCGGTTATAGGGTCCGTTAGCTTAGGAGAATCGCGTCAATTTCATTTTCGTCATGCGAAAGATAAATCTATGAAGCAATCGATCACATTATTAGACGGAAGCTTTTTACTTATGCAGGGTCAGACTCAGCACTTTTGGTACCATGCGATTCCGAAAACCAAGAAGCCAAAGAAGCCACGAATAAATATAACTTTTCGGACTTTAAAATAAATAAACGCTAGCTCGCTTTTACAAGCTAGACGATCTATTGAGGTGGCCACTTCATGGCTATAGCTAAATCTAGTAATTTATTGAGTCGAAGCCCTTGTTTAAAGTCTTCAATAACAGACTCATTAAATTTTGCTGCCGAGAAGTCTTTTAGCGAAATTTTTTTGGTGACGATAAAGTTCTTAAGCTTAATCCAATCAAGATCTTTGTGGTCTTCAGAAAATCCGCGGGGAGTTCTTTTTGATACGTTTTCCATCGACCAGCTTCCTTTGAAGCGTTTTTTAAATTGAGCATCTGAAAAAAGTTTACGAAAAGGTTGGGAATCTTGGCTAATGGCCTCTCGAATTCGCCGAGTTTGTGTTGAAGAGGGTTGCCAAAGACCCGCAGCCACAATGACGCTATCTTTTTCGCTAGCAAAAATGCCAAAAAATAAATGGGGATTACTTTCAAACCTAGATTTCGAAGGTCGCGTGGGAATCATCGAAAGCCAGTCTTTGTGCTGCGCTTCGCCGCCAGCAACTTTGAAAGCCGGGCGTTTTAAGCGCGCAAGGCCTTTACTTGGAAAGTGGTAATCTGGAGCCAATGGTTTTAAGGCTAACTTTATTTGTTCGGCCAGTTCGATGAAGGGTATTTTTACATTTTCTTCGTATTCAGTCGTATTTTTTACCAGCCAGTCCGGATTTTTTTGGCGCCCAGCTTTTGCTAAAAAATCTAAAGTGCGTTTCGAGAATCGGTGCGATTTTTCTTTTGCCATATGAGCCTTCTTTGCTTGAGCTGAAGGTTATACCTAAGCTGAGTTGGGATCAAGTTGTTACCGAAGCAGATTTAAATCTGCTTACGATAATTTAAATTTAAAAAAATAGACTACTAAGTTATAAATAAGAAATAAGGGTTTCTAGTATGGCTACGTTTTCAAAACAAAACATTGGGCGAACGAAGATCTGCGAAGAATGTCAGGCAGAAATTAAAGTAGCCTTTCGTGTACGTATATCTAAGCATAAAGATTGGATTTTTGTGTGTGAGGCATGTTGTATTAAAACTAAAAAACTACCCGAATATCAATACGGCGGCACATGGAAGGGTTTTAAGAAATGATTTTCTATAAATTAGGCTGTGTTGTCAGACTCGAAAAAGCATTTAAGTTTTCAGAATCGGTAGAAATGCCCGCTTGAATGATAAATAGACTTAATAAGCCGTGTGCTGATTCGGTCATTTTCTTTATGTTTTGTACTTTTTCAAAATCAATCTTAGCGTTTTCAATATCTGTTTTACTTTTTAAAGTGATACGCTCAAGACAAGAGCCGGCCGATGATATCATAATGACTTCGCGCTGGGTTAATACCCGAGTAATCACCGCCATAAGATCGGGATTTGCTTTAAAAAACGTTACGCCGTGCTTTCCGGTGCTAACGACTTCAATAACTTCATACTTTAGTAAATCGCGAATGGCCAAGCTGATCAGACCCTTTGAGACTTTTAAACGGGACATCAGAGTCTGACTATCTAAGGGTTCACTTGAGGTATAAAGGTGAACCCAAATTCGCCCGTGAATTTTTTTAAAACCCCAATATTGAATAAAATCGCCGACCAGATTTTCTAGCTCTTTCAACTCTGGCAAGGGTTTGTATTTAATAGAAGAATTTTCACGGGTTTTCATTTAGCCCAGCTTTTTTTTAATTAATTTAATCAACGAACCCAAGACAGGGATATTTTCGTAAACCATACTGCCTAAATCTAAATAATCACGGTGGTAAATAACTTTATTAGCGTCAGTGAATTGTATGACCGAAAGTCCTTCGACAGGGAAAGGCTTATTTAAATTGAGACCCTTCGCTTGAAGGTTCATGGTCCACTTGGCAAAATATAAGTCATCTTGATGGTTTATTTCGTGAAAATTGAAACTGATGGAAATAACGTTTGCATAAGCATGTGAATAGTATTTTTTTAGCTGCTTCAACCCTTTTACGCTTCTTACGGGGTCGACAAAATTGACTTTTTCGTCGTAAAAATCGTTTAAAATATCTAAATTATCTTTAGTCAAATTGTTAAAATTTTCGTTGATCAGAGCAGCTCTTTTTTTATATGTCATTAGTCGATCGCTTTCCAAAGTCGTTGTGTTTCGTCGGGGGTTAGTTTTTCTAAGTTCACGCTGAATTCGGTCACTGTATTTGAATTCATCTTTTTTACTCCACGCATCATCATACACATGTGCTGAGCTTCGACTTTAACCACCACCGCGCGGGCATCAATCAGGTTAAAAATAGATTCGGCCACTTCGCGGGTTAGTCTTTCTTGTACTTGCAGTCTTTTTGAAAAGACGTCTATCACGCGGGCCAGCTTCGACAGGCCTAAAATGTGCTGGTCAGGGTAGTACGCGATTGAAGCCTTGCCCCAAAACGGAAGCATGTGATGTTCGCAAAGACTAAAGAATTCGATCTCCCGCACAGCCACTAGCCCTGCGTTTTCGGCATCGAATATACCTTCGCCAACCACTGCGACTAAATCCCTCTTGTAACCCGAAGTTAGCTCTGCCAGCGCTTTTTCGAAGCGCTCAGGAGTGCGTAATAAACCTTCTCGTGAGGGGTCTTCGCCTATATTTTTTAGGATGATTTGAACAAGATCAGCCGTTGAAGCTGCAGAAAAAACATTATTTTCCATGCTGAGTGGTATTTGCACCATATGAACCTTTTGAAAAGTAGTTTAATAGATACTAAACTACTTTTCAAGGTTGTTAAAGCTCTATTTTAAATTCTAAGAAAAGGATATTATTTTGAATAAAATTGATTCACCCATCGTTGTAATCGGCGCTGGCCTTGCGGGTTTGGCGTGTGCTGTAACTTTTGAGCAAAATGGGATACCTTATTTACTTTTAGAAAAATCAAATGAAGTTGGCGGTCGAGTTCGAACAAGTAAAACCAAAGATTGTTTTTTAATTGATCACGGGTTTCAGGTTCTGTTGAGCTCGTATCCTGAACTGAAAAGGTTTCGGTTCTACTCAATCAGAGGGGGAATCGCAGTTTCAAGTTAATGAAGTTTTCTAGTTCTATTTATTATTCCATTCCATCCACAAAGTGCAAGCACTCTTAATCTATAATTATTAAAATTCCTAAATCCAAAAGCACGT
>JANPPC010000021.1:0-47022 GCA_031428275.1 Bdellovibrio sp.
TAATTAAAGTGGTACGCGAGCTGGGTTCAGAACGTCGTGAGACAGTTTGGTCCTTATCTTCTGTGGGCGTAAGAAATTTGAGCAGACCTGTCCTTAGTACGAGAGGACCGGGATGGACGAACCTCTGGTGTTCCTGTTGTCACGCCAGTGGCAATGCAGGGTAGCTATGTTTGGAATGGATAACCGCTGAAAGCATCTAAGCGGGAAGCCAACTGCAAGATTAGATTTCTCTGGGGCTTCGGCCCCCTAAAGACCCCTCGGAGACTACGAGGTTGATAGGAATAAAGTGTTCATACAGTAATGTATTCAGCTTATATTTACTAATAGGTCGTGAGGCTTTTTTAAAAATTTTTTTTCAGAGTTTCCGTACTATGTACGTTGAAACGAACAGATTCTAATTTCCTCGCTAAAAATCAATTAAAACAATTTTGCTGGTGTCAATAGCAGAGAGGTCACACCTGATCCCATTCCGAACTCAGAAGTTAAGCTCTCTTGCGGCGATGGTATTGCACGCGCAAGCGTGTGAGAGAGTAGCGCGATGCCAGCTCTTTTTATACATAACCCCAATAAACAACGCCCTGGCGAAGTTTATTGGGGTTTTTTTTGGTTATTTGTAATATTGGTCACCCTGTTAAAACTTTTGACAGTATTTAAACTGAAATCGAATACATTAGATTTAGTCCCGGCACTAAGATTGATAATTGAAACTGTAGGCGGTGATCTATGAATACCATTACAGTTAGTCAATTCACTTTAGGGATAGCACTTGGAGTAATAATTGCGTGTTCTCCAACGAAGTTCACTCCGCAATCTCAGGTAGCTGGCAGCTGCAGTGCTGCAAGTAATTGTGTTGTTAATAATCAATACAATGAATACACCAATGTGCCGTTTAATGTAGGTGCAGGTAAAGTGGACATTTTATTTATAAATGACAACTCTGCTTCAATGTCGAAGATTCAAACTTTGTTAACTCAAAGGTTTGCGGGATTTATTCAAAATTTAGATAGTAAGCAGATTGATTATAGAATCGCAATTACGACTACAGATTTAAACGGTGTTACGAAAAAGAAGTTAACTACGTTTTCGAATGGCTCTAGTTATATAAAAAACTCTGACTCGGACCGTATCAACATGTTTAATACGGCGATCAGACGAACAGATACAATTGCCTGTGAAGACATGATCACTTCGGCCTTTAATACGAATCGCGAAAATTTTCAGAATAGTGCAAAGTACGCTGCTGATTATGCAGCGGTTTGCCCATCTTCTGATACGCGTGGTTTGCATACTGGCAGCTTAGTTGTATCCGAGAATTCTGACTCGTTCATGCGAACCGACGCTGGCTTAAATATTATCTTAATTTCTAACGATGATGTTCGACAGGCGCGCTACACAACAGACTCTAATTTTGCTCTAGCCAATAATGATACTGCTGCGGGCTTTGTTAGTATGATGCAATCACAGTATCCGACAAAATATTGGGATTTTAATTCAATCGTGGTTACAGATAATTCATGTAAAGCTACGCAAACTCTACGTAACGCGTCAGGAGAAGAGGTTCGAAATCAGTCGGGTCCCGTAATTTCGGGTGGAATTGGTAGCGAATACATAAACCTTTCAAGGTCTGGTGCAGTTACTATCGATAACGCGGCAAGAACTCGTGGATTAGTTCTAAATATTTGCCAATCTGACTACGCTGCAAATTTTTCTTCAATGGCTACGCAAATTTCTGACTCATCTCGAATGATGGGATTGAACTGTAGCCCTGCAACTGCACCAATAGTAAGCCCGGTAGGTGTTCCATACACATGGAATGGTGATAAACTCATCTTCGGAAGAGGGTCTGAAGGCGTCGCAGTTACAGTTTCTTATCGTTGTTATACAGGCGCGTTATAAATATCAAAAAAATCCGTCTCTATTAGAGACGGATCGTCTTTTTAATTAAATTAACAAAATTCAAATAAACATTAAATTTAGAACCTCGACTATCCGATAAAGTCTGTATGAGCATGGTAGACAGATATAAAAAATCAGGTGGCTTTTTACAATTAGTACAAGTTATTGAAACATGTGCGACTAAAAAGCGTGAACAATTCATGAGTATCATATCTGAAGAGAGTCCGCTGTGGGCCGAAGCACTCAATCAGAAGTGTTTATCTTTCGATAAAATTATTTCTTGGAAACCCGAAATAATTTTAGAAATTTTAGCAGCCGTAAATCTGCTATCATTCGCGACCGCATTAAAAGGTCTAGAAAAACCACAACTAGAAGAGTTTTTAGCCAAGCTTTCTCATCAAGAGAAAAAGCGAATCGAAACTCAGATGCTCGAGTTGAATCCAAATCCAAATGAAATCTCTTCAAGCATGATGAAAGTAGTTTCTGAAACCAGAAATCTATTATCTAGCAACGCACTTAAGGCCGACAAAATTGATCAGGCCTTGGTAATACCGGACGAGTTCGAGAGCAAGTTAGAAAAGAAAGACAAAGGCGTAGACCTGGCGGCAAGAGTTCTACACGAAGTCTCGGCAGGGACTGTCAGCGGTGGAAATAATGCTGATCTTGATAAGCTACAGAAAAAACTTATTCTACTTTCAAAAGAGATGCAGATTATGAAACAAGAGAACATTTTGATGAAAGATAAGTTAGATAAGATTAAGAAGATTGCTTAGGTTATTTGTAAAGACTAATTTTTTAAAAATTTTAATTCAATAAGTGTTCCGAATCCAACTTCTGATGTGATATTTAGCTCTCCGCCCCAATTACGAATCGAACTTTGAGCGTGACTCAATCCTAGCCCACTGCCAGATTTGAGATCTTCCTTTCCAAAGGTAAAAGGCCGGTTTCCTAAATGTGTTAAAATATCTGAAGGGATACCTTTTCCGTTATCGCTTATAGTGAGTAGTGCAAAATTCTCATAATATCTAGTACTTAAAGTAATTTTTCCAATTTTATTCTTTAGTGCTTCTACAGAATTATTAATTATATTTGATATCATTCTACCTAATTCTGTAATGTCGGCTTTAACTTCAAATTTTCCCGATATGTCTAAATCGGTCGCTAGTTCGATTTCTTTAAAATGGCTTAACTCAAATTTCTTTTCATTCAGAATTGCAGATACTGTTTTCTCTAAAAAAAGAGAACTATTACAATTTTTAGGGTCAGGCTGGAACGGAATAGAATTCAAAAAATAGTCATCGTTTAAGGAATGGTTATCGACTACTTTAGAAAGAAGGTTTTCTGAGATATTGTTAATTCTATTCAATGCAGAAGAAATGAGCTCTAACTTATCGAAGGAAACCCCTTTTAGTGAACTTACGACTAAATTAATTGTTGATAGAGGCGAGCGAATATCGTGAGCCACTTGTTTGCTAATTTGTTCTCGAATAGCGATGTTAAGATAATTATTACGTAATAGTACAAACTCCCTTATGCTATCCTGCAAATAATTTATTTCACGTATATAGCTTTTACTTTCAGATGACTCACCCTTTAGTTCTCTAGATAGGTGGATAATTTCATTACCAACACTTCGTAGAAAAACGAATGTCAAAAAAAGAAATAAAAGCCCAAAAAAGAAGAGCGATATAAATAATGTAAATTGGCTATTTTTAGACGAAACGCTAAATTTTTCAAAGTCCACGAATATTTTTAGTGTGAAATTCAAATTAGAAAAATCAGCGTTCTCAGAAGACGTCTCAAAACTCTTCAAGTATTTTTTTTCAACTTCACATTTCGTTAAGGGCATACCCTCTACGGTTAGTTCAGCACACTCAAAATATCCCTTTTCTTTAAAGCTAATAAGTCTATTTTTAGCTTCTAAAATAGATCCTTGTTTCAGAGGCTCGTAAAGCATAGAAACAATTAATGATCCAAGTTTTTTCTGAGAATCTTCTGCGACATCGCGGACGGACTTCTTTATTACAAGTGAACCTATTAGTCCGCTTAACGCCGCGTACAGTATCAGAGAAATGGATCCTAACAAAAGAACTAATTTTTTAATCGCCATTTTGTTTGGAAACTGAGTAATTAATTAGTCGAGGTGTGTATCTTGTTTGGAAATCTATATATGACAAAGTTTTCTTTTTAAGTTCAAAAGTTTTTACTCGCCATCCTGGAGTTAAATAGCCGCTATCTATTACCTTTAATCCTAAGCTTCTAAACAATTCGGACCGAGCCATCTCATCCTGTTCGATTTTGGCGCTGTTAAGAACTGTATTGTTCTTACCTAAGTAAAGTTTAAAATCCATTCCTATCCTAGAATACCGGAAAGCAATGATAAAAAACCTGTTGGATCATTGAATCCACCCGCCCAGCTACCAGCGACGATATCAGGATTCCAGGATTGCATTTGTTTGAGTTCGCCGGGTGATCTTAGAAACAGTTTTATTTTTACATAATATTTGCGACTAATTTTTTCTATATTTTTAGGTGAAAATAGATCATTGAAGATTCCTGCCGGCGCCGCAATTTTTATGTTTTGAAATACTTTATTTGGTTTGTAAGGCGGAATTGTAGGCAGTTGGTTTAATGAGCCCATGATACCAAGTGGAATCATTCCAGTGGCTCTGCTGCAATCTGAAGTTGTGCAGTAGTCTGCTATTATTTCGTTTAAAAATGCCTGGGCCAATTTTCTTTTCTCTGAGTTTTGGAATAATTCACTCGTCGGATGAACCCAAAAGGTTGTTTGGGTAAAACCGAATTTAGGAGTTACGTCATAAATATGCGATTTAAACTCAGAGTTCAAATAAACTTGTTTTAAAACTGAATTTGTAATGTCGGGAGCTACGTCCGGAAGTGTGCTCGGAATACTAAAGTTCTTATCATTAAAATAAATCAGTCGCCATTTTTCTATAGGTATCTTATTTCTTTTAAAAAAAATATTTTTTACTAGAAACCAACTGGCATCAATTTTAACTAAATTGTAGGGGCCCGTTCCGATGAATGGAGCAGACGACTTTATATCAAACGTCCAGCCATCGGGAACAATTCCCAGCTGGTCACGAGAAAGTACTTTTAAAATCGCCACATTAGGTTTGTTTAATTCTATGGTTACTTCGGTAGGTGAAGTTGTCGATATCTTTTTTATGTCAGACAGAAAGCTTTTTGACTGTGAACTCATCTGAATGTGACGATTTAAGGTGTAAACTACATCCGAAGATGTAACGAATTTGCCATTGCTAAATTTTACGTCGTTATTTATTGTAAACTTTAAAACTTTCCCAGCAGATAAAAATTTCCAACTTTTCGCGATTGCTCCGACAACTCGACCATCGCTATCGAAGTCTACAATAGGCTCTAAAATTTGGCCTAGAATGACGTGTTCGTCGTATTAATTAACCTCAGTTGGGTCGCGAGGAAACGTAGGAGGTACGTATCCAATGGTATAAGTCGAAGAGTGCACTGACAGACTCCATTTCATGAATCACGAGATTCGAGAAGCTAAAAGTCAAAGTATGAGCTGTAAAAATTAAATAGGCGAGCACAATGAGTTATTCTGAGTACAGCACAAAAAGTATGGATTGGTTCAATTCGAGGTCACTGGCGACCTCGAGACGGAGCTTCTTGATACTTTCATCTTCACTTTCGACGACTAAGCTGTCGGACAACTTTATCGAAAATGATTCATGATGCGCCAGTTCATGAATAGATCACGGAAATAATATACCAAAAGTAGTTGGATCGAGTCTCCGCGAAAGCCGCTTATATTAGTACGGTAAAAAAATTAAATGCAATAAACAAAAATCTCAAAAAGTCTTCAAATTTGTCCTTCAAAGCGCTGGGGCTGATTAATCTCGCCCTGCCCTTTCTTGTTAAATCCAATTGCGATTACGACGGAGTAAGCTAAACTAACAACAGCAAGATAATCGGCCATTACAACAAACTCTTTATTAAAGAAAATGAGAAGCGATCTTACTTGAATTCCATCATTCATTAATTCGAGCTTAATCTCAGCTGCCGCAATCAGGAGCCAATTTAATTGATCTTTTTCGCATGAAATCATCAAAATCATTTAGAACAAATTTCCATCTTTAGGTTAATTTTGATTGCTGTAGCGCTCGATAAGGTCTCTTGTCAATAACTGCAAGCACTTTGGTCACGTGCAAAATAGCTTTCTGCTGGCGAGCAGGGATTAGAAGTTTACGTTCTAAAATTTCATTATCACCTGAAAGATAAGTCACTATTTTTTAACGCAAATTTTCGCTTTTAAGTTTTTTGCTTGTAACGAAACCATGCCGACATATTACTTTTGCCAACGATAATAAAATCGGATAGAAATATCGCGCTTAGGCTCAGAATATTTAATTGTAATTCCATCTCCGCCTTGATTTTTATGCGTCTAAGATGTTGAATAATCCGTTCTTTTGTATGTGCAGTCCTAATCAGGGAAATTCTCGTTGTTAATCAAATCCTTTTATAGGACTTGAATTATGTTCAGAGTTCTAGATCAAATTCTTTTAGCGTAACCCAAGCATAAATTATTTCCGGATTTAATATTACTTTTAGCGCATATAAACGTTTTAAAACGGAAAAATAAGCTGAATGCTGAGTCTCTATCAAAAATGCTTTAGACCAACCTACAAAGTAAAATATAAATATTTTACATGTCAAAAGTATAGTCACAAATGCCTGGGCTGATGGTATACATGATTTGATATACATAGAAGTATAGTAAATAAATTAATTTTAAAAAAAAAATAGAAAAAAAACAAAAATCGATGTAACTTAATTTCGAACAATAAACGGGGTATTATGAAAAATCAATTGGTGTATATTGCGAGTCTGCTGTCGCTGCTCAATTCAAACAAGTTATATGCTTCTAACATTCTCAGGATCGAGCCAGACAGTACTTTGCTGATTATGGTCAAGCCAGAGGAAAAGCAAATTATTAAAAAATTTATTTATACTTATAATGTAAATGAGTTAAGCGACGAAGAAATTATGAAACTTAAACAAACATTGTATCGATTGCAAGAAGAGTTAGAGCGAGGCCCGCAACCCATGCTTACAATAAAGTCAAAAGGCCTATAATGGGTCTCGAACTTCAAGTTATTCTTGGGCTCAATTGTAATTTTTTTTGCTCGCATTGCTTAAATGATTCCAAGCCTAAAAGAAAAGATTTTGATATTTCTCAAAATGAACTTGAATCACTCTCCAAGCAGATAATTGAGAATAAAGATATCTTTCAGGTATCTTTTAGCGGAGGAGAGCCGCTTCTCTACTTAGATGAGATTAAATTTCTTGTAGACTCCATAAGATCGAGCCCAAGACATATTCATTTTTCAATTACAACAAATGGCGCCTTAATCAAAAATAAATATCGTCAAATTAAAAGCTTAGACCTAGATTCGTGTCTAATATCGTATGATGAAGAGCATTCGATGTTTTTAAGTAAAATTGATTTTGAAGAAAGTATTGACTTAGCGAAGTCCTTATTTAAAGAAGTCGAATTGAATATTACTTTCGAGACAGAGAATTATTTCAGAGATGTTAGTCAAAGCGTAGAGAAAAGCAATACAAAAGTAAACTTTACTTCGAAAATAAACTCAGGAAGAGCTTCAAAAAAACTACCAAATAATGAGCAAAGTAAGTTTCAACTTTTTAAGTGTCCAAATATTGACGAGAAAAAAAAATTTTATAAGATAACTTTTATCCCGACAAAAGGGTTTACAATATGTTGTGGGCCGGTAATTTTCGACAAATTACTTGGCGATGAATTACTATATTTTAATTCGGTAGCAGAATTAAATAACAATATATTTTACAAATTTATAAAAAAATTGAGCACCTCAACGGTCTACGCAGTTAGTGAAATTAATTGCGATAATTGTAAGTTTATCTGCGCCGACTCAAATTATGATTCAATTTTAAAATTTTCTCAAAGACCTTGGGAAAATATTATTTTTAATTACACTGAAGACGAATTAAAAAAATACAATAATTTGTTCTACCCTAAGTTTGTTAAAATATTAGAGACCAAAGAAATAATAAATCCTTGGAAAGATATTATTGAATCAACTGAATTAATCAAATCATTCAAAGGCGATATTTTAAGCCTTGTCGATATTGAGAAATTTACTGAATTTACATTAGATAGTTTCTATAAAGTTCACACAAAGTTTTATAGCAGTTCCGATATTATACGATTCAAGAACGAGCAAAGTATTTTCTTTAACATGCCATATCGCTACATATATCATACAAAAAACGATGAAATTGTAGCCTACTTAGTTTTATGCAATTGGGAAAAGCATCCCTTTTTTAAGAAGGACGTTTGGCACATTGGATACTGGGGTATTGGTAATCAGATTGCATTGAGAACAGAGCGGGATTATATTAAAAAAGAATGGGCCACGCTTCTTTCAGAACTGAATTCAAATTCGTCAATTACGGCAAATATTGATTTTTTCAATTATCCAGCTGATTCAATTTCTGCAAAATTAAATTTTAAAAGCATTGGTTTACGTTTGGACCCAAGGTCGTGATTAGCTTGTTCGCGATTATAATCCTAATCCACCAGATCGCCTCGAGTGCGACATTCAACGTCGCGGTTCCTATGCTACCTAGTGTAAACCCTATAACTAATCAAATTAATGTGGGAACGTACATAGGCTCACACCTCTATTATCCGCTTTTTATATTCAATGTTACTGCGAATGAGTTCGATTCATACTTTCTCAATACTTCATCGACACGGGCGATGGATGCAACATTCAAAAAATTTAGATTTTGCTTAAAAGAAAATATTAAGTTTAACGACCTGAGCGAAATTACTAAGCACGATTTATCTGCATCTTTAACTTCATTTTCTGGAATGTACCCTTTAATTATGAAGATCGTTAAGATACATAGTGAAAATGACAGGTGTATAATTTTAGAGTTAGTTAAAGAGTCACCAGGATTATTCAGAAAGCTTACAGGAGTAGCCAGTACAATAGTGAAAAATGGAGATTCTAAGAATCCATTCCCGCTCGGTGCCGGTCCATATAAGTTAATCACTTCTTCGCCTGAATCTATTTTACTTGAATCAACCATATCAAAAAAAATTAAATTTGATTCTATCAATTTTCAACTTATAAAAGAGAATTTTGACCACACTAAGTTTCAAGATATTAATCAACTTCCACCAAACGAAAAGCTAGATCGAAAATATACAGGTCATAAAATTAAAATTCCGAGTCTAAAAACTTACAATGTAGTTATCAATTTAAAAAATAAAAAGGATCGAAAAACCGCTAAAGAATTAGTCGCCAGTATAGATTGGAAAAATGTATTCAATTTATCTGTTATCGAATCAAAGAAATTTTTGCCCTGGCCGGAAGAAAAAAATAGTGACTCAAATAGAATGCAGGTAGGTAACACAATAGCTCAAAAAAATAAATTTACTAAAAAAATAAGTATTCTTGTGCCAAATTTTTATAAAATAGATAAAATTAGAGACCACTTAAAAAGTAAAGGCCTTGAAAAAGCGGTTAATTTAATTTACATTAGCCCAGAAGAATTTGCAGCATGGGCATTCTCAGGCAAAGAATATGTGGCGCTCATGGGTTTTGATAGCTCTGGATCGATCTCATCGCTAGAAGGAGACTTTTCAGTTTATTTTGAATCTTTCTATACTGAAAAAAATCGAATAGTAACACAAAAAATTAAACCGATACAGAAACTTATGGAAGATGCTAATGATTCGAAAATCACCAGCGAAGAGCGAATTTCAATTATGCGAAAAGCAGAATTTTACTTGATTGAGAATTATTTTGTTTTACCCATAGGTAGAGTAGAGCGTGATTTTATTTTTCCATCTAGTATAATGGTAGAGAAATGGCACGACTTCTATAGTGGTATTCCTGCGATAGAGGAAATTCAGTAGTGAGAATTTGGTTCGTTATTACTTTTGTATATTTATTGTTATTTCTTACTTTAGGAGTAGATATATATAAAAATCGATTAAAAAATTCAGTTAATGCGATTAGAGATGAGCTTGCCTACGATATTGCTACATCTCAAAAATTAAGGGCTCAGAAAAAAATAGAAATGCTTAAAAGCTTCGGGTTTATTAACGTTGAACTTACCACTGTTGATTTCAAATATTCTGAGAATTTTCTAAATTCAAAGTTTCTACTTTCAACGGACGGCTTCACGTCAGGTTTTTTGATCGACACGCCAGATGTATTTACAATGATAAAATTTATTTTTTCTGATTCTTATTTGGGTCTATTTTTTTACTCCTTCTATGTTATTACATTTATATTTATCTTAGTTCCTTTATATAGATATAAAAAATCAATTCAAAGCTTTATAGAGAGCTGTAAAGAAAACAAACAAATTTCCTCTAAAAACCTATTAAAAGACTCCGTCATTAATGAGATTTTAAATATTTATGATGAAAAAATAGCTTATGAATTAAAGGTGCATAGTTTGCAATATGACCTTGAAAAGAAAAGTGCACTTACTCAGTTGGCAAAGCAAGTCGCACACGACATACGATCTCCATTGTCAGTTTTAAACTTGGTTAGTCATAGAATAAACTCGCTCGAGTCTGAAGAGAAAGAAATGCTCACGCAGGTTAGCGCTCGAATTAATGCTATCGCAAATAATTTACTTGATCAAAGTAAATTATTGAAATTGCAACCAATTTTGCTGGGAGACACAGCGGTAGATATATCCGAAATAATCGAAAAAATTATTTTTGAAAAAAAGTTTCAATACCAGAATGTGCATGTAATAGAATTTGTTGAAAAATCCGACTTGAACTATTTAGCTTTGGTTGATGAGAATAATTTTGCGGCAATTGTATCAAATTTGATAAATAACTCTGTGGATTCCTTTGGTTCTGCGCCCGGTGAAATAGTCGTGGAAATCGATAGAGACCGTTCTCATATTGTTGTCACCGTAATTGACAACGGGTGCGGAATTACGCAAGAGAATCTTTTAAAAATCGGGTCAGAAGGTTTTACGTTTGGAAAATTAGGCCTAAAGAATAGCGGCATGGGCTTAGGATTGAATTCAGCAATTCATGCAATCGAATCGATTGGCGGAAATGTTTCTGTTAGTAGCACTCAAAATATAGGAACGCGTATTCTAATTAAAATTCCTGTCCTATTGAATGCGTAAAATTAAGAAGCGCGGTAAAAGAAAAGGTGGAGCCACATAATCTGTAAAAATATTGTATTACAATATTTTTATAACCAAGTGGATCTAACTTGATAACTGAGCTTGTCTTCGCCCCAAGATACAAAACTGTCTTCTTACAAAAGATAAAATGAAATAGTAATAAAAATTTTAGAATTAATATTAAAATCAGATTACAGTCTGTATTCATCGGAGATTGGTCACGCTGACTAGACATCCGCGTTTGAGTCGACGCTCGCCCTAATGTTCGGTCGAAATTTTGCAGTCGTTAAAGTTTTTAGTAGAAAGAGCAAACCATATCCGTAGTTGAGGTTACCCTGTTTTTTAAGCCCTTCGGATCTAGAGTTTTTCCGAGTTAGTTAATTCTTTTTCAAAAGCATTCGGAGTTTTCATTCCGATCGAAGAGTGTGGCCGTTCTTCGTTGTAAGACTTGCGCCACTTTTCTATTTTCTTCTTTGCGTCGTTCAAGTCAAAAAATAATTCTTCATTCAAACATTCGTCTCCGAACCGCGAGTTGAACGATTCTATAAACGCATTCTGCACCGGCTTTCCAGGTTGAATATATTCTATCGCGATATTGCTACGATATGCCCAGTCCATAAATTCTTTCGACGACATTTCTGGTCCATTGTCACAACGAAGTTTTTTCGGCAACTTGGAAAAAGATTCGAAAAAATTAATCATCGATCTTGCCGTAATCGAAGTTTCAACAAGTAACCCTGGCGAACGTTTCGTGCAATCATCGACGATCGTCAAATATTTTAAACTTCTATTATTTTCAAAGCGATCAAAAACAAAATCAAAAGACCAAATCTCATTCGCCGTCGTAGCTTTTTTATGCGGAACTCGGATAACCGCCATTTGCTTCACGCGTCTTCTGTTTTTAAGCTGAAGTCGTAATTTTCTATAAACCCGTTCGCTGCGGTGGTGGCTCACGACAAGGCCTTCGCGCTTTATAAAAAATGGAGTCGCGGCAGGCCAAATCGCCGATGCTTGGTTGAAAGTTCTTTCATTCTTTGTTCAAGTGCTTCGTCTTTTGATTTACGTTGCTTGTGCGTCATCGTCGATCGATTCAGGCCCAAGACTTTTGAAGTCTTTCGAACGCTGACCGAATATTTTGTAACTAAATACTCGGCTGACTTTCGTTGGGAATTGAGCCCTACCACTTTTTTGAATTAACATCCTTCAACATCACGACGTCTAAACTTAAATCAGCAACGAGTCTTTTTAATTTTGCATTTTCTTGCTCGAGTTCGCGAAATCTTTTTGCTTCGTTGACGGTCATGTCAGCGAATTTCTTTTTCCACGCATAAAAAGTGGCGTTCGCGATTCCGAATTCACGGCAAAGTGTTTTTGCGACTTCGCCGTTTCGATTTCTATTTAGAATTTTGATGATCTGTTCTTCCGTGAACTTTTTCTTTATTTTACTTCTCCCTTGGTCTAGTTTGACGCGGGAAAACTCTATTCACAAGTGGCCTAAATTTTTAGGGTAACCTCAGGTCTTTTACATTTTTTAGCGAACGAAGATAGCTTTAGTCATTCGGATTATTCTAGAGAACCTAGCCAATCTGCGACCATGCGAAGCTGCGCTTCGCCCAGTACGGGTCACTAAGTTCCTTATTTAGTTTGGGATGCTGTCAGTGTGATCCCGCCCAAAATATAACTGAACACTGCAAACGAAGTGCTTCCGTTACTGCAATCGGTCTTTTAAACGATTTATTAGATTGGCATGAATTATGAGAACCACATCTGTGAACGCCGAGAGAAGCGCCCATATTTCCGAATATAGTATGGAAAGCGAGCCTAGCAATTATATAGTTGGTTCGTAAAATTGCGGAGAATAGGAATGCTTACTAAAAACATTAATGCTGTAAATTAACGATCAGTTCGTTAAAATAGACAACTTTCCTCGACTTATCCTAGACTTAAGGATGTTTAACAATTATTCGCAAATCTCCGAAAAGTTTATGCAGGAGTGCAACATGAGTAAAATAGATCAACAGATGCGTTCGAAAAGGTTCAAAGTTAAGTCTGAAGCCAAATTGTTTTTAGTTGTAGATTTCAACAACGGTGAGCAATTAAAATTTGAAGTTAGTGATTGTTCACAGACCGGCGTTCGAGGTAAATGTGACGCTTTTGATTCTGCAGACTCTCTTCCCGAACAAGGTTCTATAGCAACTGGTTCGAAGTTGTTATGGGGTCAATCGGAATATGCACTTGGAAGATTAGTATTTCGTCGAGCATTTCCTACAGATAAGGGTTTAGATTTTGCGTTTTCTACTGTGGATATTAAAATCCCAATAGCGGGCGCTATTAGCAAAATTTTGGATTTTAAATTTGATCAAGTAGATGATGGTAAAACTGAAGAGCTAAGTTCTGAAAAATTTTCTTTGGCACATTTTGTTGAAAATGAATATTCAAATATTGATCTTTTTGATCGCATGCGAAAGTTCGACACATTTCGGGTTCAATGGGAACGAAGTCAAAAGTATGGCTATAAAACTGTACGAGAGGCTTCAAAAGGTGAACGGGTAAATCTAAGTCGGACTCGTAAAAATAATCGTAAGGACTACATAGTTATGGGATCTAACGACTATTTAGGTCTTGGTGCGCACCCTGAAGTTGTAAGTGCAGCGCATAAAGCTTTAGATATGTATGGTTTCGGCTCGACCGGTTCGCCAGTAACTACCGGGACGACAGATTTGCACAACCAGTTGTGTGAGCAAATCGCAAAGCTTCATAAGAAAGAAGCCGCAATTCTTTTTAATTCTGGCTATGCGGCAAATATTGGAATTATTTCGGCTGTCACCGCGGCAAATGATTTAATTGTTGCGGATATGCTATGTCACGCCTCAATTCAGGACGCAATGCAAATGTCTCGGGCGACATCTCGATTTTTCAAACATAATGATATAGCTCATTTAGAACAAATTTTATCTAACGAACGACAAAACTATAATGGGTGTTTGGTAATTACCGAAGGCGTTTTTTCAATGGATGGTGATACGGCAAAATTGGACGATATTTATCATTTAGCTAGAAAGTATAATTGCAGAATCATGGTCGACCAAGCGCATTGTTTTGGCGTGATTGGGCCGAACGGTTTGGGTGTTTGTGAAAAATATAATTTGTTACGCGAAACAGACATAATTATGGGAACATTTTCTAAAATATGTGGCGCCATTGGTGGATTTGCAACAGGTTCTACCGAATTTATTGAGTGGTTACGTGCGTTCAGTCGGGCACAAGTTTTTTCAGTAAGTCTTGCGCCATCGACCGTAGCGGCCGTGAGTAAATCGTTAGAATTATTTACCGCGAACAAAAATCTACTAAATAGTCTTCATAGCAATATTGATCACTTCGTAAGAAACCTAGAATCAATTGGTTATACATTCCCGCACAAACAAGAAAGTGCCGTCATACCAGTTGTTGTAGGTGATGAAACTAAATTGGGTGTTATGTATCAAAGTTTACTGGACGATGGTGTATTATGTATTCCTATCGTTTATCCCGCTGTCAGCAGAAAGAACTGTAGATTCAGATTCACGCTGATGGCAACGCATACTAAATCCGACTTGGACTACGCTACTTCTTGCTTGGAAAAAGCAATGCTACGGGCCAATTTTTCATTCTCGGACTTATCAAAGGAAGAAAAGAAAAAGGCCGCTTAGTAATGCAAGAAATTCTGGTTTCTATTTTACTTGGATTTTCAGCGTTGATAGGAGTCGAGAGTCTTCCTAAAAATGTTGATCCGTGGCAAATAGAAACTCAATGGACTAAAAATGGTGCGGGATGGCTGCTTGAAGCCACAACTTCGCAGATGTCTCAAATTTGTAAAAATGAGTCGGACGTTTTAGTTTTACCTCAAGTAATTCACGGAATTCATAAACTTTTTGCTGATGGTCGACTGGTATATGAATCTGGCGACGACTCGTTCAGGAGCACATCTTCTTTTTATCAAAGAGGCGAAACTAGCTGTAAATATCTTGCGAAAACAAAAACTATAAAGTGGACCGTAAAAACATATTCGCATTATTTTTCTCGAATTAAAGAAATGCCCCATACGGCCCCTGCAAGTAACGGATTCTATTTTGTAGACGTAATAGTTAACTTGATGGCTGCCGGTGGACTTTTTATCCTTTGTCTATTTTCAAGTTTTCTTTTTAGAGGGAGAGTTAGTAATCATTATATCGTTAGCTTAACGATTGGATCTATTACCCTCGGAATTTATGCTGCATTAACTTCAGCTAACTACCTAGGCGTTACCCTTGATATGTTAACTGTACATAAGATTGCCGACGTCTGCGTTTGGATCGGGTCTTTCTCTTACGTTTATTTTTTCCGAAAATTCAACTTTTTAGGCAAACTGGAGTTCTATAGTTTTACATGTGCTTTTTTGATAGGTGAAATGCTTATAGTTTTTGGGAACTCCGCTGACGTTGTGCAAATGGGAACCACTATTCCAATGCCTTTCGCTTTCGTATGTCTAGTTTCATTTTTAGTTCACTCAGTTGCTAGCGGGTTCAAATCTGGTTTTGACAAAAATAATGTTTTGGGGATCATTTCACTTTCTTCATTCGTTGTGGCTGGGTGTAACGACCTTTTACATGTCATGGGAATTATCGACAGTTACATGCTGATGCCACTGGGTTCAGTTTTTGGAGTATTTTTTCTTGCCGCGGCCGTCAATCAAGATATTGAGAAAACCTATATTGAAAGAGATGACTTAGTCAGAAACCTAAAACATAAAGTATTAGAGCAGACGAAGCACTTATCCGATGCGTTGGATCAAGTTAAGAAATCGCAAGCTGATCTAGTGCAATCTGCGCGACTAGCTTCGCTCGGTACGCTCAGCGCTGGAATTGCGCATGAAATAAATAATGCTATTAATTATGTTAATGGTGCCGTTGTTCCTTTAGAGCGTAAAGTGATGAAGTCGATCCCAGAGAGTGATCGCGTAATTACTGAGAAGCTTTTTGCGGCTATTAAAGAAGGTACTCATCTTACTGTTGAGATTGTTCGTAGCCTTCGTAATTTTACGGGTCTTAATCAGGCCAAAGTTAAAGATGTTAACCTTCAAGAAACTGTTGGCTCTGTTCTAACTATTTTAAAAAGTAAAATTAACCGTGCGACTGTTAATATTTCAATCCAAGAGGGATTAACACTTAACTGCTATCAAGTTGGATTAAATCAAATTTTTATGAATCTCATTTCTAATGCCATCGATGTTTTGCCTGAAATTGGCGGTACAATATCCGTCTCTGCTAATGCGGTCGATGATAATCGAATTGAGTTTCGGGTTTCAGATAATGGTTCTGGCATGACGGCAGAAACTAAAAATCGTATCTTTGATGCGTTCTTTACCACTAAAGAAGTTGGAAAAGGTACCGGCCTCGGTTTGCATATCGTGCAAAATGAAGTTGAGCGTCACCGTGGCTCTATCAAGGTTGAATCCGAATTAAACGTTGGGACTACATTTATTATTACAATTCCTAGAAACTTGGAAATGAACATGATTGGGGAGGCCGCATGAAGCCCATTATAATCTATGTTGATGATGAACCTATGAACTTAACTGTCTTAGAGGCCGCCTTGCCCTCTGACTGGGATATTCGAACTTTTGATAATCCCTTGAAAGCTCTCGATATGCTTTCGCAAATTGAGCCTTGGATTGTGATCTCGGATCAAAAAATGCCGGGTATGAATGGTGTTTCGTTTTTAGAAATCGTGCGTAAAACAAATCCTCATGCTTTGCGCGTTTTAGTCACTGGCTACTCGGATGAAGACTTAGTCGTTGATTCCGTACGAAAAGCTCACATATCTGATTACATTCGTAAACCATGGGATGTCGATGATCTCGAACATCGCGTTCGTAAATTAGTCGATACCTTTCTACTCGAGCGCGAGAACCGCGAGAAATCGGCTCTGTTAGAGAAACAAAATATTGAACTTAATAAGGCTCTTAAAGTTGCTGAAGATTCTAAAGCTCGCGAAGAAAAGTTTAGAAAAGAACTCGAATGTTGGGCTCCTCCATTTATTCTAAATATGTTCGAGTCTGGCCAGAAGTCTTATCCTTGCTCGAAAGATCTTGCTGTCATTACATATGACATTATTAAAAGCTCTGAACTGCATGATAAAACTTTCAATGGCGTTTCTATCCGTTCTTTGATCTTACGGGGCTTCACCGAGATTCTATTAAAATCAGGAGCTTGGCGAGAGTCGCATTCAGGTGATTCTGCATTTGGGCACATCGGTCTATTTAAAGAAGTTTCGAACTCGTGTGACATTTTGCTTTCTGCCGCCTCTGAGTTTCGAATCTTTCTACGCAACTTAAGTTTACAATCTAATGTACAATTTGAATGTGGCATCGGCTTACATTTCGCTGAGGATTGTTTAGTGGATATTCATGAGGTTAACATTGATTACTTCGGTCAAAAGTTAACGCAGAAATCGTTCGATGCGACGAGCTCTGGCGTTGACCTAGTTCATCGTATCGAGAAAGTGGCTCATGATTATCCCGGATCTAACGTTATGATGACCAAAGACTTCTTTGAGCGTATCACGATGGGTAAAAATCAAATTCACAGCCTTGGTACCTTTACGTTCAAAGGCCAAGCTCAGGAAACGGAAGTTTACGCTCGACTAAGCGATAAGGCTTTTGAGGTGTTTAAATCGAAGTCACGGGTCGCCTAAAGCACAAATAATAAGCTTTTATAACTTATTAAAGGCCAACTCAGGCTTTCCCTTTGACAAAATTTCGCCATATTAATATCTTCGTTCTTCGCCATGTCGGGGCGTAGCGCAGTCTGGTAGCGCATCTGGTTTGGGACCAGAGGGTCGTAGGTTCGAATCCTATCGCCCCGACCAATTTATTAAAAATCCCATTGAAATCCATAACTTAAAATTTCCATCGCTATTTACCCCTGTTGATTTTTTTCACCCAAAAGAGATATCACAAAATCATCGAACGCGGCTCGATCCGACTCGTTCTCGGATAAGCGCGATTCTGTATTAATTCGGCTCAGAAACTAAGTTATTTAAAAGCAGTCGAAGTTGATTTTTTAATTTTTCAACTTCTTTAGATTTTAGACCAAGTTGACAAAACATTTGCTGTGGAATCTGTTGTGATTTTGATTCAAAAGCTTTTCCTTTTGATGTTAAGGCAACGAGCACGCTTCTTTCGTCTTCGGGGCTTCGTACTTTTACGATTAAGCCTTTCGATCCCAGTTTTTTTAATAACGGGGAAAGTGTCCCGGAATCTAACAAAAGTTTTTCACAAATTGTTTTAATACTGACGCGGTCATTTTCCCAAAGCACAAGTAGAACTAGATACTGTAGGTAAGTCAGGTCCAAGACCTTCAGCAGGGGTTTATAGTTTTGAATCAGTAGTCTCGAGGTCGAGTAAAGTGCAAAACAGAGCTGTTCTTCGACTTTTAAAAGCTCATTTTTTGTCTTCATAGAAAAAAACTATCATCAGTTCGAAGCAAACACAATTAGATTGTATGCAATCTAATTGTGTACGATTGTAATAGAACACGCGTTATTAGAGGAGTTTATATGAACAAAATAGAGAAAGTTCTTTACCGTGCAGCAGCCAGTGCGACGGGTGGTCGCGACGGTCACATTCTGTCTTCAGATGGTGTCCTTGAAGCTAAATTAATCACGCCTAAAGAGCTTGGCGGCCCGGGAACAGCAGGAACAAACCCTGAGCAGCTTTTTGCAGCTGGTTATTCTGCTTGTTTTTTAGGGGCACTTAAGTTCGTAGCGATGAAGGAAAAAGTAAAACTTCCAGAGACCGTGAAAATTGATGGAGTGGTTGGAATTGGCGCTATTCCCACAGGATTTGGCATCGAAGTGGAATTGAAAATTTCTATTCCAGAAATGGCGCAAGATCTGGCAAAAAGCTTGGTCGACAAAGCCCATATCGTTTGTCCTTATTCGAACGCGACGAAAAACAATATTAATGTTGTTCTGACACTGGTGTAACAAAATGAAAATATTTATTGCGATTTCTTTTTTGGCCACGACATTTTTTATGTCGTGCGCACATGTTGCTTCTGTGAAACCCGACATGCTATTCATTTCTGGCTCCCACATGGATCAAACCAGTTGGAATCTCGTTACCAACGAACTAAAAAATGAAAGCTTTTCGATTTTGCTTCTGGATCGTTGGGGTCGGGACGCCGACAAGCCAGCAAGCCTTAGTCAGATTGCTGAAAATGCATGTAGCCAGATTGGAAAACACACAGTCGTTGTTGCGCATAGCTTCGGAGGCTCCACGGCCAACGAAATGTTAAGCTCTTGTCCAGATAAAATAGCTAAGATCATCTATGTAGCTGCTTTAATACCGCTGCCAGGAGAAAATCCAACGGCGCCATTAGCGGGTGCCGATCAAAAGCTTTATATGAGTGCCGTACTTTTAAGTAAAGATCGTATAACGCCAAAATCAGCAGGTGAATTTGCAACAGCGATGGACTTAAATTTTGCTAAAAATCAAAAAACGGCGCCAGCGGTATTTCCAGAATCAATGCGAACACTCGGGGATCAACTTCATTTTAGTTTATCTGCTCTTGAAAATGTAAAAAAATACTATGTCTTTACAAGCGAAGATAAGATTATTGCGCCCTCGTTTCAGAAAAAAATGGCTGCTCGAGCAAAGATTACGGATTCTGAAAGTATCGAATCAGGACATTTGCCAATGTTGTCTGCACCCAAGGAACTTGCAGCTGTAATTAAAAGATTTGCAAAATAAAAGAGTGAACCCAAACCAGAAAAGGAAATTTTATGTTCTCAAAATTAATTGAACGACTAGCTTACGGTATGATTGCAATAGCTGTATTAGCATCAACAGCTTTCGCAGAAAAAAAAAGTAAGAGCCACAACCGATACAACTGTAGTGCTTGTGCATGGGGCTTTTGCCGACGGTTCGAGTTGGAATAAAATAATTCCGATGTTGCTGGCTAAAGGACTCAAAGTCGTATCGGTTCAAAATCCGCTAGCATCACTCGGTGAAGATGTCGCTTACACTCAGCGCGTGGTGGATGCGCAATCAGGAAAAGTGGTTCTGGTCGGCCATTCTTGGGGCGGTACCGTCATTACCCAAGCAGGAAACAGTGATAAGATTAAAGCATTGGTTTACGTAGCGGCTTTAGTACCTAGTGAAGGTGAAGCTTCCGCTGAACTTGGAAAAGACTTTCCAACGCCGCCAGGGATCGAAACCTTAAAGCCAGATTCTTCTGGTTATATGTATTTAACTGAAGACTCATTAGCTAAGAATTTTGCGCAGGATCTTTCAAAATCTGAAGTCAAAATCATGGCAGTGACTCAAGGGCCCATTTCCGCTAAAGCCTTCGGTGAAAAAGTTAGTTTTGCAGCCTGGAAAACGAAGAAAAACTATTACATTGTGGCAGATAAAGACCGCATGATAAATCCTAATTTACAAAAAGCATTTGCAAAAAAAATCAACGCAACGACGACGGTTGTTCAATCAAGCCACGTCCCAATGCTTTCAAAACCTAAAAAAGTTGCTGACGTCATCATTGAAGCAGCGCTTAAAGAATAATAAAGTATGAGTAAATTCTTCTTTGCATAATAAAATTAAGCTTTGAAGAAAATTTTTACCGTATCGTGATTTATAAATCTAGGAGCCTTATGTGGACTCCTAGATTGGCTGCAATGGTTAGATAAAAATTGTTCTTTGACCTGCAGAGAGTTTTTATCAAGGGGCTACTTCTAATTTAAGTCCAAACACCCCTGTTTACCCCTGCCGACAGTGAACCTCGATATATTTTGATGGATTTCAGTGGACCTAGACTTCTTCTATGTTATTGATAACACTGAAATCCATAATATTTTCAAGAGGTTAGAATGAAGGCGTAAGAACCTATCGCCCCGACCAATTTTACTGTATAAAGCCGATTGAGTAACGTCAGTCGGCTTTTTTTTTAATACTTCTACTTTAAATACTTTTCTAAGAATTCTGCAGCTACTTTATATGCCTTCAACTCATTCTCTGGTTTTAAGAATCCGTGGCCTTCGTCTTCGAAAACTAAATACTCAACTTCTTTTCCTAAGCTTTTCAATTTCTTCACGACCTGATCAGACTCCGCTTTAACAACGCGGGGGTCGGTGGCGCCCTGGATAACTAACAAAGGGCAGTCGATGTAATCTAACGACGTAATCGGAGATTGTTCGGCAAGCTTTGCGTGTTCGGTTTCGGGGTTACCAACGAGTTTGTCCATAAAAGGCTTCCAGTCGGGTGGCACGCTTTTCACGAACGATACTAGATTTGATACTCCGAAGATGTCTACGGCTGCCGTGAATGTGTTTGAGATCTTCGTGATGGATCTTAATGTCATGTATCCACCGTAGGAGCCTCCCATAATGGCGATCTTGTCGGGGTTGATCCATTTTGAGTTCATAAGCCACTCGAGTCCGTTCAGCATATCTGGGAAGTCAGCAGTACCCCATTTGCCATTGATGGCATTTGTGAAATCGACGCCGTAGCCGGTTGAGCCGTGCGGGTTTGGGGCCCAGATCGCGTAACCTTTTGCGACGAAGTACTGAAATATCGGCCTGAACTGTGCGCGCTCTTGCGCCTGCGGGCCGCCATGTGGCCACACAATAACCGGAGTACGGCTGTTCTTTTTAGCTTTGCTCGGAAGAAATAACCAGCTGTGGATTTTGGTTCCTTGCGAATTGTACCAAATTGATTTTGGGTAACATAACTGTTCTTCGGGAACACGCGATGTCCAGTTATCAGTAAGACGATCCGTCTTTCTGGTTTTCAATGAGATTCGGTAGAAGTTCTTTGGCTCGGTCGGGGACGCGTAACCGATCAATAATGTTTTTGATTTTGCCGAGTAATCGATACCGCTGATGATTCCGGAATTTTTGAATTTTGTTGGCAATTTTTTTAGTCCGGGAAATGTATAGTGCTCGAGCTCGCTTTTTGCTTCGACGTTTCGAACGACGAATAAGTTTTTGTGGTCAGGCGATACCTTCGCAATTTCGATGTCCCAGTGGTCTTTCATCTTAAAATCGATTTGCTTTGTCTTTAAATCTAAAATGGCTAGAGACAAAAATTGGCGATCGTTGTTCGTTTTAATAAGTAGTTTATTTTTTGGAAGCAGCGCTATGGGCTCGATTAACGTATTAGGTTCTGTATAAATATTTTTTACTACTTTTGTTTTGGGATTTACGGCTTTTAATACATTTGATGTGTTTGAAGTTGTTTCGCTAAAAAAATAAAAACCCTGGCTTGGCTTTATCGGCATCCAAGAAGCCCAGACGTTTTTTGCTTCGTAGATAAGAGCTGTTTTTTTGGTTTTTAAATTGTAAGTGTACAAACTTTGCGCCGCGGGATTTTTACGGTTTGAAGAGAAGTAAAGTGTTTGCTTGTCTTTGCTGACGAAACCTAAGTAGTCGCGGCCTTTTTGTTTTTCTAGAATTGTGACTTCGCCGGTCTTAAAATTCATTATTTCGATCGAGGTTTGTTCGTCGCCGTTTTTATCCATCAACATAACTAATTGATCGTTGCCAATCCAGGCTAAGGCAGGAGCCATTACGTGCGGAGATTTTGTTTTTTCTGAAGTAATGGGTTTTGGGTAAAGCATTTTTGTACTGTTAGGTGCGATTTCACCGACCCAGACTTGGGGTGAGCCCGTTAAGTTTGAAATGTAAGCTAATTGAGTACCATCTTGGTTGACCGCAGAGTGCATGTAAACTGTTATTCGGTTCATGAAATCATCCATTTTAAAGTTATTCACTTAGACCTTCAGCTTTCGTTTGTTGGAATAATAGTCTTAAGTAATTACTAATTTATTTCAAACTTAAACATTTATACCGTACTCTGCTAGTCGTCGTATGGGAATGGCTTGTACTCTTTTTTGTTTTTACGAATTTAATTTTTGAGCGTTAACTTTGTGACCCTAGGAAAGTCTAGATTTAGGGCTGTAAGCATCTGGAGCTGGTGGTTGGTAACCTAAACTACTGCGATTTTAAGAAGAAGTTTCTGAGTCCAACAAATTATCAAATATTTCATCGCAGCCGAAATCAAAAAAAGGTAGTGGCATTTCGGCTGAGCATGCCGGACGCAAAGCTTGCAAACTTGCTAATATTTTATTTGATCAAGGCTCACATTCTTTTCGATCAGGGGTCGTAGATTCGAATTTAATTAATTCACTTTTGGAAACAAAATTCCTAGGTCTGATTGGTTCTGGCTATACCATAAATTACCCATGTGGCCCCCGTGCGGGTATAGCTTCAGACGGCTTGTGAAAGTCTGCTTTAAGAATTGAATATCATTCTGATTGACGATGAAATCATCTTCATTTTCGATCACGTAGATATTTGGATTCGTTTCAATATAAGCTTGCAAGCTGTATAAGCTCGTCTGGTTTATAAGCTCTTCGACTTGTGAATTCTTCACCGTTGGCAATACTAATCGATTTATGTATTCGTAGTACGAGAAACCTAGAGCCTCGTTGATACGCATTGTTTGGCGGCCCGATGTTGCCGGAACCTTTAGTAAACCGGTGTTGTGCACTTGTTGGCTTGTGTAGATGACATCTCGTAGTGTTTCACGAAAGGCCTTTCCGATTAACCATTTCATGTCGTTATCCGTGAATTGTGACACTTCAGGCATCACCTTCCGTAATGTCTGGGTACTTAGTGGAGCGTTAATCAAGTCCGACCCTACCGTTATTAACAGGTCTGAAACTTTCGCCTTGCGAGCTTCCGACAATGCACGACCGCCTTCGTAGAAACTATCTATTAATTGTAAACCATACTTCAAATCAATCGCTGGGTTAATAAGAACAGTCTTTTTAAAGTTGAAGGCCATCTTTGAGCTATCTTCTTTTGCTAAATAGGTCGAAAATAATCCGCCTAAAGAAAAGCCGACCACCGAGTAAGAAGAAGCTTGTAAACCGTCACTTTTAGTCAAGTAAGACGTCACCTTCTTCATAAAGAGATAGTACTCTTTACTATCTCTGGCCATGTAACCCGGGGTCGCGCTTTCACTAACTCCTAAAGTATACTGCCAAGAAAATGGATTTGGTAATGTGATGACCGTGTATCCTAGCTTGTAAAGAATCTCTGCGATCATCAAAGACGTACCGGTCGTTCCAGAGCCGCCAAGGCCCGCTATCGTGAATATGACTGGTGCAGGCCCTTTTTGCTGGAATAACCCAACTGCGATCAGATGGCGCCCCTCTAAGAGCGGTACATTCCTACGATCTTCACGAATTTCAATCGAAACTTTCTTATATTTCATCTTTGTTCCGTTGGCGGCCGCCGTCAGCGTCGCTAAAAACGGATTCTTTAAAGGAAAGTCATATTCGCTTAACTCGGCTTTCGCAGTTAACGATATAAACACTAAAGCAACTAATAAATATCTTAAGCTTTTCATAAAAACCTTTTTTAACAATTTCTTGATCTGACGATTGATCTATAAACTAAATTACTTAATTCAGCAATGAAACGAATATTCACGAGCATTAGTAAGTAAAATTTAGATGTTTGTGAATATATTAGACAGTGTAATTCTTGTTTAATCTCATCGAAGCGTAATAATTTCTGATTAATTATAATTAGCTTAATTAAACAGGGATGAACACGTCGTCTTTTTGCCACCGATAAAATTTCTTATTGGTAAGAGCGCGAAGTTTAAAGATGAGTGGTTTAATAAACTACGTATTCTGACAAAGCCTTTTGTGAAAGGTGAAATCGTCAATCGGATAAGTATTTTTCTAGACAGCGAATTTTCATAAGTCATCGCATCCCCAAGAGGTGAAGGCGGAGCCGTAATGCCCGTGCTAAAGCCGGTTGCAAAAAAAGTCGGAGTTTTGGATGTGAAACCCGGGATCATTGCCGGATAAAATGAATTACCAACAGAAGATAAGCTTTCTTTTTGCTGAGAAAAATAAATTCCTAATTTTCCGACTGCGCCGGCCATGAATACGGCAGGCATCAGTGTAGTTTGGTATTTTTCAATTCCAGTAAATAACTGAATCGCTAAAGATCTTTCTTCTGAGTTGTAACCAACTGACAAACCAAAATCGATGGCGCCACCTTTACCAGTATTTGGCCGTCCTGCTAAGGCTACTGGTCCTGCTGCCACTAAAACTCCAAATTCATTTGAGTTTGCGATAATTGGAGCTTGCTGCCAAAGTTTCAGATCAAGGGCGCGTATGACTGAATCAATTATTTCTTGCGAAAGCTGCTCGCTATTTTTCTGCGAACGCTCTAGATAATTAGACTCGAGTTGCAATTCTTGTAGAGCTAAGCTCGCTAGAATATCTGCACGTGTTCCATCATCATACGAGTAAGCAACTCTTTCGATCTGCGCGCTTGCATTAGCTAGCGTTTCAAGCTGTCGCTTACTTTTAAAAACCGAAATCGGACCCATTACGGGTTTAATTTTTCCGAAAGATTTTTCAGCTAAATTTAAAAACTGATTTCGTTTAGTCAAAAATTTTAACTTGTCGGCCTCGGGCATATCATTAAAAACCGCAAGGGTTTCTGCAGTAAGTACGGGCCACGTTCGGTAGGATGGCGATTGAGCCCTTGCTGTCACAGCCAAGGCTAAAATCACGACTACGAACAAAGATTGGAGCAAGTTTTTTAGCATCTGTTAAGTCCTACGTTCAGAGCTTTATAGGATGCAATTTCTTTGCTATTCGTTCGAGTATCTCTAAACAAGTTGGTTCGTTTTAAGGGGATTAGCTTGTCAAAACATTCGACATAGACTCAAAAGCCGTCAAGTTTTGAGGCTTCTGGGTGTGTTTGTCGCCGTGGACGCCGCTTGAATTTTCTAAGGTTTTAGGATCAGATACGGCATGGAATTTGGAAAGTTACCTTGTGTGGATCAAGTAAATTGGAGCCTTCCAGCCGACAATACGACTTCGATTCGTTTTCTGAATCATTTCTTGCCAAGATCAGATATCGAAATTGTACTTGGTTCGCCAGCCTGGGGTCATAAGGAGTGGGTCGGCAAAGTTTATCCGTCTAAGACCAAATCGGCAGATTTTCTTCATTATTATTCGCGCCAGTTCAGTTGCATCGAGCTTAATACAAGTCATTATCGCATTCCGTCGGCGGAGCAGACTTTTCGATGGTTAACTCAAGTACCAGACAAATTCGAGTTTTGCCCGAAAGTTTACCAAACAATATCACACACGACCCAAGGTTTAACGGATAAAAATCTGCTAAAAGAATGGTTTCAGTTTCTGCAAAATTTAAAAACGAACCGGGGCGCTAGCTTCCTGCAGTTTCCGCCTCACTTCGACTATTCTTTCAAAGCAAACCTGTTTAATTTTATTCAGCAGTGGCCGCAAGAATTTGATTTAGCATTAGAGTTTCGGCATGCGTCTTGGTTTAAAAACGGCGAGGTATTGCCGGCGTTGACAGAGTTTTTACAAAAAAAAGGCTTGGGTTTAGTTATAACTGACGTGGCGGGAAGACGCGATGTGGTGCATAGCTCAATTAGCGCTAAATACGTTGTTGTGCGGTTTATTGGTAACGATTTGCACCCGTCAGATTACGTTCGTGCAGATCAGTGGAGTGAGAGATTCAAAAGCTGGAATGACAGCGGCCTTAAAAAAGTTTATCTTTTCATGCACGAGCCCGACGATATTCGCGTACCTGAGATGACTACTTATTTTACTAAAAGTCTTAACTCTAAATTCAAAACGAATTTACAATTTTCAATGCTGGCACTCGATGAAACACAGCCGACGCTTTTGTAAAGCTATCGGGCATTCATTTCGTAAAAAACATAATTGATATGACTGGCCGAGTAATCACGGCCAATTACATAAAGATTTTTTTGGTCGTTACTTGATCTAAACCAATACCGAATATTTATCTGTGAATTTTCATACTGTAGTTCAGCGTGATCTTTTGTAATAGAAATCGCGTCGAACCGACCGCCTAGGTATTTTTTAAGTTGAGCAGGGGTCATCGACTGAAATGGATCTGTATCACTGTAAAAAGAGAAAACTCCAGTTGTGAACATTTGGTTGTTTTCATTTCGGCAGTGCACGTCGAAATCTGACAAAAGTTTTCTGGCTTTTCGATCGTTTCGGAAGAAGCCATAAAAGAAATTAAAATACCGACGGCTAAGATCAAAAATTTCATTTTAATAATTTTTTTTCAAGTCTAATCCTGTGTACAAATGAGACACTTCTTTTTCATACCCATTGAACATTAAAGTCGGTTTGCGCTTTGGAAAAAAACTTCCGTCTAATACTTTTTCAGTGGCTTGTGACCAGCGTGGGTGATCGACCTTCGGGTTCACGTTAGCGTAAAATCCATATTCATCGGGCGCAAGACCGCTCCAAAGTGTTTTTGGCTGTTCATTCGTAAATTCAATTTTAACAATCGATTTTATACTTTTAAATCCGTATTTCCATGGAACGATAAGACGAAGTGGTGCGCCATTTTGCTTCGGCAGTGGCTTACCGTACATGCCGGTTGCGATCATTACTAACGGATTCATCGCTTCTTCCATAGTAAGACCCTCGGTGTAGGGCCAAGGATACTGTGGTAAATTTCCGATATTAGGCCCGATTTTTTTATCGCCAAAAGTTTGAAATTTAACGTATTTCGCATTCGCCTTAGGCTTCAATTTTGTAATCAGCTCTGATAGAGGAATTCCTGTCCATGGTACGACCATAGACCAAGCTTCAACACAGCGAAAGCGATAGATTCGTTCTTCAAGTGAAGCGCCAGATAGGGCAATCAGATCTTCAAGTGAGTAGTTTCTTTTATTTTCTACTAATCCGGTCACTTCAATTTGCCAGTTCTTATCGACAGTCCAGGCGCCAACGTTTTTTTTAACGCCATCTTTGTCTAAACTGAATTCATAGAAATTATTATAAGACGTCGCGATATCTTCTTTGGTCAAAGTCGAGTTGTCGCCAGTTAACTTGTATTTACTATTTGCGGAAGCAGGGTAAGCCAGGCCCTTGGCCCAAGCGGGTAAAGGTAATGCCGCGGCTAAGCCAGTTAACAAAGATGCTTTCATAAAACGTCGTCGATTTATAAAAATATATTCGGGGGTGATTTCGTTGACATTCACTTCGCCAGGTTGCCAGATTTTTTTAGTTTTACTGTCCATACTTTTCATGACACCATTACTGGTGAATGCTTAGCAAGTTTTTTCGCGTACTTTTATTATTACCGGCTGCCTACTGGATCTATCTAATCTTTTTTGGAGACCTTGGTGCTGATCCCGCCAAGAATTTAAATCACCGAACTGGTGAAATAGCTTTGTATTACATAATGCTTAATTTATTGGTAGGAATTTTGATTTCTTTCAAGGTGAAATTTCCAGCCTATTTGCGTTTTATTTTAACGAACCGTCGTTTTTTAGGAGTATTAACTTTTACAATATTATTTTTTCATGTGGGTCTTTACTTCGCAATGGAAGGTTTTGAGAAAACGGCATTTGTTCAGCTAGTCACCAAGACTTACCTTATCTTGGCACTGATTGCTTGGCTTATTCTTTTAGTTTTAGCGGTAACCTCAAACGATTTTTCAGTTCGTAAAATGGGTGGCAAACGCTGGAAGCTGCTACATCGTACAGTTTATGTAGCCAGCTTATTTTTTTCGTTGCACATTTTATTGATCGAGAAAACAGATTTGATTAAGTACGGTATTATTTTAGGGACTCTTTGGGTGTTGCAAACCGTTCGAGTTATTATGAATCGAAAAAATATTAAGGCTAAGTTGTGAATTTAAACGATATAATACAGAAAATTCCGAAGCCCATACTTGTGGGCGGCGTTCTGATTTTAGCTTTAATATTTTTTATTTATAATGATCCGCTACGCGATGAGTGCGACGTTCAGGTGAAAATATTTCAACGAAATACACAAGGAATTTTGACTGCAGTCCGAACAAAGACAAAGAAAGTTCAATTTGCGCAGATTAATTATTCGAGAGACTCATGCGTGGAGGGCAACAGTCAGGGTGCCTGCGAGAATTACTTTAATAACCTAAAGTTGCTTACTTCTCAGTTTAAAGATTTTAGCGTAAAATGTCAGAAAAAATATGCTGAACAGAGCCCTGACTTTCTATTAAATATGCGAAAAGCAATGTCAGCAATGTCTTTGCTTGCGTGGGGTGAGAAGCCGCCAGAAGGTGTTGCATACCGACTGGGTTGGCTGACGGAATCTGATCTGAAGACCTTTTGTGCTATTCGCGATAATTATGTTCAGGTTGATGGCGAAGAAAAATATCTAGAGTTTCGCAACGAGGTTTATAAAGCGTTCCCTGATAAATGGTCAGATAAGGTTCCGCTAGAAGCTAGAATTCCGGACGATCGACCGAAGGCTTTTAAAACCTCGGACAATCCTGTTGGTAGTTTAGATAAAAGTAAAATCTACGAACGTAGCCTATTTTCAATTCGTTGTGATCTTTACATGTAGTTCGATTTATAAGCTAGCCAGTTGAATTGAGCTCCATTTCTTTTTACCATTCTTAGAAATCGTTCTACCGATAAAGTAGAAGTCATGTTCGATTTTGTGCTGGATCTTAATCTCTTTTTGAGAGTTCTTAATCAAAACCCAATCAAAAGGATGAAGTCCGAAGTCGGAAAGATCCTTGTTTAAGGTTTTAAGTTCGGCTTGTGCGTTTGTCGTTGTTTGAAAAAAATTCATAAATCCCCCTAGTGTATGTACGGGTATGTATTGCAAGAGCGGCGCTGCATTTGTGTGGTATCAAGTGGAACGTATTTACTTTGAGATTTTTTTGTCTTCTAATGAAGAAACATTCTTAGAAAGTAGAATTTATGAAAATGAATAAGTATCGAAATCAGTTAGCGGTTTTTTTATTGTGGGCTGTTTGTGTAATCGTATTCTTTAAGTTTATTCCGGATCGGCAGATTGCAGCTATTTTTGCCGGCGCAGGTTTTATTATTTGGCCATCGCTATTTCTTTTCTTAGAAATGCGTGCGGAGAAAAAAAGTAAGGTGCATATATTTGCCTTAGCTCTTTTTTTGGTAGCTGCAGCACTACCGATATTTTTATTACGAGTGATTCATTGGGGTGAAGATTTCAGTACTTTGACTTTACTGGGAATGCCTGCGGTGAACCTGCATAAGACTTCGAATTTCTTTTATTTAATCGTCATGGTTTCGTGTTTTTATAACTCTTGGATATTGGAGCGTAAACGCCGCCAAGCAGACATGGCTCGTGAAATTGGACCTTAACCGAATTTAATTAGTTTTGAGAGCGAAGATTGCGTATAGCTGCAAATATATAGCAGATACTAAAAAAGCCGACTTCATAGCCGGCTTACCGTTAGGAACAACAATCCCGATCAATATAATCTGAAATTAACTAAGCTTCAAATGGAACAGGACTAATTAGTTCTGGTCTAGGTGAAGTATCGTAAGCGTCAGTACCAGAAGGTAATAATGCTAAATTACGAGACTTTTTAACAGCAGAAGAAACTTGCTTCTGTTGAGATAAGCTTAATTTAGAAATACGAGCTGGAGTAATTTTACCCGCGTCGCCAACGAAACGAGTTAAAGATGCTGGATCTTTATAATCGAAGTTGTGATCGCCAGCGTACTCAGTTCTGTACTTGCTACGAACGTTGCTTTTACGGCCTTCGCGACCGCTGTTATCATCTCTACCGCCGCGGCCTTCATCTCTGTTGCCACGACCACCATCACGATTCATTTCTTTTTCCATTCTAAACCTCTTGCCAATTGAAGAATATCTGAATATACCAGAAAGCTCGGTTTTGGAAGATAAATATTTGTCTTAATTAAGGCACTGTACTTAAGCACCTCCAAAACCCTTTGAAGTAGGTCAAACTACTTATGTATATATAGAAGTTATTAAGAAGACCGCCGAAGACTGAGGAGACCGTCATGAGCCGTTGTGAAATTACAGGAAAATGCACCGTAGTTAAAAACTTGGTGAGCCACTCGAACATTAAAACTAAAAGCACAGCGCTTCCAAATGTTCAAAGAAAGCGCATATTTAGCACAACATTGAACCAAATGGTTCGTTTGTACGTAGCGACTAGCGCAATCCGCGATATGGAACACGGTGGTGGTTTTGACGCTTTCATTATGAGTCAAAATGACGGAACGCTTTCAAAGCGTGCTATGGAAATTAAAACACGCATTCGCCGCAAGATGACTGCTAAGAAAAAAGCGTAGGAGATTAAAATGAAATTAAAAATCAAAAAAGGCGACACTGTACAAGTTATTGCTGGTAGCGATAAAGGCAAAAAAGGTCCAGTTATTCAAGTTTCTCCAACCGCTATGAAAATCAAAATTCAAGGCGTAAAGATTCAAACTCACTACGATAAAAAAGATGGCTTACTTAAAAAAGAAGGCTTCATCGATTATTCAAACGTAAAGTTAGTTGAAGCTAAAGTTGCTAAAGCGACTAAAGAAAAAAAGACAGCTACTAAAAAAACATCTGCTAAATCTAAGTAATTAGTTATTTCTTTAGACTAGTCTAAGTCTAAGATTGGTCGGGTTAGCTCGATCAATGATTAAAAAATATGGATTAAAACTCAAGGCCATTTGAAAATAAAGCATGTTTTCAAATGGCCTTTTTATTTTTGTGTTTATGTTAGTCTCTACTCCAATAAGTTGGAGTCAGACGGGGCGTGCTTCAGCAGTGTCTACGTCGCAAGATGTTAGTTTGTCTTCCGAATCAGAAGCTAGCGACATTTTTTTACTCTGCAGGCGTGAAAAGAGCGTTCGGTGGTTACGGGCCTACAAGCTTGATAACGGAAAATGCAAAACTCTTTACTCAAAAGAAGGTTACCTTCAGGTTGTCAGTTCGGCCACTTACTTTGCTTCGTGCGAAGGGGTGTTGCAGAGTGTGCGTCAGAATATAGAAGAAGGCGGATTTAAGTGTATGGCCGTGCCGCAGATATCTATCCTCGAATTAGATAACTAGACTTAGATAAAGGTCGTTACATGAAAATCGGTTTGGCTCAGCTTAACTCTATTGATAATTTAAAAGAAAATTTTGAAAATATCCTAAATTTAATTGAGTTAGCAACGGCTGAAAAACCCGCTTTGATTATTTTTCCTGAAAACAGTTTATATTTTCGCTTAGAGACTGAGGCAAAAGTTGTGTCGCTTCGTCTTGATGATTTGATTTTTGTTGATTTGCAGAAAATTTCTGATCGAACGCGAATGGCATTTCACTTAACTACAGCCATCGAAGATGAAGACAAAAAAGTTTTTAATGCTTCGGTTTTCATTCAGCCCGACAAGCAGATTATGATTTTATATCGTAAAATTCATTTGTTCGATATTACCCTGGTGAATCAAAATCCAATTCGTGAGTCTGATACTTTTGCAAACGGCTCAAAACCGACGATTTTTGAATACAAAGGCTTTAAGTTTGGCAGTTCGATTTGTTACGATATTCGTTTTTCTGAGCTTTATAATTTCTATGCTAAAGAGCAGGTTGACGCGATTTTGATTCCAGCCGCTTTTTTGGTCAAAACAGGTCAGGCTCACTGGGAAGTGCTATTGCGTGCTCGTGCGATTGAGTCGCAGTGCTACATATTGGCTCCGGCTCAGTCTGGAAGGCACGTCAGCCCCGTTACGGGATCTTCTCGAGAGACTTTCGGACATACGATGGCTATTGATCCGTGGGGGCAAATCATTCAACAAAAAGTTGCAGATACCGGCATCGTGTTTGTCGATATTCAGAAATCTGAAATTGAAGCTGTGCGGGGCCAAATTCCGATGAAAAATCATCGACGTCTGTAGAACTATTTCTGTTTTAAATGGCCCAACTCGGAAGCTAAAATCTTAAAGCTTTATTTTGCGCTGAATAAGGTCTAACTTTAAGGTATGAAAAAATTAAGCGCTTACCTTCTTAGTTTTGCTATTTTACTTTTATCTTTTTCTGCTGCTGCGAACGAAGATTCAGAATCGTCCCAACGTGCACGAGGTCGACAGTATGCCGGTGGGGCCGATGAAGAAGATTTAAAAGTTCAACAGCTTCCTACTAAGGACCAAAAAAACAAGAGTGAACAGACAAACGAAGGCTTCTAAGAAGTGGTCGGCCATACGACCAAAGAGATTTGAAAGTTAATTGTTCATAGGCTTTAAGTTTAATATCACAAAGATTCAAAACTAATTTGATTTTGGAGTAACAGATGGCAATAAATGATTCATTACCTGAAGGCGTAACTCGCGATACGATGGACGTAGATGTTTTAATCGTGGGCGGCGGCGCGGCCGGTTTATCTTGCGCTTACCGACTAGCAACTGAAATTGAAAAGCACAACCAGGCGGTCGCTGATGGAAAAATTCAGGGTGACGCAATCCCTGAGCAAATGATCGTGGTTTTAGAAAAAGGCCCAGAAGTGGGTGCGCATAGTTTTTCTGGTGCGGTTTTAAATCCGGAGGCGTTAAAAGAATTAATTCCGAACTTTTTAGAATTGGGCTGTCCGTTAGATTCTGAAGTTAAAAAAGATGCGGTTTATTATCTAAGTGATAATTCATCATTTAAATTGCCGATTACTCCGCCGCCTTTTCATAACATTGGTAAATACATTATTTCGTTATCAAAGTTCAATAGATGGTTAGGTTCGCAGTGTGAAGCGAAGGGGATCAATATCTTCCCGGGCTTTGCGGCTGTTGAAGCTTTGTATGAGGGCGATAAGGTTGTTGGGGTTCGTACCGGCGACAAAGGCCGTGATAAAGACGGTAACCCGAAAGCGAATTTTGAGCCAGGTTTGATTTTAAAAGCAAAGACCACTATTTTTGCTGAGGGGACTCGCGGAAGTTTATTTCAAAAAGTTTCTGCGAAATTGAATTTACGTGAAGGCCGAAATCCTGAAACTTTTGAAGAAGGCGTGAAAGAAATTATTCAGATGCCAGCTGGTACGGTTGAGGCTGGAACAGTTATTCATACTTTAGGTTATCCGCTAAATAAAAGTATCGGCGGAACTTTCATTTATACGATTCCAGGCGATAAAATTATTTTAGGCCTAGTGGCTTACTTAGATTCTAAAGATCCCTTATTAGACCCGCACCGTGAGTTACAAAAATTAAAGAATCATCCGTTCATAGCAAATATGATCAAGGGCGGAAAAGTTGTTTCGTACGGCGGTAAAACTTTGCCGGCGGGCGGTTGGTATTCGATGCCTAAGCTTTATGGTAATGGCTTTATGGTCGTGGGTGACTCGGCCAGCATGGTTGACGTGCAAAAGCTGAAGGGAATTCACTTGGCAATGAAGTCTGGTATGCAAGCCGCTGACGTGGCATTGCAGGCTATTATTAAGCAAGACTCGTCTGCGCAAGTTTTAAATGCTTACCCGGAACTAGTGAAATCGAGTTATGTGGGTAAAGAATTGTACCGCGTTCGGAACTTTCACCAAACTTTAAGTAAGGGCGTCTTTGCCTCGTTACCTCTGATCGCTTTACAAGAGATCACGGGCGGACGCGGATTATTCGATGGAATGAAGTCGCATGAAGATGCTAAAACCACACAGAGTGTTAAAGATGTTTGGGGTACCGAGGGACCAAAAGATAAGCCGGTAGCGCCAGAGAACTTGTTACCGGCGGTTGAGGGCCACTTAGCCATGAATAAACTAGACAGTGTATACCTGACGGGAACGATGCACGACGAAGATTCCCCGAACCATTTATTAGTTGGTGATAACGATATTTGCCGTACGGTTTGCGAGCCGAAGTATAAGTCTCCGTGCACGCATTTTTGCCCAGCTCGCGTTTATGAGATGCTACCTTCGAAAACTGAGGCAGGTAAGTTAGATTTACAGGTTAATTATACGAACTGTATTCATTGTAAAACTTGTGATATAAAGTGCCCACTCGAAAATATCGAATGGACTGTTCCCGAAGGCGGGGGCGGACCTAAATACACCGAAACTTAGCGCTATGGAACTGGGTTTCGGTACAAACAAAAGGGAGTACCGATGCCACAGTTTTATGCCTCATGCCCAAAGGGTATGGCCGAAATCGTTGAACAAGAATTACAAGAAATGGGATTCGAGACCTGGGAGAAAACTTCCGGCGGAGTGATGTTCGAATCAAACTGGGAAGGCTGTTACAAAGCCAATCTAAATTCCCGTTACGCAAGTCGCATTTTAAAACCACTATTAGATTTTCCGGCTTATCAAAATGATGAGCTTTACAATCATATCCGTAAACATGATTTCACAAAATATATTGATCCAACGCAAACTTTAGCAATCGACGTCGTGGTTAAAGATTGTATGTTGCACGATCAACGTTTCGTGGCGATGAAAATTAAAGATGCGATCGTTGATCAATTCAGAGATAAATTTGGCGTGCGCCCCGACGTTGATTCTAAGAACCCGCATTTGCGTATTCACGTGCGCGGCGTGAAAGATCAGTTCTCGGTTTCGCTAGATACTTCAGGTGATTCATTATTTATGCGTGGCTATCGTCAAGCCACGGGTGAAGCTCCGTTAAAAGAAAATTTAGCGGCGGGCTTAATTGGTTTATCAGGTTGGGATAAAAAAACTGCGCTGGTCGATTTATTCTGCGGTTCTGGTACTTTACTAATTGAAGCAGCGATGATGGCAATGAATATTGCGCCGGGTATGCAACGTAAGAAATTCGGATTTTTTAATTTAAAAGATTTCGATCAAGAAGCTTGGAACCGTGTGATCGATGAAGCGACCGCAGCTGAAATTGAAGAATTAGATTTTAAATTCTATGGTAACGACATAGACAAGAAAGTTTTAGACGTAGCTAAGCGTAATGCAAAAAACGCGGGTGTTGCTGAATTTATCGAATTTAAAAACACTCCAGTTTCGACGGCTTTACCGCCTGAAGAAAAATGTATGGTGATTTGTAACCCGCCATACGGCTCACGTATTGGTGATGAAGATAACTTGAAAGACGTCTATCGTGATTTAGGTTTTACTTTGAAGCATCGATTTAACGGCTGCGAAGCTTGGGTCTTATCGGGTAATGCTGATTTACTTAAAGAAATGAAGTTAAAATCAACTCGTCGTCACTTTGTATTCAACGGTAATATCGAATGCCGCTTCTTGAAATATGAAATGTACGAGGGTAGTCATCGTAAGACTCCGTTGAACAAGCTTCGCGAGACGGCCTTTAAGCCGACGGGTATGCAAGATTAGCTTCAAAACCCGCCGGCAATCGCTGGCGGGCCTCTTTTCCGCTTGTCGAAGGTTCAAACCCCGTTGGTCACCCCATTTTTTCTATTTATTTACAACGTTGTAATTTGCGAGAATAAATCCTATCGGCTTAGGCATTATGTCGAACCTCGTAAACTGTATTTGATTCGGCAATCGTTTGAATCACCGCGCTAAAAATTTCGCGATTCGCAAGATCTAAATTTGCGTCCCATTCGTCTAATAGAAAAACCTTATCTTTTGAATTTTCAGCTTCGATATGTTCTAAAATAGCCATTGCTTTTTGGCCCGTCGACATTTCATCATTGATTTCAGAAAAGAAAATTTCCATATTGGCGGGCACGTAAACGGCTTGATTTCCTAGCTGCTGTTTTTTAATTTTTAACCAGGTTGATTTACCTGCGCCATTAGGACCTGTTACTAAAGTCCGCCCATTTAAATCTGAAAATTGAAGCTGCTCTTGTCTTATTCTGTGATCGAGGGATTGTTTTTCTGGAGCCTGGACACTTGAAAAAAATCCGTCTAGCAGAGCCGACATTGAATGATATTGCAGGCCCAGTGTGCCCACCACTTCAATGTGTTGAACAATTTGAACTTGCCGGTGTAGGGTGGCAATTAAAGGTAGTAAGATCAGCGGATTTTCTAGTCCCTTAATCATTAGGTAAATTAATAATCCAATAACGGGAACCATCGTTACTAAAGTGATGAGTAGTTGAACGGCCTCTGTTTTTCGTCGATTGCGTAATACGCTTGAATTTAATTCTTCAAAGCGACGGCTTTCTAATTTGTAAAGATTTTCTGTATTTGCTGAATTCCCAATTAATAATGTAGTCCAACATTTCGCCAGGATACTAGAATGAGCTACGCGGTTATTCTGAGTTTCAGTACTCCACTTTCTAATTGGCTTAGCAAACAGGTAAGCAAAAAATCCATAGATTATAAAACTTGCGAAGTAAGCGCAAATAAAAGATTTATCTAACGTTGCGCCAATCACGGCTATATTCAAAATAACGTTCAGGGTCGTCGTTAAAAGATCGCTCCAGTAAAATGTTACTTGATCGATAACATGAAACGATTCTCGCTGCATAAATCCAAATTTTTCGTTCTGAGTCGTTGAGCTTCCCAAAAGATCAATTCGTCCGGAGTAGTTTTTACGAAATAAGTTTAAATATTTTTTTTGTATCGATAAAACCCATTTATCCTGAAAATACTTTTGTAACGAAACCGGAAAATAAACTAGCGTTAAGCATGATAAAAATCCGAATAACTGTATTAAGAAACTGCGCTGATCATGTTGCGATGACGTAAGCTTAATCAAAAAATATGTTGAGCCTGCAACCATGGCTTGTTGAATAAATGTAACGACTGACAAATGAAAAAATGCTTTTGTTTTGATATAGAATTTCATGGCTTTCTCCGGTTAGTATAGCGAGCAAATAAATAAGGGCCCATTATCTGGGCCCTCTAAAACAATACTTTCTAAACTTCTTCATCCAGCTCTTTAAGTAGTGCTTCAATATCAACTGGAATCACATTAAGTAGGCGTCTAACAACGCTTGGGCCCAAATCGTTCTTGAAGCTAAGATCAAGAATCTCTTCGTTTGTGTTGATTTCTGATTCGTAACTGTTTTTCATGCATTCTCCTTGGTTTGTTTATAATCTCTATTCCAAAAGAAGTGCCGGTTTGTGCCAGCCTCAGAACCTCTTAATATCGATTACGCAAATAGTTTGTCCGAAATACGAGAATGTTTTCTTAGATCTCGGAAATTTTTGAGAATAAAAGATGCCAGAACGATTCTACGGCTTTTGCATTTGGTACCCCGATTGAAATAGAGGTGGAAGTAAAGAGTGCTATTAGAAATCTAACTGATTGCTGGGGAAGAGAATGAAAAAATTATCAATAGTTGGTGTTGGTACCAAAAGGTTTTCGGAAATTACTTTAGCGGCATTAGCCGAAATTCAAACTAGCCAAGCAATTTGCTACATCGAGACAGAAGCTGCGACTATTAAGAAATATGTGCCTGGTGAGCATCAATTAGTTAATTTAGATCCTTTTTATCGGAGTGATCGATCAGATATCGAAAATTATAAGCAGATGATGAAGGCGATTATCGCAACTTTACAAGCGTACGATTTGGTATGCTTTATCGTTGCAGGACACCCGCGTTTAGGTGTGTTTTTGACGAAGGCTTTAGAAGCATGGGGTGATAGGCAGCAAATTCAAGTCGAAGTGTTCGAAGGTATTTCAAGTTTCGACGTTATTACAAACGTTCTTAAGTTGGATATTCTTGAAAATGGTACTACTCTTATCGATATCAATCGCGCTCTTTTGTATGAACAAAGAATTAACACGGAATGTGACCATTTTTTCTATCATGTTTGCTCAGTTGCAAATCCAATTGCAGACTTCCAAGGGCTTCGCGATGGAAACCGTTTAGATTTATTGAAGAGTTACCTTTTAAATTTTTACCCTAAAAATCATCCCATCGCTTTGGTGAGGGCGGCTAATTCGATTAGAGAATCATCAACTGTACTTCATTTCACAGTTGAACAGGTTGACCAACTGTGGAAAGAAATTAATTTTTCAACAACGCTTTACGTACCCGCGCTCAAAAATAATTTGATCAATCTTAAAATTTTGGAAGTGATGCAAAAACAAGGAGGTATCAGTGAAAATCTTATCTTATCCTGATCCCTATACGTATTATGTCATAGAAGACTTTTATTCTGCAGAAGAATATCAGTCTGTTAAGTTAAGCGCTTTAAAATCGGTCAAGTGGGAATCAAGCTCGGAACACACAGGTCAATACGGCATGATTTGTGATCATCAAGTTATTCGTAAAGTGATCGGCAAAGATATGAGAAATTTTTTAAGTGAACTAGCCGGTTCAAAAGTCGAAAGAAACAAATATTCAATTCCGCAACTACGTCGCACGAGTGGAATAACTAAGGGCATTGATCGTCACACTGATAGTCATTGTGGTTTTAGCGTGGGTGTTTTTTTGCATTTAACAGATTGGGTTTCCGGCATGGGCGGCGAGTTAAAGGTTTGGAGTCACCGAAATAATACTTTTATATTAGAAAATCTTATTCAGCCCAAAGCTAATACTTTGGTTGTGATGATTTTCTCGGAAAAATCTTTTCACAGCGTTGCTCCGGTGATGAAAGATATTGAACGTACAACATTGTTAACTGAATGGAGCTTTGTTTGATTTATTACACCACTGATTTAATGAACAGGTCATTTCAAGAAACTGGCTATCATCCTAAAAGATGGCTTTGGGGACAATTGAATCAAATCGAAAAGAACATTCTTGATTACCGCGAACGGATTCGTGTTTCACTGGCTCGCGCCCATTGGCATTTGCCAATGCAGAGACAACTTCAAGATCTGCTACCAGATTTAATCGATGTAAATATAAAACCTTTTCAAATTCCGACACTTAAGCCACCTGCCTTTTTTAAACGAAGATTAAAAAATAACCTAAAGTTACGGTTGAGCGAACTACTAAAAACACATGAGCGGCAAGCTGACATCGCAGTCATTCTTGAAAGATCGCGCCTTGATTTGCAAACCCCAGAATTTTATACCTTGCCGATTAAAAGCGGATATATCATTTGCGGAAATGGCCAGCCGACATTCGGGAATTTAATTTGCTTAGCACACGAATTAGGTCACGCTTTGTTTGAACTTGATTTTTCGGGCGATGAGCTAGGCTCTGAAGTGGCCGCTTTTCAAATGGAAGATGACGTCGCCCAATTATTACTAAAAGATTCATTCGATCAATTTGAATGGACGCAATATAAATACAAGCAGGATCAGTTAAATTATTCTTTATGTGTTAATGAATTTAAAGAATTCGAAACAGGAGTGTCAAAAACTCTTAAGCACCATCTTTTTTTCAGAGAGTCTCTGGTTACTTGTTGGGGTTATCAATGTATCTATGCGTGGGCATCTATAAGCAGGGGCGAATCGGAGAAAAATTCTAAGCTTTTTAAGTAACCACGGTTACTTAAAAAGTATTCTTACCCAGGGTTTTATTTCTTATAGCTACTTAATAAAATCTGGACGGCCTTCTCGAAAAAAATCTGATCTTCTTCTGAGAAGCGATTGAGCGAGACCGAATCGACATCTAAAACGCCGATGACTTTGTTATCTATGATCATCGGCACGACAACTTCTGATTTTGATCTTGAATCACACACAATATGACCGGGAAATTGATCGACGTCGGCGATGCGCATACTTTTTTTTTGTGTAGCGGCGGCTCCGCAGACACCTTTGTTAAAGGGTATCGTGGTGCAGGCCGCTAATCCTTGAAAAGGGCCTAGCCACAAAGTTTCTGGTTCTTCGGTTAAATAAAAACCTAACCAGTTAATATCTGAAAATCTTGAATTTAGTAGAGCGGCGGTATTTGCCAGATCGGTGACCCAGCGACCGGTTAAGATCGCTTCAAGCTCTTGCAGAGTTTCTTCTTGAGTAAAATTATTTTTTGAAGGTGTTGTCTGCAAGCGTAGTCTCGTTTGTAAATATTAAAATCGAAGTGAATGACTACGTTGGTTTCATCACTGCGAAGTAAGTCGCAATCAAGAAGACGAAAGTTAAAGTTAAAAATATAGGCCAGCCAATGTGGCCTTTACGTTTTACTAAACCGATGGCTCCGCCCATAAATAGCCATACGGCTAATTTAACGTAGACCCAGCTTGGCATGTTTTGGGCTAGTTGTAGTCGTGCCACTAGTCCGAAACCGCCCACGAGCAACAGAACTAAACCTAAACCGTGAGAAGCGTAAACCAAAGACTTCGTAGAGCCTTCGACTTTTCCTCCCGACATTTTTACCGTTAATAATCCAACGAGGCCCGAGAATAAAAGCACCAAGCCTAATAGATGCATCATTTTGTAAAATTCGTATGACATAAAATTACTCCTCTTCTTTTAATTGAAGGTGTTTAAGGATTTGGCGAACTTGTTTTCTAATTTTTTTAATTTGTGGGATCGACATCAATGTCTTGATGCTTTCTTTGTGTGTTTCAAGCGGGAAGCCTCCATAAACTCCGGCTTCAGGAATCGACGCGGTTACTCCGGCTCGGGCCGTAAGGATGACGTTGTCTGCTATCTTAATATGGCCATTCACATCAACGGCCCCGGCTGTTAAAATATTTTTTCCGATGTGGGTTGAGCCCGCCACGCGAAAGGCGCAAGCCATCAGGCCATTTTCACCAACGATAACGTTGTGGGCAAAGTGACAGTAGTTATCAGTTTTGTTGCCTTTTTTGATTCGAGTTTCTGTTAGAGTGGCGCGATCAATGGAGTTGAATGCCCCAAGTTCACAATCATCTTCAATAACCACACGACCAATTTGGGGAATTTTGTGATGAACATTTTTTTTATCAGAATAGAAACCAAAGCCATCTGAGCCAATCGATACGTGAACGCCGATGTGGCAACGCGCGCCGATTGTGCAATAAGCTCCAACGAATACATGTCCTGCTAAATAAGTATCGTCGCCGACTTCCGCGTGAGCTTCAATAACACAGTAAGGGCCGATCGAGGCCGTCGGAGATACTTTAGCTGTCGGATGTATCGATGCCGTCTGGTGAGCGCCGACGTTAATAAAATCTTTTTTTAAGTCAAATAACGGTAGAACAAGGCTCATCGCGTGCGGAATGCTGGCAATCGTCCAGATTGCCATGTCGGGTATGACCTGATCTTTTATTTCTGCCCAAGTAGCGTCGGTTAAAATATAGCCTTTAACTTTTTTAGCAGCAGCCTCGTCGAATAGTTTTTTACTTGAGGCGAAAACAAGACTGCTCGGTTTCGCCAAGTCGGGCGGTAATACTTCTGTGAAGTTGGTTTCGAACTTCTGTTGAACATGCAAGACCGATGGCTCATTGTCGCGAAGCCCGCTGTCGGAAATTTGCTGAGTTGATATCGATTTCATTCTTGCATTCTAATGCCTCGCGAAACAAAACACACCATTTTACTTGTGCATCGAACGGTGCAGGATATAAGTAAAAGAAGTGGAGGTTTACTCTTATGGCCAAAAAAACTGCAACGAAAAAGAAAGCAGCGCCCGTTAAGGCTGCGAAACCCTTGAAAAAAACTGTGGTAAAACCGGTTAAAAAATCAGAGGTAAAGCCAGTTAAAAAACCAGAGGCAAAGCCAGCTAAAAAACCAGAGGTTAAGGCCGTAAAGCCTGCCGTTAAAGAGAAAGTCGCTCCACTTAAGAGTCCGGCATCAAGCCCCTTGCCGAATGCTGTGAAAGCTAAAGGTAAAAAAGCCGCAGTCGAAGAAAAGGTCGCACCAGCCAAGGTCCAGACCGTCATTTCAATGATGGAAGATCCTTCGGGTGGTGAAGACGCAGCTAAAGCTGAAAAAGTAAGCAAAGCTAAGCCGGTCAAGATCGAGCGCGGGAACGTAGCAGATGAAAAAGCTAAATGGGCTGAGCTCTTTAAAAAATACGGTAAAGACAAAGCCGTCACTTATAAGATGTCTGAGACCTTCACGACAATGATTCCAATTCAGCACAAAGTTTTAGGTTGGGGCTTTGTTTTAACAAACGAAAATGATCGCCTTGAAGTTTTGTTTGAAACCGGTATTCGCATGTTGATCAGTAACTATAAGGCTTAAAATATTTTTAGAAATTGCCGCGGGATTGCGCTCTAGTTGCTCCGTTGGAGCGGACGCCGCATGCTTGCGTTGTGCGCTTAATCATCTAAGGATCGGATAGAGCGATTTAGTTTTTTTTCAATTGCCTCGGCGTTTGAATAAACCTAGTATCATCCCACATGGCAAAAGATGATTTAGCACAATTCGATGGAAAAGTTGTAGATGCACTCGCGGGTGGTATCTATAAAGTAGAACTAGAAGCCAACAAAGTGGTCATTGGTGCCAAACTTTGTGGAAAAATGCGTCGATTCAATATCCGCATTGTCGTTGGCGACCGAGTGACCGTTGGGGTATCTCCATACGATCCAAGTCATGGCCTTATTATGTACCGACACAAATAATAAATAACGATTTCTATCATGCACTTATTATTCAAAAAAAATTAAAAGGATTTAAAAATGGAACAAGCTCAACAGGGTTATTTGTCTCGTTTTGTTCAGGGTGTTACTCCGAAGTCGGCAGCGGCCGTTTTATTATTGGCAGCTGAGGGCGGAACGGTTCCGTTTATTGCTCGTTACCGTAAAGAGCAAACAGGTAATTTAGATGAAGTTCAAATTCGTAACGTCATCGAGGCCAATGAAACTTACCAAGAGATCGTTAAGCGTAAGGCTTTTTTAGTAAAAGAAATTGGCGAGCAAAAGAACTTAACCGCCGAAATTCAAAAGCGTATCGATGTGTCTTGGGATCTGAACGAACTTGAAGAGATTTACAAGCCATTCAAAAAGAAAAAGAAAACGAAAGCCACGATTGCGCGCGAAGCTGGGCTAGAGCCGCTCGCTAACTGGATCTGGGATATGGGGCACGGCCTACTTAAAGACGCCGAGACCATGGAAATCAAGGCGAAGAACTTTATTAATTCTGATAAAAAGGTTGTTACCTACGATGATGCGTTGAAGATGGCGCAAGATATTATCGTGGAGCGTATAGCTAATGACCCGGGATTACGTGAGCAAGTAGTTAAAAATTATTTCGAGCAAGGTAAGGTCGCGGTTAAGGCCGCTAAGGGCTATAAACCGAATTCAAAATATGAAATGTATTCGAAAGACTACATAGAGCCAGTTAAGAATTTACTAGAAGAAAAAGCATCGCATCGTTATATGGCGATCAAGCGTGGTTGGACAGAAGAAGAATTAACCTTAGACTTATCCGCTGACGATGAAGTGTTACTTAAAACTTATGAGCGTCATGCAACAAATGTTGAAAATGCGATTGGCACCTACCTAAAAGAGTCAGCGCGTTTGGCTTTGAATGTCTACGTGGTGCCTTCTGTAAAAAATGAAGTACACGCGAAATTAAAAGAAAAATCTGACGAGCACGCGATTAAAGTTTTCAGTGAAAATGTGCGCCGTGTGTTATTAGGTTCTCCGTACGGAAATAAGTGCATTCTGGGGGTAGATCCAGGTTTGCGCACAGGCTGCAAGATCGCTTTAATCGATAAAGCGGGTAACTACGTTTCTCATACTGTGATGCACATTCTAGGTGAAGGCGCAGAAGCTAAAGGTAAAACTTTAATTAATGAAGTAACTAAGCAAATTAAAATTGAAGCGATCGCCGTTGGTAATGGTACTGCGGGACGTGAATCAGAAATTTTCTTGAAAAAGATTTTAAAAGAATTGGGTAAAGATAAAGAAATCCCGGTGATTATGGTTAGTGAATCAGGTGCTTCGGTTTATTCGGCAAGTGATATCGCGCGAGTTGAATTTCCGGATCTTGATTTAACTGTGAAAGGTGCGATTTCGATCGCGCGTCGCTTGCAGGATCCATTAGCAGAGCTTGTTAAAGTTGATCCGAAATCGATCGGTGTAGGCCAATACCAACATGACGTTAATCAAACCCAACTTAAAAAAGGCTTAGAAGCTGTAGTTGAAAGTTGCGTAAATAATGTAGGCGTTGACGTGAATACGGCATCGGCTTCTTTATTATCGCATATCTCAGGCGTAGGTCCTGGCTTAGCAACGGCGATCACTGAGCACCGTAAGAAAAACGGTTTATTCACTGAACGATCTGAGTTGATGAAAGTTCCGCGTTTTACGGCAAAGATTTACGAACAGGCTGCGGGCTTCTTAAGAATTTTAAACGGTAAAGTATTTTTGGATTCAACCGGTATTCACCCTGAGCGTTACAGCGCAATTCGTGATATGGCTCAAGATGTGGGTGCCGAATTGAAAGAATTAACAGGCGACGGAGCTAAAAAGCTTTTAGCATCTCGTACAAAGTGGGCGGCCGTCGTTGGCGAATACACATTTGATGATTTAGTTAAAGAACTTGAAAAGCCAGGGCGCGATCCGCGAGATCCATTCAAAGTATTTCAATTTCGCGACGATATTTTTGAAGTAAAAGATTTAACTGAAGGAATGATTTGCCCAGGATTAGTTACGAACGTTACTAATTTCGGCGCTTTTGTTGATATCGGAGTTCACCAGGACGGATTAGTTCATATTTCTGAACTAGCGCATAAGTTCGTGGAAGATCCTCGTAAAGTTGTTAACCCAGGCGATCAGGTTACGGTTAAAGTTTTAAAAGTTGATCAAGCGAAGAATCAAATTGCTTTATCGATGAAACTTGAAGCGGCACCAGATCATAAATCTTTCCGTGATATTAAAGAAGCTGGTGGCAATCGCCCTGCCGGAAACGGCGGCCCTAGACCTTCGCATGGCGGCCCATCGCATGGCGGCCCATCTCATAGCGGAGCAGGTCGTCCGAATGCAGGTGGAGGGGGATTTAAACCTCGTGAAAGCGGTGGTTTTAATCGCGACCGTGATAATCGCGGTGGTGAGAATCGTAATTTCGACAGTCGTGGAAACGGCGGCGGAGCTCCGAAGCCGGCTTTCAATAATCCGTTTGCAGCTTTATTAAACCAAGGCAATACTAAGAAATAAGCAATTAAGTTTTAAAACAAAACCATAAGGGAGTTCACATGGCATTAAAAGTTGGCGGAAAAAAAACAGGAGCTAAAAATAAAAGTGCTCGTCATAAAGCTAAACGTCTTACTAAAAAGAAAAGAATGAATAAAGCTAAGAAGAAATAGTTTTTGAAATTAAAGAATATTTACGTCATACGGCACGGTGAAACGGACTGGAATAAAAACAGCCGCTTTCAAGGCCGTACTGATATTAAATTAAATGATCTGGGCCGCGAACAAGCATCTGCCCTGCGGCCAGTGATGCAACAGCTGCAAATTGAATCTGCTTATGCAAGCTCGCTATCTAGAGCCTTCGAAACCGCTGAAATTGCGACCGCCGATCTAAAGCTAACAATCCAAAAAGAAGACCGCCTGCGTGAAACCAATATTGGTGAAGCGGAGGGACTGACCATTGATGAAATTGACAGTAAGTACGGTGAAGGTAGCTTAGCCAAATGGCGTTCTTATGAAGAACGTTTGCTTGATTACCGTTTTCCGAATGGTGAATCAAAGCGCGAGATGATGTATCGTTTGCGACAGGTTTTTTTAGAGATCGCGCAGAATTCAAACCGCTCATCAATTGCTGTATTTTCTCATGGTATGATTATGCGGGCTATGACCTTTGTGTTTAGTACAGGCGTACAGTGGGAGAATCACATTTTTACGAATGGCTCTATACACCATTACCAATGGAGCGACGAAGATACCGACCGCTTAACTTACAAGGGTAAGTTGACGATATGATTTCGACCGTCCGACAGTTCTTTAAAGAGAACTCGATTTTAAATTTAATTATTTTAGGATTTATCTTTTTTATACCTTTAGCGTGGTCTAAGTATTTAAATGCCAACTACGTATCGGCTAAATTTACATTATTTTATGTAGTCTCATCTTTAACGTTAATCGTTAGTTTTAGAAATCTATTAATTCCGAGATTGTCGCTATTTTTATGGGTCATTTTTGCAGGCCTATTTTTATTACATTTTACTTCTGCAGCTTGGAATCAAAGCTGGTATGACCTGATATATTTGGGCCGTTTCTTAGGATTTTGTTTTTTTTCCTATTATTTTTTTACGTTGAGAATTCGAAGTTTGGACGTCATTTTTAAGAAAGCGACCTACGCTATTTTTGTAACTGTATTAATGATTTTGGTTTTTGCCATTTGGGATTTTTA
>JANPPC010000022.1:0-9381 GCA_031428275.1 Bdellovibrio sp.
ACGTGCTTTTGGATTTAGGAATTTTAATAATTATAGATTAAGAGTGCTTGCACTTTGTGGATGGAATGGAATAATAAATAGAACTAGAAAACTTCATTAACTTGAAACTGCGATTCCCCCTCTGATTGAGTAGAACCGAAAAACGTAAATTAGTGAATTTGGTACTATCGAACCCTCGTATAGAAAACGGAAGTCTGCGATATGACTTCAAAAAACCATTTTCGCTATTTCAAAATGTGACTGATTTAGAAAAATGGCGGAGAGAACGGGACTCGAACCCGCGGCCTTCCGCGTGACAGGCGGACGTTATAACCAACTTAACTACCTCTCCGTAGTGAAGACACTTGTGGAAACGAAGTTATAGCCGAAGGGCCGTAATTTCAACTAGAAATTCATGTTTGCCTGATATTCGTGCATGAAATGAGCTGACCCGGGGCTATCGCCTTGCTACCCTAGTTGAATTGCATTTATTTGAATCTATTTTTAACCCACTTCTAAAGGAGATTTTATGAAGTCAGTATTAATCGCGTTAACTTTAATCGGATCAACCGCTTTTGCCGAAACCACAACTTTGACCGTTGAGGGCATGCACTGTTCGGGTTGCAAACACATGATCTCAGAAAAAGTTTGTAAGAACGAAAAACTAAAAGCCGATATCGAATCTTGCGACGTGCAAATTACAAGTTTGAAAAAGCAAACCGGCAAAGTTGTTTTGGTATCGAAAAAAGATAAAAAAATTGATTTAGACGAAGCCAAGAAATCAATTACCGCAGCCGGTGAAGAATACAAAGTAACAAAAGAAGAAACTAAATAATTTCATGGCTTACGAAAAAGTAGAAAACCTATTATGGCTTGATATGGAAATGTCGGGCCTAGATGTGAATAAAGAAGTGATCATTGAAGTCGCATGCATCGTGACCGATATGAATTTTCGTGAGCTCGATAGTTTTGAAACGATCGTCAAACAGCCGCAAAGCTACTTAGACAACATGGATGCCTGGAATACCGAACATCACGGTAAGTCGGGCTTAACGGCGAAGGTACCGACCGGTATGGAGCCTGACATGGTCGAAGCGAAGCTGGTCGACATTATCAATAAGCACTTCCCTGAATCGCAGCGCGATTTAAAAAAGCGCCCGATTTTGGCCGGTAACTCAATTATGCAAGATCGTTTATTTATTGATAAGTACTTTAAAGTCTTAGCTTCACGCCTGCATTACCGCATGGTTGACGTCAGTTCATGGAAAGTGATTTGTAATAACAAATTTAATATCGAATACAAAAAACAAAACTCGCACCGCGCTTTAGACGATATCCGTGAAAGCATTGGTGAGCTTCGTTTTTACCTAGATTATTTAAAGAAATAAGCCCCAATTATCCAACACGATTAGATCGCTATTCGCCTACGCCCCTGTCTCATTTTGAATGACCAGGGTTTTTACAGGCACCTGAATTTCGATGTCGTTTCGCGCGCAAGCAATGAAACCTTGGCACGCATTGTTTCCACGATTCAAATTCACGAAGCATATTAACTAGTTACCCGCCCCTATCAGAATAAGACAGCGCATGCTTCTTGAAACATATGAACTTACTAGGAGTACATATGCGATTAACTCAATGTCTTCAAAAGGCCGGTTCTACAAAAGTTCACATGCTGATCTTAGCGATGGTGGTTGCTTTCACCTCGTGTACGAAAAAGCGTGAAGAATCATTTACTCAGGGCCAAGGACAAGATCTAGTCACCATCGCTGATCTAGACAATAAGATCTTTGATGTTCAAACCCTAGACGAAATTGGCGCAACCAATCCAACTGCCATTAAAATCAAAGAAGACGTATTAAGCAGCAAAAGCTTAAACATCGAAGCCAAAAGTAAATTCAACAACTGGAAGCTGACTCCGGTTAAAGTAAAAACCGACGCAGACCTATTAGGTGACGTACCCTTCGTCGGCCGCATCCATAATTCAGACAGTTACAAAATTCAATACCGCATTACAAACGATTACCTAGTCGTTTATAAATTAGCTGAAAAAGCTAACCTACACCCGAAAGAAATTCCTGGGGCAATAAAGAATGAAAATTCATCGCAATTAGCGGTTCCACTTGTGGCCTACCCGATTCGCGGTTTCTACAACGTAGAAAACATTCAACAGAATGACGAGAAATCTAATAAACTAATCGAAATGCCGGCGCGTGAAAAATCAGACGCTAAATTTATTAAGTTAGATCGTAATGCCCGTACGATCTATAAATTACAAGAAAAGTTAGACGTATTCCCTAAAGACTACTTTAAGGGTGAATGGTACTACGCTGAGACAATCATCGCGACTGATAAACAAAATAAAGAAATGATCGGTCAAACTTTAAGTCAAACTGACCAAGAATTAAACCCATCTACAAAAGTTCGCTTTTCATTCAACAACCGTGAAATGCGTGCAACGACGACCAACGTTGATAAAAAATTAGACCAATCAGATGAACTGAATCAAACCGTTATGTTGAAGTTACCGGTTGATTGGAAAGCTTACCGCCCCGTTCCGCGCGGTAAAGACTTCGAAATGATGGAAGAAGAAGTTGAATCTTTAGACTGGACTAAAAAAGACTATTTAAAAATTAATTACGAAGGTTTAACAAGCCAAAGCATCACCGGTGGAACATTTCGCCTAGTTGACCTAGAACTTGACGACAAGTACTTCAGCTTCACGGTTCAAGAAGATCGTTACAACGTTCGCGTTAAGTATTCGTTCTTAAAAGCCGAAGGCCGTAAAGCTTACAAACCTAAATTACATTTAGAAAAAGACTTCGATAAATTCGGTTTCTTTACAACTCAACGCACGGGCGGCGGTATGTTTGAAAAATACCGTAAAGATGACCTAGAGAAAAATATTTTCATCAACCGTTTCAACGTGGCGAACGGCGAAGTGGTATTCTACTTCACGCAAGGTTCTGACGAAAAGTTAGTACCGGTAGCCGCTGAAGCGATGAAAAAATGGGATGACGCCTTCAAAAAAGCGGGCGTACCCTTACACATAAGAGCCGACACCTCAAAACGCGTTGGCCTTGGTGACTTACGTTATAATCAAATCAATTTAATCACGACGGCAAACGAAACAAATTTATTTGGTTTCGGCCCATCGATTACGGATCCAGACACGGGCGAAATTATCTCGGCCGTGACAAATATGCACGTAACGACGATTCAATCTGCATTAGTGACTCACATTCGTAATTACCTACTGTACAAATCAGGCCGTACAAAAGACGCAACTTTATTCGTCGTGCCACCTGAATACATGCCGAACGTTTCGATTTCAAAATCAGGCGCAGCCGAAAAAGTAATGACGTCGGCCACTTCTAGCCAAAACTACTTCCTAAAAAAGCTACCGGTGATGGTTGGCAATCAGTTGAAATTAATCGATATCGAGGCCAATAAAACTGACGCAAAGACAATGCTTAAAAAAACTAAAAACTGGGGCCGCGAATTCGACCTCGGCGTTTCGGGAAAACACTTAAACGACGAAATTGAAAAACTTTGCCCTGAATTAAACGGCTTGGTTGCAAAAATTAAAGCCAATGGCAAAGACGAAAATGAAACAAAAGTAATCGTATCTTGTTCTGAAAAATTATTACCGCAAAAAATGATCGGTACTTTGTTACACGAAATCGGACACAACTTCGGTTTACGTCATAACTTCTACGCTTCGACCGATGCGATCAACTTCTTATCAAAAGAAGAATCAGGCACGGCTGAACAAGTTCGCTCTTCATCCGTCATGGAATACCCAAGCTTTAGCGAAGACCGCTTAACCACTGTTGGCAAGTATGACGTAGCCGCCATCCGATACGGATACGGCGATTCGGTTGAAATAGGTGACGATAAAACCCTTGCCTTAGATACAAAGTTAACTATCGCTGATAACTTAAAGAAAAGCGGCATCGAAGAAAAGAAATTCAAATTTTGCACAGACGAAGATGTTGAACTAAACGAAGATCCAATGTGTGCCCGCCATGATTCGGGAACGACTCCGCTTGAAATCGTTAAAAATATTATTCAAGAATACAACACATCAATCGCGACTTATAACTACCGTTTCGATCGCGCGTGGGGCATTGATCCGGCTCGTTTAACAAATTACCGCGTGCAAGCTTACTGGGTTGGTTTAAAGCGTTACTACGACGAATGGAGATTCAAATTGGTCGATTATTTAGGCCAAGGTAATGAATATCTAGAGAAATACGACGCTAAGTCATACGCAATCAAGTTAGAACAAATGAATAAAGATCCACAGTTTGCTTCGACGTACAACTTATACAAACCAGCCGCTGACGAAATCTTTAAGTTCGCGATGCAAATCGCAACTTTACCGACAAGATACTGCATCGGTACACGTAATGGCGAAATGGCATCGATTGAGTTCAGTGAAGTTCGTAAAGCTGTTTACAATTCAACAAAAGCGACCGACGGTAAAATGATTCGTAGTTGTATGGATGCGAATGCCGTAGCCCACATCAAAGAAAAATTCGGATTCGTACCAACAACTCAAAGTGGTTATGAACTTGAAGATGTTCGTTACAACATGGAAGCAAAAGCCGCAAAAGAGCCTTTCGATATCATAGGCCTCATGCCTGAAAAAAATATTGCAGTTATGGTCTTAACGGCTCGTGCCGCATTATCACAAAAGTATGAAGAAAATGCATTCTTACCAAACTTTATGGATGAACCAGACAATCGCGATAAGATGTTAACTTACCTTGCTGACCGTTTAAGTAAGGGTGTGTCTTCAGATCTTTTAGTTCAAAAGAAAGATCGTGTTTTCTTAGAGAAGTTTAAAAACGATAAACGCTATATCGATAACTTAGTGTCTTCAGTGATGTACGACGGTCTAGAAGTTCCTGAAAAAGAATTTGCGACAAGAAAACGTAAGAAAAAGTTCGCAATGAAGTACACTGATAAAAAAGAAACTCTAGAAAGAGCCGTAAAAAAAGTACTAGCACCAGATGGTACAAATAGCTATGTCGTTCTTGAAGCCGATGCGACAGAAGCCATTAAGTTACTTGAAAAGTTAGAAACTTTACCGGCACGAATTGCGGCTGCCGTTCCGGTAACCGACGAGACTTTCTCGAACTTGATCGAGCTTGCTCAAAGCGAATTAGGTAACGATGAAAAAGTCGATTACGTTAAATTAATGCGCTTCATGCACTTAGTAATCGATGACGAAGCTAACCCAGCTAAGAATAATACAAATTATTCTCGTCCTAGAGATCAAAAAGATAACGATAAGAACCGCGTTCACTGGAAAAAACTATTAGCGACTGAAACCGCAATTGCTCGTGATCTGATTTTACCTATGTTTGATGCTGGCAACGAATTTGGCGGGCAAAGTAGTCACTGGGCTAGTTTTTATTATAACGTAGCCGATCGCATGAAAGAGCAAATGGTGCCGCATAATAAAAACTACAACTTGAACTTAAAAATGATCCAAGACATGGCTGCAAAATACATTGAAGCTAACAAGCCTAAGAAGGGCGACATTGTATCAAACGATATATACGACTACGACGAATTACAAACTCAGTATGAATTAATCTTAAGTTTATTAAGAAGAATTTCAGAATACTAAAGGATTGAAACTTTGAAAAACTTGGGCCGCTCTTTTATTCTTAGCCTTAGTCTTCTAGCCGCCGCTAGCCCGGGCCTTGCGCAAACCGCGAAGCCCGCCGCTAAAGCCATGGCGACTTCGGTTAGCGCACCGGCCTCTGCAGGGGGCGCGAAGCCATCCACTTCGCAAACCGTTAATCGCTTTCAAGCCGCGAAGGCTAAAAAACAATTAGTAAAAAAATCAGAAACCACTTATGAAAGCCCATTCAGCGGTTCCGTTTCATTAACCAAGATTAACAGTTTGTACGACCGCAAAGACGGCACTTTCTACGACGGGATCAACTACGCAATCAGCCTAGGCTACAAAGCAAGCTTCGGGCAATTCGTCGGCGTACTTTCTTACGATCAAAACGTGCGCGCCAATTACGAAGATCAATCTGATTTCAATGACGCTTACGGGGTTTACGCTCACAACCCGGCTCAATTAGGCAACTTTGAAACGCTTAAACTTAGTTTGGCGCCGAGTGCGACCGTGTTATTTCCGGTATCTAAAAAATCAAACAAGTTCGACCAAATGCAAACGGCCCTCATCGCCGGAGTGAATTTAACTTTAGCTCCAAAGGTTTCTAGTACGTCCGGAAGTTTGTCGGCTACGCTTGGCTTAAACATTGGTAAAAACTTTCACCGATACGAAGAAGATGTGAATGGCGCCGTTCTTTCGCAGTACTCTTCAAATCAAAGTTTAACTTTAGGTTACGGGCTTGAATCTTTCTCGGCTTCGATTTCTTACGTGCACAAAACTCGTATCAGCTATCAAAATAGCACCCGTGAAGGCTTCGAGCTAACTCAGACGATCGCTTACGCGTTTACGCAAGCCTTCTCGTTGACGTTAGGTCACACGAATGCGGGCGCGGCATTAAAAGCCAACGGACAAGACTCTAATTTTGCTGTCGTAAACGAAGATAATTCGGTCGTATTCTTGACCGGCTCTTACGGATTTTAAATAAAAAAAGCCCCGTCTTTTGACAGGGCTTTCATAATCAAAACCTTTTTAGTTAAAACTAGTAGCGGTAGTGATCTGGCTTGAATGGGCCATCTGTATCTAAGCTTAAGTATTTAGATTGCTTGCTTGATAGCTTCGTTAAATTTACGCCTAATTGGCCTAAGTGTAACGCCGCTACTTTTTCGTCTAAGTGTTTCGGTAAACGGTAGATCGCAACTTTTTTATATGTTTCGCGATTTAAGAAAAGTTCCATTTGCGCTAACACTTGGTTTGTAAACGAGTTACTCATCACGAATGATGGGTGACCAGTCCCACAACCAAGGTTTACTAAACGGCCTTTTGCCAGAACGACGATTTCTTTTCCGTTTTTCAAAGTATGAACGTCAACTTGTGGTTTTACTTCACGTTGTTTTGAATTTTTGTTTAACCAAGCCATGTCGATTTCGATATCGAAGTGACCGATGTTACAAACGATCGCATTGTCTTTCATTTTCGTGAAATGCTTTTCAGTGATGATATCGCAGCAGCCCGTTGCCGTAACAAAAATATCGGCGATCGGTGCCGCTTCTTCCATCGTCACAACTTGAAAGCCTTCCATCGCAGCTTGTAAAGCACAGATCGGATCAACTTCAGTAATCAAAACTCGTGCGCCTAAACCTTTTACTGAAAATGCTGAGCCTTTACCAACGTCTCCGTAACCGGCAACAACGATGATTTTACCCGCAATCATGACGTCGGTCGCGCGCTTAAGGCCATCAGCTAAAGATTCGCGGCATCCGTACATATTGTCGAATTTAGATTTAGTAACTGAATCGTTTACGTTAATTGAAGGTAACTTTAATCGACCGTCGCGTAACATCACTTCAAGGTTATGAACACCCGTTGTTGTTTCTTCAGAGATACCGATGATTTTTTTAAGTTCTTTAGCAAAGCGTGGCTCGTGCATCATGTTCGTTAAATCGCCGCCATCGTCTAAGATCAGGTTGTAACCTTTGTCTCCCCAGCCCGTGATGGTTTGCTCGATACACCAGTTAAAGTCTTCTTCATTCAGACCTTTCCAGGCAAATACCGGAATGCCGGCTGCGGCCATTGCAACGGCTGCGTGATCTTGCGTAGAAAAAATGTTGCAAGATGACCAACGAACTTCGGCGCCTAAGAAAGTTAATGTTTCAATAAGAACGGCCGTTTGAATTGTCATGTGAAGGCAGCCAGAAATGCGCGCGCCTTTTAACGGTTGAGTTTTACCAAATTCTTTACGTAACGCCATTAAGCCTGGCATTTCTTTTTCGGCAATTTTAATTTCTTCACGACCCCAACGAGCTAATTCAGCAAATACCGCTGGATTTTCCATCGCTTCTTTTACAACCGCGTAATCACGCGTTTGGTTTTGAGTTTTAGCCACAGCCTTAACTGCAACTTTAACCGGAGTCTTTGCTTTCGCCATTGGTACAAGCTTATTTTTCTTAGCCATTTTGTCAGTCCCTTGCGTTGAGTTTCTCATTTGGTACTACTTTCGTTTTTATTTAATAATTAGGGCTCTAAAGTTAAAATTTCGTATCCCGTATCAGTCAGTAGAATCGTGTGCTCGAACTGAGCCGATAGCAACCCATCGGCGGTTTCGTAATACTTAATCGACGATCCATGAATGGCGCGTTCGACGAACTCGTCGGTGCCTTGGTTCACCATGGGTTCAACCGTAAAACAAGTCCACGGTCGAAGCTTTTCGCCTTTACTTTTTTTACCGTAGGCTGGCACAAAAGGTTCATCGTGAAAGACTCGGCCAATCCCGTGCCCACCAATTTCTTTGATGGTGGTGTATCCACGACGAGTAACATATTTATTAGTCTCAAAACCAATGTCGCCTGTCCAACCATTTGGTGTGATGGCCCTGATGCCCGTCATCATCGCTTCGTAGGCGGCATCAACTAGGTCTTTCGCATTTTTTGAAACATCACCAATCATAAAAGTTTTTGAATTATCACCGAAGAAGCCGTCTTTTTTTACGGTCACATCAAGGTTCACGATATCGCCATCTTGAATCACGTATTCGCCCGGTAGGCCGTGGCAAACCACTTGGTTAGGAGAAATGCAGGTGGCCTTCGGGTACCCATGGTAGCCAACACAGGCCGATATACCGCCAATGGTTTTGGTGCGGTCGTCGGCGATCTCGTCAATTTCTAAAGTGGTCATGCCAGGTTTGATCAATTTACCTGTATAGCTTAGAACATCGGCCGCCATCCGGCAGGCAATGCGCATTTTTGCGATTTCTTCTTTATCTAAAGGCTTCTGTGGCATGCGAAAGATACTAAAACAAAAAACCCCTTAAGGCTACATGAGCTTTAAGGGGTCTATAACTTATATAGTTATAATTGATCACCTGGCTTTTAAAGCTCGGTGCAACAATTAGTCGTGGGTGACTAACCGTGGGTGACTAACCTTTTAAATGCTTAGAAACAAGTTTAGTCATTTCGAACATAGAAACTTGTTTTTTGCCGAAGATAGGCATCAATTTGTCATCAGCATTGATGTTGCGACGGTTCTTAGAATCTTGAAGACCGTTCTTCTTGATGTAAGCCCATAATTTTTTAACAACTTCAGTACGAGCTAAAGGTGTCGCGCCAACAACTGCAGCTAAAGTTGTAGAAGGAGTTAAAGCCTTCATGAACGCTGCGTTTGGTTTACGCTTAGTAGCAGGAGCCGCTTTTTTTGCAGGTGCAGCTTTTTTCGCTGGAGCCGCTTTTTTTGCTGGAGCTGCTTTTTTTGCTGGAGCTGCTTTTTTC